>JBDHQH010000070.1:0-18155 GCA_039806935.1 Verrucomicrobiota bacterium
GCCAGGCGCGAGGGGAAACGGGCTTTTTGGCGGCGGCCCCTGGTGGTTGTGGGAGGTGGCCTCCTCCTGGCCGGCCTGTTTTTTTACGGGCTGAGCTATGTGTTGGAATCGTACACGCACGAGACGACGGACGACGCGTTTCTCGATGGTCCGACGGTGGCGATGGCGCCGAAAGTATCCGGCCAAGTGAAGGCCGTGCATGTCGATGATAACCAATTTGTTCAGGCGGGGGAGGTATTGTTTGAAATCGACCCGCGTGATTACCAAGTCGAGGTTGAGCAGCGGGAGTCCGCTTGGAAGGCGGCCCAGGCCAACGAGGAGGCGCTCCGGAGCGAACTCCAGTTGAGTCGCGCCCAGGTGGCCGCCGCCCAAGCGAGCGCCAAACAATCGCGCGCCGAGGCTGACGCCAGCCAGGCCATCGCCCAGCGCGCGCAATCAGACTACCAGCGGGCGAGTCAGCTCGCGGGGGATCGAACGATCTCACCGCAGGAGTTGGAGAAGGCGCTGGCCGTGGCGGCCAGCGCGGAAGCCGATTTGCGAGCCGCTCGGGAGAAGACGGCCAGCGAAGAGGCCAAGGTCGCTCAGGCCGAGGCGCAAGTGGAGGGCGCCCAGAAGGCTTATCTTCGCGGGCAGGCGCAAACCGTCCAGGCGGAGAAGAATCTGGGCGCGGCGCAATTGAGCCTCTCGTATGCGCGCGTCACCGCGCCGGTGGCCGGACGGGTTACGCGCAAAGCCGTGCAGAGGGGAGACTACCTGCAGACCGGGCAACGGGTGCTGGTGTTAGTCCCATCGGAACTGTGGGTGACCGCCAATTTCAAGGAAACGCAACTCGAATCCATCCGCACCAATCAACCGGTGAAAATCAAGATCGACTCCGCCGGCGGCGCGGCTTTCCGCGGGCATGTGGGGAGCATGCAGGCCGGCAGCGGCGCCTGGTTTAGCCTGCTTCCCCCGGAGAATGCCGTGGGCAACTACGTGAAAGTAGTGCAACGGGTGCCGGTGAAAATTTTGTTCGATGAGGATCCGCGCGTGGGACATGTGCTGGGACCTGGAATGTCCGTCGTGCCGGCAGTGCGAGTGAGTGAGTTCACGCTGCCCGAGGCGGTGTTATGGGCCGTGGCGGCGGGCCTGGCCGGCCTGGTCGCGTGGTTTTGGTGGCGGGCGGCCCGCAAGGATCCACCGCCGGGGGATTGACCCGGGAAGATGCCGCCGTCCACGAGCAATCCCGCGCCCTATTGGCGGCCCGCCCACAATCCGTGGCTGATCGCGGCGGCGGTCATGGCGGCCACCTTTATGGAGATATTGGATTCCTCGGTGGCCAATGTTTCCCTGCCGCACATCGCCGGGAATCTCGCCTCGACGCCCGAGGAGGCGACCTGGGTATTGACGAGCTACCTGGTCTCCAACGCCATTGTGCTGCCCATCACGGGCTGGCTCGCGAGCCGCTTCGGACGGCAGCGCTTGTTTTCAGTTTGCATTTCGGTGTTTACCATCGCGTCGGTGCTTTGCGGGATGGCGCCGAATCTGGGATTCCTGATCGTCGCCCGGGTTTTGCAAGGCTTCGGCGGCGGCGCGCTGCTGCCGATTTCGCAGGCGGTGTTGCTCGAGAGCTTCCCGCCGGAGAAGCGTGGGGTGGCCATGGCCACGTTTGGCATGGGTGTGGTGGTGGCGCCGATTTTAGGGCCCACCCTGGGCGGCTGGATCACGGATAATTATTCCTGGCGGTGGATCTTCTACATCAATTTGCCGGTGGGCATCGCCGCCGTGCTGATGACCCAGGCGTTTATGGAGGATCCTCCTTATATCAAGCAGGCGCGGGCTGAACGGGTGGATCTCCTGGGGTTTGCGTTGCTGGCCTTGTGGCTGGGCACCTTTCAGGTGGTGCTGGACAAAGGCCAGCAGGCGGATTGGTTTTCCTCGCAATGGATTCGCTGGTTTGCGGCGCTATCGGCGGCGGGCTTGGCCGGTTTCATCGTTCGGGAGTTGCGCACGGATCATCCGATCGTGGATTTGCGAGTTTTGCGGGATCGGAACTTTGCGGCGGGGGTGATGCTGATTGCCTCGCTGGGGGCGGTGCTCTACGGCACCACGGCGGCCCTGCCGATTTTTCTGCAAACCATGATGGGTTACCCGGCGCTGGAAAGCGGATTGACTTTGAGCCCGCGTGGACTGGGTGCTTTCGTGACCACGTTCATCGTCGGTCGGTTGGTGGGAAAAATCCGGAATCGCTACCTGATTGGCGTGGGTTTTGCCTTGTTGGCGGTTTCGTCGTTCTGGCTTGGCCATATCAACCTGCAAGTCTCCATGTGGAAGGTGATTGCGCCCAGCATCCTCAACGGAGTCGCCATCAGCTTCATTTTCACCCCGCTTACCACCGCGGCCGTCTCCCAACTGACCCAATCACAAATCGGCAACGCCACGGGGATTTACAATCTGATGCGCAACCTGGGCGGCAGTTTTGGCATCGCGTTCGTGGCCACGATCCTGGTGCGCCGCGCTCAGGTGCATCAAGCCTTGATGGTCTCGCATTTGACGCCCTACGACCCCGCTTACTTAAACACCTTGTCCCAACTCACCGGGAAACTGGCCGAGCACACGGACAGCGTGACCGCCCAGGCGCAGGCACAACAACTCATCTATGGCATGTTGTTGGACCAGGCCCGGCTCTGGGCATTCGTCGAGAATTTCCGATTATTCGGAGTGCTTTGCCTGGCCTGTCTGCCGCTCATCTTTCTCTTCAAAAAGGCCAGACGCGACGCCGGCCCCACGGGGGGCATTCACTGAACCGCCCGGTGAACGCCTGCGCGCAGCGTGGAGGGGCGGCTGACAGAGTTGGTCACCGCGTCTGGCGCTTGGCGTCCGGGGGATTCCAGGCGATCGAGAAAAAGCCATCGGTGTTGGTCGTCCACTGCCTGGTCCAGGGGGAGAAGGTTTTCACATGAATGGCCCGGTTGCGCGGCGAGAACTCCATCAAACGCAGGAACCCGTTCCCTCCGTTGGTATAGCTTTGGTAGTCCGAGAGCAGCACGTCCACGGTCTGGCTCCGAGCGAGAGTTTCATGGCGCCGGCCTTCGCCGGAGCGGTGACCGCACAACATGAGAAAGAGATTGGGGTTGTTGGTCAGGGCGGGGAAGATCTGCAGCCCCTCTTTGGTCCAGGAAGCCGGTTTTGGCCAGGCGGCGGGGGCGAGAAGGGAATGCGTCACCACGATGGCTTGCCGGTCGGCGTGGTGGCGCAAAACCTCGTTGGCCCAGCGCATTAAGTCCGGGTTGCTCCCAGCTCCCATGGTGAGGGCGAGCACGATGAAATCGTGACCGCCGGCGTTGAAGAGATCGTAATGGCTGTCGTTGTTGGTTCCATAATGGCCGCCGTAATAATCGCGCCCGGCAAAGTAATTCGTGCCGAAAAAGGCGTTGAACAGGATCGTGCCGCCTGCGCGGGCGTCGTGGTTGCCGACCACGGCGCTCCAGGGCAGCCCATCGGACAGGCCGGTGCGCGCCGGATCGCTTAATCGATAGAGGGCATTGGTCGCCCGCCACCACTGCTCCGGGACTTCGTTGCCTTCATTGCTGATGTCCCCCTCGGTGGTGACATACACGATGTTCCGCGGAACGCGGTTGGCCAGAATCCACTCGATCTGCTCCACCAGCATTTCCGGTTTTCCCCCCCGGCGCGCGGCGGTGTACACTTGGGTGTCCGGCAGCACGGCGATGGCAAAGTCGCCCGGCGCCCGGGGCGTGCGCGGTTCAACTGAGGTTAACTGGAAAGGCGTCGATTTTTCCCCGGCTTTAGCCTTGGTTTTTTTCTTGTCCGTTGCGGGACTGGTTTGGGCTGAAACGGCGTTTGATCCCGCCAGCACGGTGGCGATTGCCGCCAGCAAATAACTTAGCCGCAGTAGTTTCTTCATTTGACTTCGAAGCTCTTTGGACGCCGGGTTGTCAATGGGTATTCAGCGGCGGGAAAGCCGTTATTCCCCCCCGTTCATTTTCCAGGCTTTTCCTTCCGGGAGCGTGGGGGCAGAATGAGTGCCCATGAAGAGAAGAGATTTCCTTAAGACCTCCCTGGCCAGCTCCGTTTTGGCGGGCTTAGGCGCGCCCGGAGGGCTGTCGGCGGCCACTGTGCCGGGAGCGGCCGGGGAGCGTTTGAACGGGCGGGAGTACTACGAGGTTCGCACCTATCGGCTCAAATCGGGCGCGGACGGGAATCTGTTGCATGGTTACTTGGAAAAGGCGTTGATTCCCGGACTGAACCGGTTCGGCATCCGCCCTGTTGGCGCGTTTACGGAACAGGGCAAGCCGGACATGGCGGTGTATCTTTTGATCCCATACCCGTCTTTGCTGGTTTATCAGGATGTGGTGGCCGGCCTGCAATACGACCAACCGCATGGGCGCGCCGGCAAAGCCTACCTGCGGGCGCCCAAGGAAAAGGCGGTGCTCGAGGGCATGGAGAGCGAATTGCTGCTGGCGTTCTCAGGGATGCCCAAACTGCGGCTGCCCGCGCACTGCCGGGAGAGGCTTCCGTCGCGAATCTTTGAATTGCGCCGATACGAGAGTTTCAGTGAAACAAAGGCCGCTCAAAAGGTCCGCATGTTCGACTCGGGCGAAATCGAGATCATGCGCGACGTCGAGTTGGCCCCGGTCTTTTATGGGCGCGGGCTGATTGGCGGAAATCTGCCGCACCTGACGTACCTGACTTCGGGGGAGAACGAGCAGGCGCACCAAAAGCACTGGGAGGCTTTTGGCAAAGATCCGCGCTGGCTTAAGCTCAAGGACGATCCGCAATACGCCGACACCGTCTCGCGGATCAGCAAATGGATGTGGCTGCCGACCTCGTATTCGCAAATCTGAAGATGCCCGCAACACTGGCGCACCCCGCGCGCCCAAATCCGCCGGCGCCGGCTTGGAAGCTGGGGCTGTGCCTCTGGTGGCTCTGGGCGATCACCGCATCCGCGGCTCCGCTCGGGCGGGTTTCCATCGAGTCCTGGGACACCGACCGGGGTCTGCCGCAGAACTCGGTGATCGCCATGGCCCAAACCCGGGATGGGTATCTCTGGCTGGGAACGATGAACGGGCTGGTGCGCTTTGATGGTTTCGGCCGCCCCAGCAGCGGAGCCTCCGGCGTGGCCTTTCCGGTGTTCAATGAAAGCAACACGCCCGAGCTGCGGAGCGGGGTGATCGTCAAATTATTCGAGGACAGCCGCACCAATCTCTGGGTGGCGACCGACAGCGCCGACGTGTTGGTGGCGGGCGGCGGACGGGTGCGGCGGCTCGAGCTCGAGTCGGGCAGCCGCGAGGGCCGGGTGGCTTCGATTTGCGAGGATCGGCACGGCGGAGTCTGGCTTTATACCGCCAACGGGCAGCTTTACCGCGATCAGGATGGACGGCTGGATCATTGGCTCGCGGGAGCGGAATATGCCAGCCGGTGCCGGGTCGTGATGGTGGATGACTCCGACCGGTTGTGGATTGCCACCGACTGGAGTTTGTCGGCGCGTCCGCTGCCTGAGCCGGGGAGCACGAATCTCCTTTCCGCTTCACCGGCCCCGATTGGCAAGCTGGATTATTTGCTGTCTTCCCGCGCTGGAGGGTATTGGCGTCTGGCCAACGGCCGCATCCAATACTGGAAAGCCGGCCGGCTGCAGCGGGATTTAGGCTCCTATCCCTGGCAAAGCTGGCGCACGCCGGTCAACGCCGCCTGCGAGGATGCCGAGGGCAATCTGGTGGTCGGCACCGGTGGCGAGGGTATCTTCTGGTTCAACTCCGACGGCACCTCGATCGAGCTTTCCAGCTCGCGCGGCGGGTTGTCCCACAACACGATTTTATCGCTGTTGTTTGACCGCGAGGGAAACCTCTGGGCAGGCACCGATGGCGGAGGACTGAACCGCATTCGCCAGCAGGATTTCAACCTCGCCACCGGGACGGACGGCTACACCGTGCAATCCGTATGCGAGGATGCCAGCCAAACTCTCTGGATCGGTTATAACGGCGAGCGCATCGACGCGCTCGGGAAGGGGCGGATCGAGCAATACACCAATTCACAAGGTTTGGTGGACCTGAGCGTGAGAGCCGTGTTTGCGGACCGCCAAAATCGGATTTGGGCCGGCACGGTTCCGGGCGGTCTGTTGCAACTGCAAAACGGGTTGTTCCTTCGCGCTCCGGGTTGGGATCAGCTCGGCAGCGCGGGCGAAACCCGGGCGGTTACGGCCATATTCCAGGACCGCCGGAGCACGCTTTGGGTGGGCACTCAGGGGGGGCTGGCGCGATGGGACGGGACGAATTGGAACTTGCTGACCACGCGGGATGGTTTGCCGGCTAATGCGATACGCGCGTTGGCCGACGATGCCGAGGGGAACCTCTGGGTCGGCACGCAGGGCGGAGGATTGGACCGCATCCAGGCCGGACGGCACACGGTTTTCACCCGGGCGAGCGGCTTGCCCAGCGACAACATCGCGGCGCTCTGCCGGGATGAAGGCGGCAGGCTTTGGGTGGGGACATCGGGAGGGTTGGCGCGGGTATGGGAGGGGAAATGCGTCTCCCTGGCTGGCCGATTGGATCTGGCGGGGGGGACAATTGGCTACCTGCTGGACGATGGCCGGGATAACTTGTGGATTGGCTCCAACGCTGGCTTGATGCGGGCGGCGCGCGCGGATTTAAACGCCTTGGCCGACGGCCTGAAGGCAAGCGCCACCGTGCGGGCCTACGGGAAGACGGACGGTTTGCCAACCCAGGAATGCTCGCAGGGCTCACAGCCCGCGACTTGCCGCACCACGGACGGCCGTTTGTGGTTTCCGACCATCAAGGGCTTGGTGTGGCTTGATCCGCGGCGTTCGAGCATGAATCGATTTCCGCCGCCGGTGATCATTGAAGCGGTGGCCATCAGCGGGCGGCTCCAAATGACCAACACCCTGGCTTCCCCCCCGCCCGCCCTCGTGACCGTGCCGCCGGGCCAGGAAAGCCTGGAGTTTTATTTTACCTCGCTCAACCTCTCGGCGCCCAGCCAGGGATTGATTCGTTACCGGCTGGAGGGACACGAAAATCAGTGGACAGAAGTGTCCGGCACCACTCGTTCGGCGCGATATCCCTGGCTGCCGCCCGGTCACTATTGGTTTCGGGTGACCGCCTGCAATGAGGATGGAGTCTGGAACGAAGCGGGGGCGTCCGTGGCGGTGGCCGTACTCCCGCCATTTTGGCGGACTTGGTGGTTTGTGAGCGTCCTGACGCTGTTATTGCTGGGCGGGGTGGTCGGATCGGTGCATTACATTTCGACGCAAAAACTCCAGCGACAACTCGCTTTGATGCGGCAACAGGAGGCGATCGAGCAGGAGCGATCCCGAATTGCGCGTGATCTGCATGATCAGCTTGGCGCCAACCTGACGCAGGTGGCCCTCCTGGGGGAGTTGGCTGAGACGGATCGGAATCTTCCCGGCGAGGTCGCCGGCCATGCCCGGCAAATTTGCGCCACAGCCCGCGACACCACGCGCGCGCTCGACGAGATTGTCTGGACCGTCAATCCCTCAAACGACACCTTGGATGGGCTGGTCAATTACGTTTGCAAATACGCGCAGGAATACCTGGCCCTGGCCGGACTCAAGTACCGGCTGGAAACGCCGCCGCAGTTGCCCGCCACACCGATTTCACCCGAGTTGCGGCATAACGTGTTTTTGGCGGCCAAAGAGGCGGTGAACAATGTCGTGAAGCATTCCGGGGCCGCCACGGTCTGGATCCGGCTGGACCTGGCCAAGGAGAGCTTTCGTCTGGAGATTGCGGATGACGGCCGAGGCATGTCCGCGTCGGATTCCGCCAAAGGCCGGAATGGATTGAGGAACATGCGAAAACGCATGGAAGACGTTGGCGGCGGGTTTGAGGCGATCCCCCGGACGGGAGGCGGCACCGCCATTCAGCTTACGGCGCCCCTGACTCCTCGGGGGTGAATCTGCAGGAGGTCTGGCGGCTCAAGAATCCTCGGCCCAGCGGCTTATGGCGAAGAGGCCAAAATTGCTTTTGCCCGCGCTTGGGCTGAGCGCCGCGGATGAAATCACGGCAGTAGCTCCAACCGGTAAAAGCCGCCGCCGGGGGCCAGCGCATTCGTAACCGTCAGCTCGTTGCCGGCGCCGGCATAATCAGCGGTCGTGTTCCAAGGGGCGGACAGGCTGTCCCGGCGGCTCAAGCGATAGAACCTGCCATTCAGAGCCACCCACGACAACTCCACCTGGGCGCGGGGCGGATCGGGCATGCGAATGGAGCCGAACGATGGCGGAGCTTCCGGGTAGAGCAGGTAGCGGCGGCGCAGCACGCGGAATTGCGCCAGATTGGCCTGCCAGCCCGCGATAATTTCGCTGACGCCGTTCGTCTTGATCAAGTTCTGGAGCTCCGGCACACCCATGAGATTAGCCGCATAGGAGGTAATACTCACGTTGGACGGGTACATCAGATAAACCGTCTGCAGCATGAACAGCCCGGTGCGGATCGGGTCGAACGTGTCGCGGTTGGTAACCACCAACCGCACGCCGCCGCAATTCTGGTTCGCCCATGGCGGGCTTGTCGGCTTGAAGGCAACGGTCTCAAAGCGCACGCCCGCAAGGTTGTTGGTGTTCAAGCAGGCGGCCCAGTCGGAGCCGTTAATGAAGGGCGCTCCCGTTTGCTCGAAGGGCTTGTCCGTGCCGCGCCCGACGCTCAAATTGCTCCCTTCGAAGACGCAGGTGCCGGGATAGACGTCCGCCGCGTCGGCGGTGCGCAGGTTCGGTGAGGGCGGCACGAATACCCGTCCAGTACCGGCCCACCACTCCGTCCGGTTCCAGTTGGGGACGGTAATAACATGCAATTCGGCCCGGGGCGACATCCACTCGTCATTCCACATCCACGCCATTTCCCCGGCGGTCATTCCGTGCCGGGTTGCCACGCCGAAAGCCGCGCCCGATCCCAAGCGGCCAACCAAGCCATAATTCACCGTGTTCGGCGCACCCTCGACCCGCATGCCGCCGATCGGGTTGGGGCGGTCAATCACATAAAAGGGCTTCCCGTTGCGGGCGGCGGCTTCGAGGCAATACGTCATTGTCCACACAAACGTGTAAAACCTTGCCCCTACGTCCTGCAGGTCGAACACCAGCAAGTCCACATTTGCCAACTGGGCGTCGGTGGGGGCATTGCGCGCGCCATACACCGCATAGACCGGGATGCCGGTCTGCGGATCAACATAATCGCCACCGCTTTGGCCCGGCGGCAGCGAGCCGCGCAGGCCATGCTCCGGCGCGAAGAACGCGGTGATGTTCACCCCGTTGGTGTGGAGCAGATAATCCGTATCGAGATTTCCCGCCTCGTCGCACCCGGAGGGGTTGGTAATCAAGCCCACGCGTTTGCCCTGCGCGGCGGCGGTTAGCGCGTTGAGTTGCTGCTGGACAGGTGTGGCGCCCGGCAGCGCCATCGGCGCCAGCATCCAGAGGCCAACCCACAGCCCGAGCCATCCTGCTCGCCACGAGACATCCATAGCGGCAAGGCTAGCCGGTCGGCTTCGTCCTGGCACGCAGGAATCCCAGGGTCTTTTGATTGTAAGCGGTAAGGGAGGTGCAGGGGGCCTGCCGCGCCCGGGATTAATTTGTCGACGGCTTCCAGCGACTGGCCAGTAGTTTTGAAGGCTACCATCGCCATCCAAAACACGCCCTCCGGCTCATCCTCAAACCCCGCTCCGTTCTATGAGCCTGCCAGCCAAACGCCCCGGGCTTGCCGGCCAGACGATCGGATGCGGCTTGATGCCGCGCTTGAAGGCGGGTATTCGTGTATTCGCCATGCCGATCCAGCTCGCTCCGATTTCACGCCGCAAGTTTTTAACCCGCACCGCGCTGGCCGCCGCGTTTTTGTCGGGCGGACGCTCGTTGGCGGCCTTTTCCCGCGAGGACGAGGCGGAGGCGTGGGCCTTGCTCTCGGATATCCATATTTCGGCGGATGGCGGGCTGAAGGCCCGCGGGATCAATATGCGGGAACACCTCGAGCAGGCGCGGCGCGAGATCCTGGACTGGACGGCCAGGCCGCGCGGCGTGCTGGTTTGCGGCGATTGCGCCTATAACTCGGGCGAGAGCGCAGATTACGCGAGGGTGCGCGATTTGCTGCGGCCGCTGCGCGAAGGGGGCCTGCCGATCCATCTGGCGCTGGGCAATCACGATCATCGCGAGCGGTTTTGGGAGGCGCTGCGGGAGGAGAAACCGTCCGTCCAGAGCGTGGCCGATCGGCAAACCATGCTGCTGCGGACGGCGCGGGTGAATTGGTTCATCCTGGATTCGCTCGAGCGGACGAAATTCACACCGGGTTTGCTCGGGCCGGAGCAATTGGCGTGGCTGGCGAAGGCGCTGGACGAGAACGCCGGCAAGCCGGCGATCGTGATGCTCCATCATAACCCCGGAATCACGGGCGGGAATATGGGTTTGAAAGACACGGCGCAGCTTCTGGAGACCATTCGGCCACGGCGGCAGGTGAAAGCTTACGTTTATGGCCATACCCACTCCTGGCGCACGGAGGAGGATGACTCAGGGTTGCATTTGATCAATCTGCCAGCCGTGTCCTACGTCTTTCGGCCAACGGAACCATCCGGGTGGGTGCGCGCGTTGATTCGGGAGGATCGGATGGAGTTGGAATTGCGCTGCATCGATGCCACGCACGCGGCGCATGGCCAGAGGCGTGAATTTAAATGGCGGTCCTAAAATGGTCCGCGGTCCGGCGGTTTGAGGTTTACGAGGGCGCTTTTGCCGCTAGCTTATTCCGGGCATGCGAATCATCGGACATTTGGGGGGTGAAGCCGCGGCGCGGACGCTTGGCGATTACCTCTATGTGCAAGGCATTGAGAACCAGATCGAGCCCCACGAGCAGGGGTGGGCGGTCTGGGTGCATGATGAGGATAAGTTGGAGCCCGCCGAGCGCATTTTCGAGGAGTTTCAGGCCAATCCGGCGGATGCCAAGTACGTCGCGAAAAGCCGGGCAGCCGCCGGGTTGCGTCAGGATCAAGAGAAGCGGGAAACCGCCTACCGGAAAAAAATCCACAACCGCGGCAACTTGATTCGGCCGTACGCGGTGTATGGATTCGGCCGGCTCACGCTGGCGCTGATCGTGATTTCGGCGCTGGTGTTCATTGCGTTGAATCTGGGAGTTCGCCAGTCGGTGCTGGCGGCTTTGACGATCAGCAATTACTACCCGAGCGGCCTGCCGCTGCCCGAGGTTCGCCACGGACAGATCTGGCGATTGATCACCCCGATCTTCCTGCACTTCAGTTTTCTGCACATTTTCTTCAATCTGCTCTGGCTGCGGGATCTCGGCAGCATGATCGAGGGGCGGCAAAGCACGCTGGCCTTGGGCCGCCTGGTGTTGGTGATCGCGATCATCTCCAATCTCGGGCAGTACTTTTTCGGACGCAGTCCGGCTTTTGGCGGGATGTCCGGGGTTGTCTATGGCCTGCTCGGGTATGTGTGGATGCGCGGCAAAACGGATCCAGGATCGGGGCTTTACCTTCATCCCACGACCGTCAGCATGATGTTGATCTGGCTGGTGCTCTGCTTCACCGGATTTCTGGGGCCGGTGGCGAACGCCGCGCACACCGTGGGCTTGCTGGTAGGAATGGGCTGGGGGTATTTGCCGGTGATGCGCTCGCGCTGAGGCGGGGAAGCCATGCGGTTTTGGCACCGGGTAGTTTTACGGTTGATCGCGGTCCTGGCGATCGCCACGTTCATTTTTGCCGTGTTGCAATTGATCGGGGCATTCCACCGCGGCTGAGTGGAATTTCCTGGTCTTCGGGAAGGAAAAACGGTTGAAAGCGCGGCGGATCGGGCGTTTATTGCCTCGGGGGAGGATCATGGAAACAAAAGATGTTCGCATAGCGGTGCGAGGCGCCAGCCTCGCCGGGAATCTGACGCTGGAGGACGGGAGCGCGGGTTTGGTGATCTTCGCGCACGGCAGCGGCAGCAGCCGGTTTAGCCCGCGCAATCAGCGGGTGGCTCGGCAACTGGCCGAAGCTGGCTTGGGCACCTTGCTTTTCGACTTGCTCACCGAACAGGAGGAGCGCGAGGAGGCGGCGACCCGGCATTTGCGTTTTGACATCTCGATGCTCGCCGGACGACTGGTGGAGGCGACCGAATGGGCGCTGGACCGATTTACGACCCGTGAGCTGGCCGCCGGTTATTTCGGCTCCAGCACGGGGGCGGCGGCCGCCCTCCAGGCGGCCGCGAAACTCGGCGGAAAAATCAGCGCCGTGGTCTCCCGGGGCGGCCGGCCCGACCTGGCGGGAGCAGCTCTGGACCGAGTCACCGCCCCAACGTTGCTCATCGTGGGTGGGGAGGATCACCCGGTGCTGCCCCTCAACGAAGACGCGTACTCCAGGTTAAACTGTGAAAAGGCGCTGCGAATCATCCCGGGCGCGACGCATCTTTTCCAGGAGCCGGGCAAACTGGAATTGGCGGGGAGCATGGCCGCGGAATGGTTTGAGCAACACTTCGCGCCGCTGGCTCAAAGGAGGTAGCCATGGCGCCCCGATTCCAGGACCGAGCGAGCGCTGGCCGGGAACTGGCGGGGAAACTGTCGGCCCACGCCCACGATCCGCATTTGCTGATTTTGGCTTTGCCCCGGGGCGGCGTGCCGGTTGGTTATGAGATCGCGCGGGAGCTCCGTGCGCCGTTGGATGTCTTGATCGTGCGGAAACTGGGCGCGCCTGGATCCGAGGAACTGGCGATGGGGGCCATTGCCTCGGGCGGGTTGCGGGTACTGAATAAGGAGGTCGTGAGCCGGTTGGGGATCAGCCCCGAAGCGATCGAACAAGCCGCCCAGCGGGAAGAGCGGGAGTTGCGGCGCCGCGAAATCATTTACCGCGGCGAGCGGCCCATGCCGCGCATAGAAGGCGCCACTGTGATTCTGGCCGATGATGGGCTGGCGACGGGCGCGACCATGCGCGCGGCTGTCCGGGTGTTGCGTCTGGAGCGGCCCGCCAACATCATCGTGGCGGTGCCCGTCGGGGCGCCGGATTCCCTTGAGGAACTCCGCGCCGAAACCGACGAGGTGGCTTTTGTGGACGCTCCCGAGCCGTTCTACGCAATTGGCGCCTGGTATTCGAATTTCATTCAAACGACCGATGAGGAGGTTCGTGGGTTGCTGGCCGACGGGCGCCGGCTCAGCGAGACCGCCACCAGGCCCGGAGGCTGATGACGGGTTTCCGTGGGGTGAGTTAGAGCGGAAATTCCTCGACCGGTTTTCATGACCTTGGTCATAATGTCGCCAGTTTTGAGGCGCATTATGAAACTGAATCGAAGAGATTTCCTTGGCAAATCCATCTTGGCCACCCCGTTCGCCGTTTCCGCTCTTCAAGCGCCCTTTATGCGCTCGCTGCGCGCGGCGGAACCGGGGGCCAGCGAGAAAATTCGCCTCGGTGTGATCGGTTGCGGGGGGATGGGGCAAGGTGACCTTGCCACATTCCTGCTGAATCCCGAGGTCGATTGCGCGGTGATTTGCGATGTGGATGATGCCATGATCGCGAAGGGATTGTCGATTTGCGAGAGGAAGGGCAGGCCGAAGCCGGAGACGGTGAAGGATTTCCGCCGGGTGCTCGACCGCAAGGATGTGGATTGCGTGTTGATCGGCACGCCGGATCACTGGCACGCACTGCCCACGGTGCTGGCGTGCCAGGCGGGGAAAGACGTATATGTCGAGAAGCCGTTGGCGACGAGCATTGCCGAGGGCCGCGCCATGCTTGAGGCTGCCAAGCGGCATAATCGCGTCGTGCAAATGGGATCGCAATGGCGCAGTTGCAAGCACATTATTGAGGCCACGGATTTGATCCGCTCGGGAAAACTCGGCAAGGTCAGCGTAGTGCGCGGGTGGGCTTATCTGGATTGGCTGCCGAGCATTGGCAAGCCGGCGGATGGCGTCCCACCGGCTGGCGTTGATTACGACATGTGGCTGGGTCCGGCGCCGAAACGAGCTTTCAATCCGAACCGGTTTCATTTCAATTTCCGCTGGTTCTGGGACTACGCCGGTGGCCTGATGACCGATTGGGGCGTTCATCTCATCAACATGATGTTGATGGGCACGGGCCAGGAGGCGCCGCGCAGCGCGTATTCGACCGGTGGGAAGCTGGTTTTTGACGACGCCTCGGAGACCCCCGATTCGCAGGTGACAGTGTATGAGTTTCCCACCTACACATTGATTTGGGAGCACAAGGCAGGCCTGAATAACGGGCTGAACAATCGCTCCTGGGGCGTTGAATGGAACGGCACCGAGGGGAATATCATTCTCAATGACGAAGGTTGGGAGGTGAAGACCGAACGCAAGGCCGCCAATCTGGATTCCATGCGCAAACCCGGCAGCGGCGATCCGCGCCCCGCCCATGTTCGGGACTTTCTTGATTGCATGAAGACTCGGCGCCAACCGGTGCTGAACCTGGAGGTGGGTCATCACGTATCGACTGTGGCCCATCTGGGCAACATCGCCTACCGCACTGGGCGCAAGGTGGTCTGGGATGCCCAAAAGGAGAAAATCGTGGGAGACAAGCAAGCCGACCGTCTGGTTGGGGTGCAATATCGAAAGCCGTGGTCGCTGCCATATATGAGGGCATAATCCAAGGTTTCGGACGCTGGCCGGCGGCCAGGCACGCTCGCGACCTCCTCGCGACGTCGATTTTTGTTATTTTGGCTTGAAAGTTTTGCGAAGTGGAATAAACCAAAGTTGACGCGTTTATTGCGCTGCGCAAAGTTCGGCAAAGGCTTGCCAACCCGAGTTGGCTGGCCTGAACCGCCTCGCCTGGCGTGACGCGGGGGCCTGTTATGAATTTGCTCGATTTGATCAAGGCAACCGTCGCCTGTGGGTTGTTCGCTTTCATTATCTACTCCTTTCCGGTCGTGAGCCAGGCGGTGATCATTGGGTTTCTCAGCCTTTTATGGCTGGGCTACGCCCGCAAGACGTTTCTGGGAATTTTGCGGAAATAGCCGGGAGCCGAGGCGTTATCATCTCCCCTGGAAATCCGCCAGGGGTGCGGTGGATTTCATCGCTTTACAGACCTTCGACGGGGAGTCACTTTTCCAAGCTTTATGGCGATCAAACAACATGACTTGGCGGTGATTGGGGCTGGTCCGGGCGGGTATGTGGCCGCGATTCGCGCCGCGCAGCTCGGAATGAATGTGGCCTGCATCGAGGAAGCGCCCGCGCTGGGAGGAACCTGCCTGCGCATCGGGTGCATCCCGAGCAAAGCTCTCCTTGAATCCAGCGCACACTTTCAGGAGGCCCGGGAAAGTTTCGCGACGCACGGGATAAAGGTGGGTTCGCTGGACCTTGATCTGGCTGCCATGCAACGGCGGAAGGAGCAGGTGGTGTCCATGCTCACGAAAGGGGTGGAGGCGCTTTTCAAAAAAAACCAGGTCACGCGTTACCAGGGGCATGGCCGTCTGGGGGCCGCCGGGCGAGTGAGTGTTTCCTCTGGAAAGGAAACTCAAGAAATTCGCGCCAAATCTATTTTGATCGCCACCGGCAGCCGGCCGACGACCTTGCCAGGGGTGCGGCTGGATGGCGACCGCGTCGGCACCAGCACCGAAGCGCTGGCTTATGCGAGCGTGCCGGAGCGGCTGATCGTGATTGGTGGCGGTTACATCGGTTTGGAACTCGGCTCGGTGTGGCGCCGGCTCGGCGCCAAGGTGACGGTTCTAGAATATCTGGATCGGATTTTATTCGGTTTGGACGCGGAGATTGCCGCGACGGCGCACCAACTTTTCACCAAACAGGGAATCGAGTTTCACCTGAGCGCTAGGGTGACCGGCGCCCGGTCCGAAGGTGAAAGGTGCGTGGTGGACATCGAAGGACAATCTCCACTCGAAGCGGATCGGGTCTTGCTGGCCGTGGGGCGGATGCCGAACACGGAAAACCTGGGACTGGAAAATGTGGGCATCCAGCCGGATCGCCGGGGGCGCATCCCGGTCAATGATCAGTTTGCCACGACCGCCGAGGGCATTTACGCCATTGGCGATGTGATCGCGGGGCCGATGCTGGCCCACAAAGCGGAGGAGGAGGGCATCGCGTGCGTCGAAGGTTTGGCGGGACTTCGGCCCCGGGTTAACTACGACGCGATCGCGGCGGTGGTTTATACCCAGCCTGAGATCGCCGCGGTTGGGAAAACGGAGGAGCAACTGCGCGAGTCGGCGGTGGATTACCGCAAAGGCGTGTTTCCTTTCCGCGCGAATGGCCGGGCGCGCACGCTCGGCCAGGTGGAGGGAATGATCAAGGTGCTGGCCGACCGCCGGACGGACCGGCTGCTGGGGGTGCATATCCTTGGGCCGCACGCGGGCGACCTGATCAACGAAGCGGCGCTGGCCCTGACCTTCAGCGCCAGCGCCGAGGATTTGGCGCGCACCTGCCATGTGCATCCCACGCTGGGCGAGGCACTGCGGGAAGCCGCCCTGGCCGTCGCCGGCCAGGCGATCCACGTGTAAGGCGTTATTCCAGCGGTTCGGTCTGGCGAGCGGGATCGAGGAGTTGTTCGAGCCGGGACGCGTCCAGGCCGGATTGCTCGCGCGCGATTTCACGCACCGTCCGTCCGCTTTGACAGGCTTGCTTGGCGATAGCCGCGGCGCGATCATAGCCGATGACGGGCGCCAGGGCAGTACCCAGCGCGAGACTTTGCTCGAGGTTATGCGCGCATTGGGCGATGTCCGCCTCCAACCCCTGCACACACCGTCGGGCGAAGACCTCGGCGCCGCGGGCCAGCAGCGCGATGCTTTCCAGCAGGTTGTGCGCCGCCACCGGGAGCATCGTATTCAACTCGAAAGCGCCAAAAGTGGCGGCAAAAGCGATCGTCGCGTCATTCCCCAACACTTGGGCGCCCACTTGGATAAGCATCTCGGGCATCACCGGATTCACCTTGCCGGGCATGATCGAGGAACCGGGCTGCGTGGCCGGCAGCCGCAACTCGCCCAGCCCGCACCGCGGACCCGACCCCATCCAGCGGACGTCATTGGCGATTTTGATCAGCGCCAGAGCCGTCCCTTTCAAGGTTCCACTGGTGTGCGCCAGCGGATCGATAGTGCCCTGGGCGGCGAAATGGTTGTCCGCCTCGCGGAAGGGCAGGCCGGTTTCCCTGGCGAGGCCGGCAATCGTCCGGCGCGCGAAGTCGGGGTGCGTGTTGATCCCGGTGCCGACCGCCGTGCCGCCGAGCGCTAGCGGAGTGAGCACCGGCTCCAGAGCCTTCAACCGCTCGATGGCCAGGCCAACCTGCTCGGCGTAACCGCTGAATTCCTGCCCCAGCCGAACTGGCGTGGCGTCTTGCAAATGGGTGCGCCCGATTTTGAGCACTGCCCAGAATTCGTCCGCTTTCTCCCGCAGGGCGGCCCTGAGCACGGAGAGAGCCGGCAGCAAATCCTCGTGGATGGCTTCCCAGCCCGCGACATGGATAGCCGTCGGGATGACGTCATTACTCGACTGACCGCGATTTACATGGTCGTTTGGGTGAACGGATTTGTCGCCCCGGCGCCCCCCGCGGATTTCAATGGCGCGGTTGGCGATGACTTCGTTCGCATTCATGTTGGTCGAGGTGCCGGAACCGGTTTGGAAGATATCGACCACGAATTCACCATCCCACAAGCCATCGGCTACTTCCCGCGCGGCGCTTTGGATCCCCTTGGCGAGGTCGTCCGGCAACCGCCCGAGTTGTTGGTTTGCCGCCGCGGCGTGCAGCTTGATCAGCCCCAGCGCGCGAATGAACCGACGGGGAAAGCGCAAATTACTGATGGGAAAGTTCTCCACCGCGCGGGCGGTTTGGGCTCCGTAAAATGCTGCGGCGGGCACCTGCATCGCTCCCATCGAATCCGTTTCCGTCCGGCTGACTGCTTCCATACCCCAAAGAATAGCACGTTTTATCGGCGCCCGCCCGGGCAGGGCGAGGGGCTGGAGAATTCTGGGTTTGAGCATTTTTCCAGATCAGCTTGTCCCGCACCCTGGCTCTGGCATAGTAGTTGGCTGGCGAAGTGTTGCGGGCGAGATTCGCAATCAGCGTTTTTGCCACAGTGGTTCTTTTTCTGATTTGCTATCGGTCATACAAACAGTATAGAAAAGTCAAGATTGGGTTTTGAAGAAACTCAACTTTTCTCAACGGCACTTCAGGGCCCATAGCTCAGTGGTTAGAGCAGGCGACTCATAATCGCTTGGTCG
>JBDHQH010000071.1:0-17870 GCA_039806935.1 Verrucomicrobiota bacterium
CGGGCGCTTGCCGTTATGCTGTCCGTTCCGTTTACGGGGTGCTTCCAGGACTTGAGTCTTCCAGGCACGACCTGACGGGTGAACCAGAAGCATTTATGAAGCGACAATATCAGCCGTCGAAAATACGCCGCAAGCGGCAGCACGGGTTTTTGAGCCGCAATTCCAGCAAGAGCGGGCGAGCCATTTTGCGCAACCGCCGCCGGGTGGGGCGCAAACGTTTGACGCCGGTGTGAGGTTGGCCGGCGCATGGCGGGCGGGGGACAGCGGGGTTTTACGTTTGGCCGGAGTTCGCGCCTGAAGCGCAGCCGCGATTTTGCGCGGTTGCGGCTCGAGGGCGGGCGGTTGGGCGGACGTTGGGTCATTATCAACTGGCTCGGCGCAGCGCCGGGGAAACCGAGCCGGTTGGGAGCCGTCACATCGCGCCGGATTGGCAATGCGGTGGCGCGGAGTCGGGCGCGGCGGCTGTTGCGAGAGACTTTCCGCCTCCATCAACGAGAGTTCACGCGTCCCGTGGAGGTGGTGTTCGTGGCGCGTCCGCAAATCGCCGGCCGGAGTTTCGCCGAGGTTGAAAGAGACGTTTTGACAACGTTGCGGAAAGCGGGATTGTTGGAGAACAAGTGTCCCAAAGGTTGAATCCAGTTCAATACATTTTGATCGGCATGGTTCGGGCCTATCGCTATGCGATTTCGCCGGCCAAGGTGTTTCTCTTTGGGCCGCTCGGGCAATGCCGTTACACACCCAGTTGCTCAGCTTACGCGCTCGAGGCCATTCGCGCCCGCGGCGCGCTGGCTGGAAGCTGGCTGGCCATCCGCCGGATTTGCCGCTGCCATCCCTGGGGAGGTTGCGGCTATGACCCGGCGCCCGGACGAAAGCCCGCCACCCCCAACGCCGCGCCTTTAGCCAATCCGCTGCCCAGCAAGCCGGCGGGTTGATCATTTTTTTAATGGATCGTAAATCAATTGTCATCATTGTTCTGTGTTTCGTGGTCATCCTGCTGTGGCAGCCGATGGTCATGAAACTCTGGCCGCCCAAACCCGCTCCGGCCAGCGTGACCAACGCCCCGCCGGCGGCTGTTGCCCATCCGCCGCAGGGGCTCGCGCCGTCGGCCAGTCCCGCCGAGGCGCCCCGTCCCCAGCCCCGCCCGGCCATTACCTTCACGAATTTGCCGGAGGAGACGCTTGCTCTGAGCAACAGCAACGCTCGCTACGTGTTCACTTCGCGCGGCGGGGGCATCAAATCCATCGAGTTGCTGGACTATGTGGAGGAGGTTGGCAGAGGCCGGCGAGCCGGCGGACATTCCGATTTGGTGACCCTCAACCAGGGCGCGTCGGTGCCGACCCTGGCCATCCTCGAGCCGGGCGCCGAGCTCCCGGTGGGAGACTACAAGCTTTCGGCCAACGGAGACACTCTGCGAGCCGAGGGGATGCTGGCCAATGGCCTTGCGTTGGTGAAAGAGTACGAGTTGAGCACCAACTACCTGGTGAACGCCACCGTGCGAATCGAGAACCGATCGGGTGCGCCGGTGGCGTTGCCCTCGCAGGAATGGGTGGTGGGCACCGCCACTCCGTTGAACGCACAGGACAACGGCTCCGCCCAGGGTCTGATGTGGTATAACGGCAGCTCCGCGAAGGAGGTTTCCGGCGCCAGCACCTTTTCCAGCACCGGCTTCATGTGTACGCCGCGAACTCCGCCGGCGGAGTACCGGGCCGGCGACAGCAATGTGGTCTGGGCGGCGGCGCACAACCAGTTTTTCGCGCTGGCGCTGGTCCCGCAACACCCCGCCGAGGCGGTGGTAATGCGAAAGCTGGATCTGCCGCGCCCCTCGGAACGAGAAACTCAGGCTGATTCGCGCATCGCCAAGAATCCAGCGGCGTACGAGACGATGATGGTGTATCCCGCCACCACGATTCCGGCCGGGGAAAGCCTCGATCGGCGATTTCTGATTTTTGCCGGCCCGAAGGAGTACCGGACCCTCGCCACCATCTCCGCGGTGGCGGGAAACAACCTGGATGCCATCATGGGCTACTCGGGCTTTTTCGGCTGGTTCTCGAAGGCGCTGCTGCTGTCGATGAACTGGCTGCACGCCACCCTCGCGCTTTCGTATGGCTGGGCTATCATCGCGATCACTGTCATTATCAAAGTGTTGTTCTGGCCCCTGACCCAGGCGAGCACCCGCTCGATGAAACGGATGCAGGCCTTGCAGCCCCAGATGAAGGCCATCCAGGAGAAATACAAGGAAGATCCGGCCAAGATGAACCGGAAGACGATGGAATTCATGCGGGAAAACAAGGTCAGCCCGCTGGGGGGCTGCCTGCCCATGCTGCTGCAGATGCCGGTGTTCATCGGCTTTTTTTACATGATTCGCAGCGCCATCGAATTGAGGGGCGCCTCCTTCCTCTGGGTGCCCGATCTATCGCGCCCCGACACCATCTGGATGATTCCGGGCCTGGGCTTTCCGCTGAATTTGCTACCGTTGATCATGGGCGCGACCATGCTCTGGCAGGCGCGGCTCACGCCGCCTTCCCCGGGCATGGATCCGACCCAGGCCAAAATCATGCGCTACATGCCGTTGATGTTCATGTTGTTCCTCTACAACTTCTCGGCGGGCTTGACGTTGTACTGGACGGTGCAAAACATTCTGACCATCATTCAGACGAAACTGACAAAGACGACCGAGCCGCAGCCGGCGGCGGTAGCCGTCCGGCCGAAGCCCGTGCCGCCGCAAAAGCGAAAGAAATAGCCATCTGGCCCAACCTCAACTTGTATGTCTCCCGAACCCAAAGCCACGCTGCAAACCATCCTCGACACCCTTGGTTTTCAAGCCACGGTGGAGGAGCACCACCTCGAGGACGGTATTCTGCTCGAGGTGAAGACCGAGGACTCCGGCCGGCTCATCGGCCGGCAAGGGCAGACCCTCTCCGATCTCCAATACATCACCAACCGCCTGCTTTTTCAGCAGGATCCCTCGGTGCCCAAAGTGATGGTGGATGTGAGCGGCTATCGGGCCCAGGCCCGCGAGGCGTTGGTAAAGAAGGCGAAGGAGGCCGCGGAAAAAGTCCGCCGCTGGGGTGACGTGGTCGAGTTGGAGCCGCTGACCGCCTTCGATCGCCGGATCATCCACCAGGCGCTGAAAGACGACCCAGGCATCGAAACCCACAGTGTCGAGGTCGAGGGGACGGAAAAGAAGGCGATCCTGCTCCGGCCGAAGCACTGAACGACGCGCCCGACCTCAGAACCGCAGGTGTTTTACTGTCAGCCCGCGGTTGATCAATTCCCGGAGCGAGTCGATGCCGATCCGCAGGTGGGATTCCGCGAAATTCGCGGTGACGGCGCGGTCGCTCTCGGAGGTCTTCACGCCTTCCGGCACCATCGGCTGATCGGAAACCAACAGGAGCGCGCCGGTGGGGATTTCGTTATGGAAGCCGGTGATAAAAACCGTCGCGGTCTCCATGTCGATCGCCATGCACCGGATTCTGCGCAAGTAACGCTTCAGTTCTTCGTCATGCTCCCAGACCCGGCGGTTGGTGGTGTACACCGTGCCGGTCCAATAATCGCGGCGGTAATTTCGGATCGTGGTCGAGATGGCTTTTTGCAGGCTGAAGGCGGGCAGCGCGGGCACTTCGGGGGGGAAGTAATCGTTCGAGGTCCCCTCGCCGCGAATGGCGGCGATCGGCAGAATCAAATCCCCCAGTTTATTCTTGCGCTTGAGTCCGCCGCACTTGCCCAAAAACAGGCAGGCCTTGGGCGAAATCGCGCCCAGCAGATCCATGATCGTGGCCGCCGGGGCGCTGCCCATCCCGAAATTGATGATGGTAATCCCATTGGCGGTGGCGTTGGGCATGGGCCGATCCCCTCCGCGAACGGGCACGTTATGCCATTGGGCGAAGAGGTGAACGTAATGGCTGAAATTAACCAGCAGAATATAGCGGCCCAAGTCCGCCAGCGGCACGCCGGTGTAGCGCGGCAGCCAGTTGGCCACGATGTCTTTTTTTGTTTTCAGCGCAACCTCCCGACCGGTTTCGATCAATATTTGGGCATTTGCGGGTCCATTTGTTCAGCCCAGGCGTCGATCCCGCCGGCCACACTTTTGACGTTGGGGTAGCCTTTGCTTTTGAGAAAGCGCACGACCTGCATCGAGCGCCCGCCCACCTTGCAGCAAAAATAATAGGTTTGGTCCCGGTCCAGTTCCATGTAATCCCGGGCCAGCCGGCTCATCGGCCAGAGGGGGACGCCGTCCACGCGGGCGATCTGGTGCTCGTCCGGTTCGCGGATGTCGATCACCTTGATGCCCAGGCGGGGGTTGTCCAGGGCCTGCTTCATTTCCCGCACGCTGACTTCATCTTCATTCATGGCGGGGGCAGTTCCACAGAATTGTTCATAATCAATGGGGGCTGTGATCGAGGGTTGATCACCGCAAAGCGGGCACTGGGGATCGCGCCGAATCTTCAGCTCGCGAAAACTCATCGCTCGCGCGTCGTAGAGGAGCAGGCGGTTCAGCAATGGGCGGCCAAGCCCGAGGATGATTTTTAGAGCCTCGGTCGCCTGCAGTGTGCCGATGATCCCGGGCAAGACGCCGAGCACGCCGCCCTCGGCGCAACTGGGGACGGAACCCGGCGGCGGCGGTTCCGGATAAAGACAACGGTAACAAGGCGCGCCCAGATGGGGCGCGAAGACGCTGGCCTGGCCCTCGAATCGAAAGATCGAGCCGTACAGGTAAGGTTTGCGGCGCAGCACGCAGACATCGTTGATCAGGTAGCGCGTTGGAAAATTATCCGTGCCATCAATCACGAGGTCATACTCGTCGATGAGGTCCATGGCGTTGGCGGCGGTGAGGCGGAAATCGTGCCGGCGAGTTTGGACACCCGGATTGAGCGCGGTGATGGTCCGGACGGCGGAATCAAGTTTGGGCCGGCCGACATCGCTGGTCGTGTGCAGCAGTTGGCGTTGCAGGTTGGTGAGATCGACGTGATCGAAATCCGCCAGGCCCAGCGCGCCGATCCCGGCCGCGGCCAGGTACATCGCCGCGGGCGATCCCAATCCGCCCGCCCCGACGCATAGCACCCGCGCCGCCCGGATTTTCTTTTGGCCCTCCAGGCCAATTTCGGGCAGGATCAGATGACGCGAGTAGCGGCGAAATTCATCGGCACTGAATTCCATAGAGACAAACCTGTGCGAACGATAAAGGAAATTCGCGGAGCCGGCAATTTGAACCTGTCGCGGATTCCCATGAACACGAAGCTCTCACGCGCGGCGGCACGAATTCAGAAGCTCTCGGCTCTGCGGCCCCGACTGGCGGTGATCCTGGGCAGCGGGTTTCATCATGTGTTGAGCGCGATGACGGTGGAGGGGGAGTTGGATTATGGACGGATTCCCGGCTTTCCCGCCATCGGTGTGAGTGGTCATGCCGGCAGGTTGTATGTGGGCCGGATTGGCGCCTGCCCGGTTTTGGCGCTGAGCGGTCGCGCTCATTTTTACGAAGGGCACTCGCTGGAGGCGGTTACTTTCGCCGTGCGCGCTCTGGCCGCCTGCGGGGTTCGCGATCTGCTGCTGACCAACGCGGCGGGCGGGATCAACCGGAAATTCCGGCCGGGGGATTTCATGGTGCTCACGGACCACATTAATTTGATGGGCGCGAATCCGCTGCGAGGCCCGGCCCTGGAGGGGCGCCCCAGATTCATCGACCTGACCGCCGCCTACGACCGGGTGTTGAGCCGGCATCTGTGCGCGGCGGGCCAGGCCGCCCGGCTCAACTTGCGGAAGGGGGTGTACCTGGCGGTTGGCGGCCCGACCTATGAAACGCCGGCGGAGGTGCGGGCCTTCGCGCGGTTGGGCGCGGATGCAGTCGGGATGAGCACGGTGCCGGAGACCATTGTGGCCCGGCAATGCGGAATGCGGGTGGCGGCGGTCTCCTGCATCACGAATCTGGCGGCGGGGGTGAGCCGGACTCCGCTCTCCCACGCTGAAGTGCTGGAAACCGCCGGGCGGGTGAAAGACGCGGCGGCTCAAATGCTGCAAAACTTCGCGGAACGTTATGCCGGAGAATCCTAATCAGCGGCGCCTGCTTGCGGCAGCGCTCAAAGCACGACGCCGGGCGGTGGCGCCCTACTCCCGGTTCCCGGTCGGCGCCGCCTTGCTGGCGCGGGATGGGCGCATCATTTGCGGAGCCAATGTCGAGAGCGCCAGCTACGGCCTGACCTGCTGCGCTGAACGCGTCGCCTTGTTCAAGGCGCTGACGGACGGGATCCGGGGCTTTCGCGCGGTGGCCATTGTTGCCCGCTCGCCGCAGGGGCCCATGCCCTGCGGGGCCTGCCGCCAGTTGCTGGCCGAGTACGCCGCCGAGGCGGTGGTGTGGGTTGCGGATACCGCCGCACCGCGCCGGGCGCGCGAGTTCACCGTGCGCGAGTTGCTGCCCGAGGCCTTCACTGCCGTGCCCTCCGCGTAACCGAACCGCTGGGGGAGTTGGTCTGCCGCTGCCTCCGGAAATCCCCGGACGGGAGCTCCGCTTTCGGATTTGCAAGCCTCAGGAATCAATTAATCTCGCGGTATGGATCAGCTCACGAATCTGTTCTGGTTTCACGGCAAATTCCTCGGCGTCGAGTGGGGGGTCTGGAAGGTCATTGGCTGGCTGGGAAACGCGGTGTTTTTCTCCCGGTTTTTTGTGCAGTGGTACGCGACCGAGAGGCTGAAGCGGGTGGTGGTGCCGGCGGCTTTTTGGTGGCTCAGCCTGCTGGGCTCGCTGTTGCTCCTGGGCTATGCGCTGTTCTACCGGGGTGACTCGGTCTTTATTTTCGCCTACGCCTTCACCTGGATCCCCTATATCCGGAACCTGATGATTCACCGCCGCCATGAGTTGGCGCATATCCATTGCCCGGCCTGCGCCGCCTCCTGTCCGCCTCAATCCAGGTATTGCTGCGATTGTGGCGCGCGCCTGGCGCCGCCGGGCGGGGCGCCGCCGCCCCTTGGGTGAGCGGCGGGGAAAACCGCCGCGTCAATCCCGGGGGGGTGCTCAGGGAGCCGGGATGAACAGCTTCTGCCCGACCCGCATTCGTGCCGGGACGAGCCCCGGGTTGGCCTTGAGCACCTGGTCGGTGGTGATTTTGATGTTTTTATCCCGGTAAGCCTGGACAATCGCGGAGAGCGTATCCCCCGATTGGACGACGTATTCGTAACCCTTCTCGGGGCCGCTGGGTTTGTCGGCGGGCAATTCCGGCGGGGAGCGCTTCGGCAGGGGGGCGGAGAGAACTGTTTTGCCGAGTTTTTTTAGTTCTTCACGGATTTTGTCGTAATCGTCCAGCCGCTTTTGATCGACTTGCTTGAGCGCGTCGGCCAGCCGTTTGAGATCCTCCTGGTTGGCGAAATTGCCGGCGGGCCGAGCCGCTTCCTCGCGGAGGGCGCTCACCTCGCGAGCCAGGCTTTCGACGCGTTTTTCGAGCACCGTCTGCCGGGCGATGAGATCCTCCAGGTGTCCGGCAATTTTGTTCAGGCGCTCCTCGGTGGCGGCATCCTGCGCGCGCGCGACGCCGAGGAAGCTGACGGCGAGGAACATCAAAACCAGCCAGATTTGTTTCATGCCGCGACGATAGAAACCCGCCGCCCGGAGTTCAAGGCGGAACGGAGCTCCTGGCGCGGGACGGCGCGATCCCGCGCCCGGCTCAACTCCGCTGGGGCAAGGTCTCCGGCCCGGCTCGCGTTTCTGCTTGGTTTCGCCCGTGCCGCCGAACGAGACTGGGGGAATGACGGTTCTCGAGAGCATCCAGCGCGGCGCCGAGTTTCTGAGGAAAAAGGGAGTGGACTCGCCTCGTTTAAACGCGGAGCTGCTGCTTTCCCAGGTGTTGGACTTGCCGCGGTTGCAGTTGTACCTGAACTTCGAGCGCGTCATCACCGACCACGAGCTGGCCCAATTGCGGGAGATGATCCAGCGGCGGGCGCGGCGGGTGCCGCTGCAGCAAATCGTGGGTTTTACGTCGTTCTGCGGCTTGGAGATCCAGGTCAATGAGCACGTTCTATCACCGCGGCCGGAAACGGAACTGCTGGCGGAGGCCGGTTGGCGGTGGCTGTCCAGCCTGCCGGAGGGCGGCGCCCCGAGGTTGCTCGATCTGGGCGCCGGCAGCGGCTGCATCGCGCTGGCGATTCTCGCGCATTGCCCGGGCGCGACCGCCTGGGCGGTGGATCTTTCGACGGAGGCGCTGGCGCTGGCGCGCGCCAACGCGGAGCGCTTGGGGCTGGCGGCGCGCATCCAGTTCGGCGAGGGCGACCTCTTTGCGGCTCTGCCGGAGGGGGCGCGTTTCGAGCTGATCGTGACCAATCCGCCTTATATCCCGACCGGGGAGATTGCGTCGCTGGAGCCGGAAGTGCGCGATCATGAGCCGCGGGCCGCGCTGGATGGCGGGGCGGATGGTTTGCGCTTTTACCGCGGGCTGGCGGAGCAGGGGGCGCGCCATCTCGAACCTGGCGGCAGACTCATCGCAGAGTTCGGGGATGGGCAGGCGGAGGCGGTGCGGGATCTTTTCCTGGCCAAGAACTGGATTGTGGAAGCGGTGCGCGCTGATTACACTCAGCGTCCGAGAATAATAATCGCGCGCCAGCCGCAGGATTGACGGGTTTCGCGGAGGGCCGGATCGGCGGTGCGCGCGACGTGAAGTATGGACAGCTTATTGATCAAGGGCGGCGTGCCGCTGCGGGGGGAAGTCGCCATTAGCGGCGCCAAGAACGCCGTGCTTCCGATCCTCGCCGCCACGCTGCTCACTCCCGAGCCCTGCGTGGTGCGGCGGGCGCCGGAGTTGAGCGACGTCCGCTTCATGTGCCAGATTCTCCGGTGGTTGGGCGCCTCGGTCCAATGCGAGCCAGGGGTGATTCGCGTGCAGGCGCGCAAAATCAAAGG
Organism: Verrucomicrobiota bacterium; assembly: GCA_039806935.1. Classification (GTDB taxonomy): domain Bacteria; phylum Verrucomicrobiota; class Verrucomicrobiia; order Limisphaerales; family UBA8199; genus JBDHQH01. The sequence goes on from JBDHQH010000071.1 coordinate 8,882, forward strand.
CGCGGGCGATTACGATTTGATCCGCAAGATGCGGGGTTCGATCTGCATCATGGGGCCGCTGCTGGGGCGGCTGCGAAAGGCGGCGGTCTCGCTGCCTGGCGGCTGTGTCATCGGGGCGCGGCCCATCAACTTGCATCTAAAAGGTTTCGAGGCGCTCGGGGCGCGGGTGGTAATCGAGAACGGCTACGTGCAGGCGCGCGCCCGGCGGCTGTCCGGCGCGGTCATGTTTCTGGGCGGCCGCGCGGGCTCGACTGTGCTCGGCACCGCCAACGTGATGATGGCCGCCGTGCTGGCCGAGGGAGTTACGATCATCGAGAGCGCCGCCTGCGAACCCGAGGTGGTGGATCTGGCCAAGTTCCTCACCGCCATGGGCGCGAAAATCAGCGGGGCGGGAAGCCCGACCATCACCATCACCGGCGTTAAGGAACTGCACGGAGCGGAGCACGAGGTCATCCCCGACCGGATCGAGGCGGCGACCTTTGCGATTGCCGCCGCCGCCACTCAGGGCGAGGTGGTGCTGCGCGGGGCGCGCGCCGATCATCTGCACGCGGTGTTGGACAAATTGCGCGGCGCCGGCGTGAGGGTCGAGCGGGAGGGGCCGGACATCGCCATTCGCCGCAACGGACGGCTGAAGCCGGTGGACATCACCACGCTGCCCTATCCGGGTTTTCCGACGGACGCGCAGGCGCAGATCATGGCGTTGATGGCCGTCACGCCGGGCATCAGCATCATCACCGAACGCATTTTTGAATCGCGCTTCATGCACGTCAGCGAACTGGCGAGGCTGGGCGCCGACATTGAGATTGAGGGGCCGAGCGCCATCGTCAAGGGCGGCAAACCGCTGAGCGGCGCTCCGGTGATGGCCAGCGATTTGCGCGCCTCGGCCGCTCTCGTCATCGCGGGGCTGGCGGCGCGCGGGGCCACGCAGGTGAATCGGGTGTATCATCTGGATCGCGGCTATGAGCAAATCGATGTGAAGCTGCGGGGCCTGGGCGCCCGCATCGAGCGAGTGGAGGAATCATGACTAAGTTTATTGCCGCCGCCATCATCGCCGTCGTTCTATGGGGCGGCTGGGAGCTCTTCTTCTATTGGGAGCGGGTGAAGAACGAGGAGGAAACGCAGCAGAAGGAAGCGGTGGCCGCCACGGCGATCGTTCCCGAGCAATTGGACGGATTGCCGCAGAGCCTCGAGCCGACGCTCAAGGCGGCTGAGCGCCAGGGCGCCGAGGGCCTGCGCAACTGGTTCAAGACCTACGGCCGCACCGTGCGGGATCCGCGCAAAGCGTGGATCGAACTGGATTACTGCCAGATGCTGGCGCGCGAAAACGTTCCCGAGGCCCGCCGGGTGTTTGCCGAGGTCAAAGACCGGACCCCCACCAATTCCATCATTTACCCGCGCATCCGGCAGTTGGAGAAAACTTATCAGTAAAGCGGCAGATCGGGAATCGCGAGCGCGGGCCTGGCCCGAACGTCAGACGGTTTTCCAGGGTTTGCGGTAAGGACGGCTCAACCACCGGCTGGCGGCGGAATCACCCAGGATCTTTTCCTGTTTGGCATTCCACTTGATCTTGCGGCCCGTCAGCATGGCGATGAGGCCCAGATGCCCCGGAATTGCGGAGTGATGCGCCGTCTCCACCGGCGTGATCGTCGGTTGCCGGGACTTCACACAATCCAAAAAATTCCGCTGGTGATTGTCGGATTTGTAGAGGCGCACCTGGCAATGGGCCGGCAGCTTGACAAACCAATCGAGATTCGAGGCGTCGTAGCCGCCGCGATCCACCCAGACCCAGCCGTCGGTGCCGATCCACTTCGTCCCGCTGCGGATATCGGGATGGCCGCCGGCGATGATCATGGTGATGTTTCCCGGATACTGGCAGGTGATGCGATATTTGGTGCAGGTGTTCCAGACCGCATCGGCGGGGGGGAACTCGCCGTAGCCCTCGACCTCGAGGGGGCCGCTGTTGTCGCAATCCATACCCCAATGGGCGATGTCGCAATGGTGGCCGATCCAGTCCAGCAATTGGCCGCCGCCGATATTGTAGTTCCAGCGCCAATTCATGTGGACGCGCCCTTCAATGTAGGGTTCCATTCTGGAGGGGCCGATCCACATCTCGTAATCCAGCTCGGGCGGCGGGGGGGTGGCGGTCATCTTCTTGCCGGTCCCCGCGAAGTCGTGATGCCCCGCGGGCAACCCCACCTCGACTCGGGTGATTTTGCCGATCAGTCCGTTGCGCACGATTTCGGCGGCCTTTCGGAAGGGGGCTTGCGAACGCTGCCAGGAGCCTGTCTGCCAGATGATTTTGTGCTTTTGCACCGCCTTCACGATGGCCTGTTGTTCGGCGATGGTCCGGGCCAGCGGCTTCTCTCCATAAATGTCCTTTCCCCGCCGCGCCGCTTCGGTGGCCGTCAAGGCGTGCCAGGTGTCCGGCACCGCCAGCATGACCGCGTCGAGATCCGCCCGCTCCATTAATTCGCGATAATCGTGGTAAGCCTGGCAATCCTGATTCTGGTAGTGGCCGTTGATCGCCGCGAGAGCGCTCTGCAGGTGGTTTTTATCCAGGTCGCAGGCCGCCAGCACCTGGCAATCCCGCTCACGCAGAAAGGCCGCGGTGTTGCCCGGCCCCTGCATGCCCCAGCCGATCACCCCCATGGTGATGCGTTCGGAGGGCGCTGTCCTTCCCCCCCGGCCCAGGGCGCTGGAGGGGATGATCGTGGGCGCGACCACGGCGAGGCTGGCCGCGGCAAGGAATCGCCGCCGGGAAATTCCCGAACCGGAAGAGGTATGCATATCTCTGCATCACGCCACAACCACCGGGGAAATTCCAGAAAAATCCTCGGGGTGGCGGACCACGGTTTTCGCGAACCGCCGCAGCCGCTCTGGTTTATCCCGGCGGCGCCCCGGGGGTTAGCGAGTTGCGGCGTTGCGGGGGTGGCCGCTTGCGGTTTGGTGTTCCGGGCCGCCGCGATACGCTTCTGCAAGGAGGGTGATCGGGTGGGCCAGCCGCAGGGGGATGCCGCGCTGGCGCGCGCCGTTGACGAGCTGCAGCAGGCAGCCGGGATTTGCGGTGGCGACGATGCTTACTCCGGTCGAGCGGATGCGGGCCAGCTTGCGCTCGAGGAGCTGCCCGGCCATTTCGGGCTGAATGATGTTATAGACGCCCGCGCTGCCGCAACACCAGGAGCTCTCCGGCAGTTCGACCAACGTGAGGTTCGGGATGGCGCGCAAGAGTTGGCGGGGTTCACTGACGATTTTTTGGCCGTGGCAGAGGTGGCAGGATTCGTGATACGTCACGGTTTGGGCCGGGCCGCCGGCGGGCGGCTGGAGGCCGATCTGGGCGAGCCATTCATGAATATCCCGCACCTTGGCGTCCCAGAGGCGGGCGCGCCCGGCGAGCTCCGGATCGTCGGCCAGCAGTTTATGGTAATGCTTCAGATGGGATCCGCAGCCGCCGGCGTTGGAAATAATCGCGTCGAATCGCTCGGGCGGGAACTGTTCGATTTGCCGCCGGGCGAGCTCGCGGGCGGGGTTCCACTCGCCATTGTGCATGTGCAGCGAGCCGCAGCAATGTTGATTGGGCGGGGTGATGACCTCGCAGCCGTTCCAGGCCAGCACCTCCGCGGTATCGCGGTTGATATCGCTGTAAATCAGGTCCTGGGCGCAGCCGGCGAGGAGCGCCACCCGGTATTTTTTGGGGCCGCGGGCGGGCGTGACGGGGGCGATCAGCTCGTCCGAGTACTTTGCCTGAATGGCGGGCGTCATAGCCTCCAACTCGCGCCAGCGGGCGGGCAGCAGCCGGAGGATGCCGCTGCTCCGCACCAAGGCCTGGAGGCCAAGTTGCTGATAAAGGCGCAGGCACGAGCCGGCCAGTTTCAGCCGGCTCAAGTCCATGAACAGCCACCGGATGGTGAACGCCCGGATCAGGTTCCGTTGGGGGTGGCGCAGCAGGCCGGAGGTTTCCGCGTCGGCGCGGGCGCGCTCGAAGAGCTCGGCGTAATTCACCCCGGCGGGGCAGGCGGTCATGCAGGCCAGGCAGCCGAGGCAAAAATACATTTCGTCGGCGAAAGTCCGGCTCATTTCGAAGCGGCCATCGGCGATGGCGCGCATGATCGCGATCCGGCCCCGCGGGCTGTTGCGCTCGACTTTGGTGGCGTTGTAGGTTGGGCAGACCGGCAGGCACAAGCCGCAGTGCATGCATTGCTGGACCAGCGAGTAGTCCATGGTTTGGAGCAGCGACCGCGACCCGGCGCCGGGCGGGCGGGCGTCGCGCGGCGCCGCCGCCGGGGCGGGGGTGGGAGCGGGAGGCGCGGGGGTGCTCACAGATCAAACATTTTTCCGGGATTCAAAATCCCGTTCGGGTCAAGGGTCCGGCGGAAATCCCGCATCAGCCGCATTTGCGGCTCGCCCGCGAATTTCGGCAGGAATCCTTTCTTCGCGATCCCCACGCCATGCTCGCCGGTGATCGTGCCGCCCAGGCGGATGGCTTCGTCGAAGATTTCCTCGAAAGCCGCCTCGACGCGCCTCATCTGGTCAGGATCGCGTTCATCGGTCAGGAAGGTGGGGTGCAGGTTGCCGTCCCCCATGTGCCCGAACGTGCCGACGCGCAACTGGTGTTTTTTGGCTGTCGCCTCGACGAAACGGATCATGCCGGCCAGTTCGCTGCGCGGCACGGTGGCATCCTCCAAAATGGTGGTGGGCGCCACGCGGGCGAGCGCCGACAGGGCGCTGCGGCGCGCGGTGGCCAGCCGGGCGGCCTCGGCGTCGTCCGCGGCTACGCGCACTTGCGCGGCCCCGTTTTGCCGGGCGATTTCCTCCATTCGGCCGGCTTCCTCGGCGACCGCCGCCGGGTGTCCGTCCGTCTCCATGAGCAGCAGCGCCTCGCAATCCAGCGGCAGACCGACTTTGGCGAAATCCTCGACGCAATGAATGGTGGTGCGATCCAGGAACTCGAGCGTGCAGGGAATGATCCGGCTCGCGATGATGTCCGAGACGGTTTGCGCGGCCTGGTCCATGCGCGCGAAGGTGGCCACCAGGGTCCGTTTCGCGGCCGGTTTCGGGATGAGCCGCAAGAGCACTTTGGTGATCACCCCGAGCGTGCCTTCCGAGCCGATGAATAAGTCTTTCATCGAATAGCCGGCGACGTCCTTGACGCATTTGTTTCCGGTCCAGACGATTTCCCCATCCGGCAGCACCACCTCGAGGCCCATTACGTAGTTGCGGGTGACGCCGTATTTCAGCCCGCGCAAGCCGCCCGAGTTTTCAGCGACATTCCCGCCGATGGTCGAGATTTTCATCGAGCCGGGGTCGGGCGGATAGAACAGGCCGGCGGCGGCGGCGGCGTCGGAAACAGCCTGCGTGGTCGCTCCCGCCTCGGCCAGCAGAGTCAGGTTGGCGCGATCCAGCTCGAGCACCTGGTCCATTTTGGCCAGGCAAAGCACCAGCCCGTCCGGCACGGGCAGACTGCCTCCGCTCAGGCCGGTGCCCGAGCCGCGGGTGACCACCGGTGTTTTCAGGGTGTTCGCGAGCTGGAGCAGGTCGCTGATTTGCCGCGGGGTTTGCGCGAAAACGACACACCCGGGCATCTGCCGCAGCGCGGCGGTGCCGTCCAGGGAATAGGGAATCAAGTCTTCCGTGCTCGTGAGCACGTTGGGGCCGCCCACGATGCGCCCGAGACTCGCGGCGAGTTCCTGACTGATAGCCATAAAAGCGAAAGGAGCATGCGAAATTCGCAGACATCCGGTCAAGCCGGGGGAACGCGCGCGCGGAGCTCGCAGCCGCGCGGCGATGGAGGTTTCCACTTTCGCCTGGCTCAGGCGTCCAGCCGGGGCAGCCGCGCGCCTCAGGCTGGGGTGGAGATCTGCCCGGCCAGCTCCTCCGCGGGATAGGTCCAGATTTCGGCCAGGGTCGGATGGTAATGCGGCGTGGCGGCCAACTCCGCCGCGGTGATGCGTTTTTGCATCCCGACGATGATTTCGTGAATCAATTCACCGCCTTGCGGGCCGACGCAACATCCGCCGATGATTTCGCCGGTGAGGGGATTGGCCAGCAATTTCACAAAACCCTCCCGCACATTCATGATGATTGATTTGCCGTGGTCGTCGAACGGGTATTTGGCCGAGACGAAGGGGACATTGGCGGCCTGCGCGCGCTTCTCCGTCATGCCGACGGTGGCGATCTGCGGATCGGTGAAAACGACTTGCGTCAGCAGCCGGTAGTCCATGGCTTTGGGCCGGTCCGGATGGGCGATGTTGAAGGCGGCGGTTTCGCCTTGCTGGATGGCGACATGCACGATTTCGTGGAGGCCGGTGCAATCACCCGCCGCGTAAATGTGCGGCGCCGAGGTGCGCATGCACGGGTTGGTGGCGATGCGGTTGTGCTCGACTTCGACCCCGGCGGCCGCGAGATTCAAGCCGCCAATGTTCGGGGTCCGGCCCAGGGCGCAAAGCACTTCCTCCGCGTGAACCCGGACCGTCCTGCCCTGGTGGTCGAAGGTGACCTCTTTTTGCGAGCCGGCGCGCTTGGCGTCCAGGAGCTGGGTGCCGGTGTGGAGCGTCATACCTTCCCGGCGCAGCGCCCGATCCAGTTCCTCGACGGCGTCCTTGTCGAACTCGCGCAACACCTGGGGGCTGCGCTGGATCAAGGTGACGCGCACGTCGAACCGCAGGAAAAACTGCGCAAATTCGACCGCCACCGCGCCGCCGCCGAGCACGATCAGCGATTTGGGCAGGCGCTCGAGCTTCAGCGCGGTGTCGCTGTTCAGGCAATCGAGGCCGTTCAGTTGCGGCAGCGGGCTGGGGGCGTGAGTCGAGCCGGTGGCGAGAATGAAATGCGCGGCGGTGACGCGTTTGCCGTTGTCCAGTTCCAGCGTATGGCCATCGGTGAAGCGCGCCTGGGCGCGGACGAACTCGAATTTACCCGAGCGCAACTGCCGCGCGCGATGCTCGGCGAAATCCTGGATCAGGGCGTTCTTGCGCGCCATCACCTGCGTGAAGTTGAAGGACACCTCCTCGGCGCGAATGCCCCAAAAGTCGCCCGACCGGGCGGCGTGCATGACTTCGGCGGCGTAGAGCAGCGCCTTGGTGGGCATGCAGCCCCGCAAAATGCAAAGCCCGCCGACTTCCTCTCCGCCCTCGAAGACGATGGTTTTGAGCCCTTCCCCCGCCGCTGTGCGCGCCGCGGCGAAACCGCCGCTGCCGGCCCCGATGACCGCCACCTCATAGTCAAACGCCATGAGGACAGGATGAATCACTGGCCATCCGCTGGCAAGAGGGGGAACTCGCGGGCCGGCAAATCGCCTCCCTGGACTTTTTCAGGACGGCCGAGCTCGCCCCCGCGCCGGGGCGGTAATTCCGCGTTTTCAAATCCTCCGGGACGCGATAACATTTCCGGCATGGATCGCCTTCTCGCCGCAATGGCGGCTTTGGCCGGCGCGCTCTCGCTGGCCGCCGCGGACTATGACGTCGTCCTTCGCCATGGCCGCGTGGCCGATGGCACGGGCAACCCCGCTTTTCATGCGGATGTGGCCATTCAAGCCGGGAAAATCGCCGCCCTGGGCCGCATCGAAGGCAAAGGCCGGCGCGAGATTGACGCCCGGGGCCTGGTCGTTGCTCCCGGATTCATCGACGTTCACACTCACGCGGATGAGGTTGCCGAAATGCCCCTGGCCGAAAACTTCGTCCGGATGGGGGTCACTACCGTGGTGGCAGGCAACTGTGGCAGTTCGGAACTGGACATCGCGAAATTCTTTCGCGAAATCGAGGCGACCAACGCCGCGGTAAACGTCGCCACCCTCATTGGCCACAACGATGTCCGCCGCAAAGCCATGCGCGGCAGCTTTGACCGCCCGCCGACCCCCGCCGAGATGGCCGAAATGAAGCGGATCGTGACCCAGGCCATGAAAGATGGCGCCGCCGGACTCTCGACCGGGCTGATTTACCATCCCGGTGTGTTTTCCAGGACGGAGGAGATCATCGAGCTGGCTGGCGCCGCGGCCGCTTTCGGCGGCATTTACACCAGCCACATGCGGCATGAAAACTCGCAAATTTTCGAGGCCCTCGAGGAGGTGGTGAGCGTCGCGCGCGCCAATCACATGCGCGCCGAGGTTTCGCATATCAAACTTTCGGGCCCCGCCGCCTGGGGCCAGGCCCGGCGCGTGCTGGATTATCTCGAACAAGTCCGCGCCGAGGGCATCGACCTCACCCAGGATCAGTACGCCTACACCGCCTCGAGCACCGGCCTCAGCCAGCTCGTGCCGGACGACGCCCGCGAGGGCGGCCAGCGGAAATTCCTCGAGCGGCTCGCCGATCCGGATCAAAAAGCGCGCATGATCGAGCAGATGAAACGCAGCCTGCGCGCCGGCGGGCGCGATTCCTTTGCCTACGCCGTGATCGCCTCGTGCCGGGCGGATCCCAGCCTGAACGGCTTGAACATCGTCGAAGCCGCCCGGTTGAAACGCGGCGCGGCTACGCTCGACGACCAGGCGGAGATGATTCTGGAAATCCAGCGGCAGGGGGGCGCCTCGGGTGTTTTCCACGGTATCCACGAGGACGACCTCCAGATGTTCCTGCGGCACCCGAACACGATGGTGGCGTCGGACAGCGGACTGCGGGAGTTTGGCGTGGGCGTGCCGCATCCCCGCGGCTACGGCAACAACGCGCGCATCCTCGCCCGTTACGTGCGCGAGTTGAAAGTGCTGCGCCTCGAGGACGCCATCCGCAAAATGACCAGCCTCCCGGCGGCCACCTTCCAATTCGCCGGGCGCGGCCTGCTGCGCCCCGGCAATTGGGCGGACGTCGTCGTCTTCGATCCCGAAACCGTCCAGGACACCGCCACCTTCAACGATCCGCACCATTACCCGGAAGGCATTCCCTACGTGCTGGTCAACGGCATTCTGGTGATTGACCAGGGCCGGCACACTCGCGCCAAGGCCGGCCAGGCGCTCCGGCATGCGGCGGGGTAACTCCCCAGCGAGAGGGGGCGGCGGCGGAAAGGG
>JBDHQH010000212.1:0-2783 GCA_039806935.1 Verrucomicrobiota bacterium
GCAGTCCGCGCTTTAGCAGGTTTCGAGATTCAGGCGCCGGCCTTTGGCGAGGGGCGCCCCGGCCCGCTAAAGCGTGGACCGCCAACTCCCGGAGACGCCGCATTTTCCCTGGGAATCCGCTCGAATTGCCTTGACTGACCGCCGTAGTTGGGGAACTGTCCCTGGCTCAATCGTTGATTCGTTGCGCCATTGCTTATGTCCGAAGCCGCCCCCATCAAAGTGCTCATCATCAATGATGATGGGCAGTACCTTTCGGGGACGGCTTCGCGCTGGGAGTTTACTGACGACCGCTGCCGGGCGCGGGTCTTTGATTACCTTCGGGATCATGTGGCCGAGCAGATCGAGACCGTGCGCCGGGCGCACGGCGCGGTCTGGATCGCGGTGCGCCTGGATCCGCGCGAAGCCTACGAGTTTTGCGACCGCTGCGGCGCGCGCATGGTTTGCGCGAAGGCCTATTTCGACGGCGCGCGCTTTTTCTGCGCCGACTGCCGCCGGCAAGCGCCGGCTTGATTACTTGCCCGGCTCTTTGGTGAAGGCGTTCACCGCCTTGATGTTCGCCTCTTTGGCCGCATCCATCACCCGCACGATCTGGCCGAAGGGCGCGGCTTTGTCCGCGCTGATGGCGAGTTGCAGGCCGGGTTGTTTCCCCGCCGCCGCCTGCAGGGTCTCCCGCAGCCGCTCCACCGTCACCGGCGTGCCTTCGGCGCCCAGCCGCAAGTTGCCTTTGGCGTCAATGGTGACCACCAGCGGGGCCTGGTCGTGGGCGCCGGTCTTTTTGGCCTGCGTCGATTCCGGCAGGGCCAGGCGCAGCGCCGGATGTTGTTTGAAGGTGGTGGTGACCATCAGAAAGATGAGCAGCACGATGAGAATATCGATCAGCGCCACGATGATGATCGCGGGCGGCTGGCGGCGGCGGCGCGGGTAGAATTGCATGGTCAGACCCGCGCGCTTTCCTCGCGGTACTGGCGGCGCAGGAACTCGTCGCACAGCGTCTCCATCTCGATGGCGAGGGTCTCGACCCGCTTGTTGTAATAGCTCCAGAAAATCAGGGACGGGATGGCGATCAGCAGGCCCATCAGGGTGGCGTTGAGGATGAGCGCGATCCCCTTGGCCAGCCGCGCCGTGTCGCTCAGCCCGGCGTGGCCAATGTCGCCGAAGAGGGTCATCATGCCGACAATCGTCCCCACCAGCCCGAGCAGCGGCGCGATCCCGACGATGATCTCGAGCACCACCAGGCCGCGCTCGAGGCGCGCCACCTCCTGCCGGGCGCGCGTTTGCAGCGCGTTGGCGTTCTCCGCCTTCGGCCAGTCCAGGCGCTCGATGGCCAGCAGCAACAGCCGGCTCATCGGGGCTTTATGCTGCTCGCAGACCCGGCGCAGCACTGGCAGATCGGCCTTGTCCCGGCACGCCTCGAGCGCCACCTCGACCGGCGGCGGCACCACCCGGCGCCAGCGCAGCGCCAGGCCGCGCTCGATGATGAAAGCCAGCCCCACGATCGAGGTCAGCGCGAGCAGTCCGATTACCAATAGTTCCATATCAATTGTAATAAAAAGTGAATTGAATGCTGCGCGTGTCTCCCATCATCCGCCGCATATCCCCCGGCCACTGCGCAAACGGCGCCGGATCCAGCACCGCTTTCTGGCAAATCAGCCCCAGCACCTCGCCCGCCGTGTTCTCCGCCACGTTCATATCGGTGATGCGCCCGTCATAATGCAAGCGGAATTGCAGCACCACCCGCCCGCGGCTGTCCGAGGCGTAGTCCCGCTGGTCCAGCAGCGTGTACCAGCGCTGCGAGATGGCCTCCACCAGCGCGGCGTCATACGCCCCGAACGGCGTGGCCTTTGCATCCAGCGCGGCGAACTCCAGGCGCCGGCTCACCCCGCCCTCCTGCTTCATCTTCTGCCCCGGGATGCGGCTCGATTCCTGCCGCGCCAGCGCCTCGCGAATCGTGCGCGGCCGCGAGCGCGCCGCCTGTCCCTGGTCCGGATGGACGGTGACCTCCGGCTTTGCCAGCGCCAGGTCGCCCGGCGGCTGGGCCGGCCGGGCCTTCCTTTCCGGCTGCTCCTCCGCCGCCGCGGGCGCCGGAAGCGACGGCTGCAACGGCACAAACTTCTCGCGCGGCACATCCTCCGTCTTGGCCACCTGCGTCTGTTCACCCGTGATTTTAGGCACACCCACATCCCGGTCCGCCTCGGGATTCGCCGCGCGCGAGCTTTTGTCTGAATAATACTGGGCCTCTGCGGGCGGTTCAGCGACCGCCTGAGCCGGATTTACCTCGACAAACATCAGCGGCGGCGCCGAGTCCGCGCGCCGCTCCGCGGCCGGCTGCTCCTTCCTCACGAGTTCAGTGAGCATTTTCGTCGCTCTGACCCATTGCGGCAAAGGCAGTTGGTCGAGCCAATGATATTTTTGATCGAAATACCAGCCGATGCCGAGCAGCAGATGCAGCAAAAGCGAGAGGCCAAACGCCCAGGCCAGCCGGCGCGCGCCGGCCGTCTCCCGGCGCGAATACCCCGCGGGCGCATCGGCAATAGTCATGCGCTCCCATTTTGCCGCACCCTCCAAAGAGGAGCAACTGCATTGCGGAAAAGCGCCGGGACGTTTCCGGAACACTGCTGGCGTTTGCGACCACCCCGGCCGGACGCTCGGGCCAGGCGTCTCCGCCAACCCGGCGCGCGCCCGGGGCGGATTCCGGTTGCCGAGTCTCAGGCTCTGGCCTAATGTTGCCCCGGCGCGCGAGTAGCTCAATTGGATAGAGCGTCGGCCTCCGGAGCCGAAGGTTG
>JBDHQH010000072.1:0-17288 GCA_039806935.1 Verrucomicrobiota bacterium
GCCGACAAATGGTGGAATGCGGCATCCCGGGGTGTCGCATTCTCCCCCTCCGCACGGTCTGGGACTTCCCTCGCCGGCCGCGGGCATCGGCAGCGCAAAGCCAACACCAGCGGAAACGCCGCCTGGATCAGGCATGAGCCTCGGCAAACCGACGCTTCGATCGCGGATCGCTCAATCCGGGGTTTCCGCTCCGCAAGCGCACGTCCAGGACGTCGCTGTGGCTGGGCCGAAGGCGGAATTCTGGCAACGGTAGTGGAGCGCAGTATCGCTCCTCCAAATTGACCAGGCACAGATCGAACCGCCGCGGCAGAAAATGGCAGCACTCCTCCCTGCCGGTCACGCGCCGCGGCAATTCCGGCGCCTGACGGAGCAATTCCTCGATCAAAAGCAGAAAAGCATTCGCTTCAAATGGCTTTTCCACCAGCGCCTGGGCGCCGGCCCTCACTGCTCGGCCGCGTTGCCCCGCCTGTCCCGTGGTGAGGACGACCGGCACGCCGGGATGCGCCCGGCCGATTTCCCGGAGGATTTGCCACGCGTCATCGCGCCCGAGTTGCAAATCCAGCACGACCAGGTCAGGCGCTTGCGAACACACGATTTCCATCGCTTCGGCCCCATCGCGCGCCAGCAGTACCCGGTATCGCCTCAACTCCAGAGCCTGTTTGGCCGCTTGCCGCGCCCATGCGTCGGCATCGACGATCAGTAAGTTCCTCAATTTTTCTTTCATCCCGCAAATCCTCCTGGTTGATTGTTCTCTATGGCGACGAGGGTCGAATTTCGGGATGTCTCTCCCGGAATGCTTCGGCTCTTCATTGATCCCCCGGCGCCCTCGTTCCGAGCGAAGCCGTCTCTCTTCGTTCGGTGGTCTGCCCCTTTTAAGCTAGTGCCATGCCAAGGAAGAAAAACACAGAGAATCTCGTGAAATGCGCCGCTTTTCGGACGAAACCCTTTGTGGTTCGAGGCCGGCGCAAGGTGACGTCGTCACCATGGTCCAACCCACTGAATCGCCGTGGAGAAAATCGAAACAAATTGAACCGGCATCGGCACGAAAGGCTCCGCTCGCGCAGCCAGCCCTCCAGCTTTCCGCCGACGCAAGCCGCCGTCAAGGGAACCCCGCCCACGCGGCAATTCAGAACTTCCACAAAGTCCTTTACATGGTCCCGGGCGGAAACTATGCTGGTGGAATTATAGCATTAAGAGATTGATTGAGAGTGCATGCAAGCGAAGGCAAAAACGATTACTGATTTCAAGCTCCATGAGCGGGACACGGGTTCCGCGGACGTGCAGATCGCGCTGTTGACCCAACGGATCAACCATTTGACGGAGCATTTGCAAAACAACATCAAGGACCACAGCTCCCGTCGCGGACTGTTGATGATGGTGGGGCAGCGCCGCCGTCTTTTGGACTATCTGCAGAGCAAAGATTTGAGCCGCTACCAGGCGGTGACCAAGAAACTCAAGCTGCGCAAGTAGCACTTCCCAAAGGGATCTGGCAGTGCGGAACGCCGAGGCGTTTTGCTGGGTATATTTTAGGCGCGCCGGGCGGCAATACGCGAGCCGCCCGGCCGTATTCTCAACTTCGCGTGAAAGAATTCTCCGTCGCGCTGAGCGATTTCACTCAGTCCCGAATCGGTTCGGGATTCACTGAAGTTTCTCGGTGGCGGCGGGGGGAAATTATATATGTCTGAAAAAGCCACCGTCCCGCTAGGGGACAAACAACTCATTATTGAAGCTGGCAAGATTGCCAAACAAGCGGATGGCGCGGTCACCGTCCAACTTGGCGAAACCATCGTGATCGTCGCCGCCGTCGGCGCCTCCAAGGCGAAGGCCGGCCAGGATTTCTTTCCGCTCACGGTCGATTATCGGGAGAAGGCCGCCGCGGCGGGCAAGTTTCCGGGCGGTTACTTCAAACGCGAAGGCCGTCCGACGGAAAAGGAGATTTTAACTTCGCGGCTCATTGACCGCCCGATTCGTCCGCTCTTCCCCAAGGGTTGGTACAACGAGGTGCAGGTGCAGAGCATCGTGCTCAGCGCCGACGGAGAGAATGATTCGGACATGCTCGCCCTGGTCGGGGCTTCGGCCGCGCTGATGGTCAGCGATATTCCCTGGGCCGGCCCCATCGGCGCCGTCCGCATTGGCCGCGTCAACGGTCAGTTTATCGCGGACCCGACCCACACCCAGAGACACGAGAGCGATCTCGATCTGGTGTACGTCGGCAGCGAGACCGAACTGGTGATGTTTGAGGGCGCCGCCAAGGAGATCAGCGAGGCGGATTTCAACGCCGCCCTCCGCTTCGGCCAGGAGGCCATCCAGCCGATGATTGCGGTCCAAAAGGAACTGGCGGCCCGGGCCGGGAAAAAGAAACGCGAGATCACGCTGAACATCGTGCCCGAGGAAATCCTCAACGAGGCCAAAGCGCTCGCTGGCGACCGGATTGTGACGGCGCTGCTCACGCCCGGCAAACTGGCTCGCGAGGCGGCGGTCGGCGCGCTCGCCGAGGAAATCCGCCCCCGTCTGGTGGAAAAGTTCGGCGAGGAAAAAGTCACCGAATTCGTCCTCAAAGACGCCTTTTACTACATCCAGAAGGAGGCGGTGCGGGATTTAATCATGGCGCGGGACCAGCGCCTGGACGGACGGGACCTGAACACCGTGCGCCCCATTTTCAGCGAGGTGGGCCTTTTGCCCCGCGCGCATGGTTCGGCCCTCTTTCAGCGCGGCGAAACTCAAGCCCTCGCCCTTTGCACTTTGGGCACCGGAGAGGACGCCCAGGAGTTTGATTCCTACACCGGCGGGGTGAGCGAAAAGAAATTCATCCTCCACTATAATTTTCCGAATTTCTCCGTCGGAGAAACCGGTCGCATCTCCGGTCCCGGACGCCGTGAAATCGGGCACGGCGCGTTGGCCGAGCGATCGCTCGAGCCGATGGTGCCGTTGGATACGTATCCCTACTCGATCCGCATCACCAGCGAGATCATGGAGTCCAACGGCTCGACCTCCATGGCCACGGTCTGCGGCGGGTCGCTGGCGCTCATGGACGCCGGCGCGCCGATGATCCGCCCGGTGGCGGGCATCAGCATCGGGCTCTGCACGGTTTATAATGACGCCGGGCAAATCGACCAGTACAAACTCCTCACAGACATCATCGGCTGGGAGGACGCCTACTGCGACATGGATTGCAAGATCGCCGGCACCGAAAAGGGCATCACCGGCTTCCAATTGGATCTGAAACTGCGCGGCATTCCGCACGGAATCATGGAGGAAGCAGTCGAGCGCGCCCGCATTGCCCGATTGGGCATTCTGGCTGAAATGGCCAAGACGCTCGCCGCGCCCCGTCCGGAGCTGAGCAAGTACGCCCCGCGGATCGAGACCATCAAGATCAACCCCGACAAAATCGGCGCGCTGATCGGCCCCGGCGGTAAAAACATCAAGAAACTGGTCGAGGAATCCGGCTGCGAAATCAACATCGAGGACGATGGCACCGTGAACATCTACTCGGTTTCCGAGGAGGGAATGAAAATCGCCCGGGAAGCCATCCAAGGCATGAGCGCCGAAGCCGAGGTGGGCAAGATCTACCGCGGCAAAGTGGTCACGATCAAAGATTTCGGCGCCTTTGTCGAATTCCTGCCCGGTCGCGATGGCTTGGTCCACATCAGTGAGTTGGCGAACTTCCGAGTCAAACAGACGGAGGACATCGTCAAAATTGGCGATGAGATCTGGGTCAAGTGCCTCGGAGTGGACGAAAAGGGCCGGGTGCGGCTCTCCCGCAAAGCCGCCATGGCCGAGCGCGACCAACAGATGACCGGCGGCGGAGAAGGCGGCGCGCCAACCGCCGAGGGTGGAACCGAAGGCGGAGAACCGTCCGAAGGCCGCGGCGAACACGAATCTTACGAAGGAGGCGAACGGGGACGCGACCGGGATCGTGATCGCGGCGGTGACCGGGGTGACCGCGGCGGCGATCGCGGGCCGCGCGAACACCGCGGCGAACGGCGTGGCGGTGGTGACCGAGGTCGCCGGGGCGGCGGTGATCGTCGTCGCTAATTCATACGATTCGGAATCATCAACAGGCGAGCCGCTGCCAGGCTCGCCTTTTTTTGCGCGCGCGCGCCACGGTCTGTGGCGCGATGGCGGGGTATCCAAAATTGGGATTTGCGCAACATTTATTGTCCGGCCGGCCTCAACTGGCCAAAAGCCCCGTTTTTGCGTGAATCTTTGGGCCTTTTCGACAGGGCGCGGCGTTCTCGCAGACGCCACTCGTTCATTGACACGGGAGCTTGCTTTGCTAGAGTTCGGCCCATTGTTTCTGGCGGTTTACCCATTGAACCTAGGATTTGAAATTAGAAGAAAAAATTTATGGCAAAAGCTGACAAATACGTTTACCTGTTCGGCAACAAAAAGGCCGACGGCAATGGCGGCATGAAGCCGCTGCTCGGTGGCAAGGGCGCAAACCTGGCGGAGATGAGCCGCATCGGGTTGCCGGTGCCTCCGGGTTTCACCATCACCACCGAGGTTTGCACCTATTATTACGATCACAAACGGAGTTATCCGAAGGTGCTCGACCCGCAGGTGCGCGCCGGGGTAGCCTTCATCGAGAAAATCATGGGAACCCGGTTTGGCGACAAGAGCGCCATGCCGTTGCTGGTCTCCGTGCGTTCGGGCGCGAGGGATTCGATGCCGGGCATGATGGACACCATTTTGAACCTGGGCTTGAACGACGCCACCGTGCTCGCGCTGGCCAAGGCGACGAACAACGATCGCTTTGCCTGGGATTGCTATCGCCGCTTCATTCAGATGTACGGGGACGTCGTCATGGGTGTGCAGAAGCGCCCTCATGAGGACCATGAACCTTTCGAGGTGGTGATTCACGAGCTGAAGCACGATCGTCACGGGAAGGAAGTCGAAGACAGCCAGCTCGCGGTTGACGATCTGAAGGATTTGGTGGGGCGATTCAAAGCCCTGATCAAAGATCGGACCGGCAAGGAGTTCCCGCAGGATCCCTGGAAGCAACTTTGGGGCGCGGTCGGCGCGGTGTTTGGCTCCTGGATGAATGATCGCGCCATTGTGTATCGCCGGAAGTACAACATCCCCTCCGAATGGGGAACGGCGGTCAACGTGCAGGCGATGGTCTATGGCAACACCGGCGAGCGCTCCGGCTCGGGCGTGGCCTTCACCCGCAACCCGGCGAACGGCGTGAAGGAATTCTACGGCGAATTCCTGATCAACGCCCAGGGCGAGGATGTCGTCGCCGGCGTCCGCACTCCGGAACCGGTCGCGGAGTTGAAAAACCACCTGCCAGAGGCCTACACCGAACTGGACAACATCCGCCGAACCCTCGAGCACCACTTCAAAGACGTGCAGGATTTCGAGTTCACCATCCAGGACGGCCACGTCTTCATGCTCCAGACTCGCAACGGCAAACGCACGGCTTTCGCCGCCTTGAAATTCTCGATCGACATGGTCAACGAGAAACTCATCGACTGGCAAACCGCCATCAAGCGCAACCCCGCCGACCAGCTCGAGCAGTTGCTGGCGCCGGTGTTCGACGCCGCTGCGGAGAAATCCGCGAAGGTGATCGCCCGCGGGTTGCCCGCCGGACCGGGCGCCGGCTCGGGCAAGGTGTATTTGAACGCCGATCGCGCCGCCGCGGCGGTCGAGAAAGGCGAAAAAGTGTTGCTCGTCCGCAATGAAACCTCACCGGAGGATCTGCGCGGCATGATCGCCGCCGAGGGCATTCTGACGGCCAAGGGCGGCGTGAGCTCGCACGCGGCGCTGGTGGCGCGGCAAATGGGCAAGGTATGCATTTGCGGCGCCTCGGCGTTGGAGATCGATTACCAGGCCAAGACGGTGAAGGTCGCTGGGAATACTTATAAAGAAGGCGACTACTTCTCCATCAATGGCACCCTCGGCAACGTCTATGCCGGCGACCTGCCGACCGCCGCGTCGGAAATTGTCCAGGTGCTCGTGGAGGGCACGCTCGAAGCTTCGAAGAGCCCAACCTACCAGATGTTCAAAAAGCTCATGGATTGGTGCTCGAAGGTCACCCGGCTCCAGGTGCGCACCAACGCCGACAACCCGGAACAGGCGGAAAACGCCATCGCGTTCGGCGCCACGGGCATCGGCCTGACCCGCACCGAGCACATGTTCTTCGAGGGGGATCGCATCGACGCCATGCGCGAGATGATTCTCGCCGACAACACCGAGGAGCGAAAGAAAGCCCTGGCCAAGTTGCTGCCTTATCAGAAGGGCGATTTCGCGGGCATCTTCAAAGCGCTCAAAGGCTTCCCGGCGACCATCCGTTTCCTCGATCCGCCGCTGCATGAGTTCGTTCCGCACGACGAGACCGCGCAGCAGGAACTGGCGAAGAAGCTGGGCGTGCCGGCGGCGAAAATCAAACAGCGGGTCAAGGAACTCAGCGAGTTCAACCCGATGCTCGGTTTCCGCGGCTGCCGGCTCGGCATCGTCTATCCGGAAATCTCCGAAATGCAGGCGCGCGCGATTTTTGAAGCCGCCGCCGAGGTGCAAAAATCCGGAGTCAAGGTGAAGCCGGAAGTCATGATCCCGCTCGTCGGATTCAAACGGGAACTCGATTTGCAGGCCGAAGTGGTTCACCGCGTCGCGCGCGAAGTGATGAAGGAGAAGGGCGTGAAGCTGAACTATCTGGTCGGCACGATGATCGAAGTCCCGCGGGGCGCGCTGACCGCTGACGAAATCGCCCAGACGGCGGAATTCTTCAGCTTCGGCACCAACGACCTCACCCAGACCGGCCTGGGCATGAGCCGCGACGACTCGGGCACTTTTCTGCCGGCTTACACCGAGGCCGAAATCATCAAGAAGAATCCGTTCGCCTCGATTGACCAGGCGGGTGTTGGCCAACTCATGAAGATCGCTGTCGAAAAAGGCCGCGCCACGCGTCCGGACATCAAACTGGGCATCTGCGGCGAGCACGGCGGCGACCCGGATTCCGTGAAGTTCTGCCACAAGCTGGGCCTCGCCTACGTGAGCTGCTCGCCGTTGCGCGTGCCGGTGGCTCGCCTGGCGGCCGCCCAGGCGGCTCTGGAAGATTCGCCCAAGGCTCCGGCGGCCCGAAAACCGGCGAAAGCCAAAGCCGGCGCGCGTCGTTCCGCGCGCCGCTAACTGCGGGCTGCAAAAGCCTCTCAGCCGCCCCGGTCCGCCGGGGCGGCTTTTCTTTATCACTTATCCCTCGGCTCTTCGCCACAAAAGCGCCGCCGCGAGGCCAGCCGCCGCGGTAAAAATCAGCAGCGCGCCGCAATCCACCGCCACCGCCTGGAAGGAGCGTCCGAAGTACAACACACTTTGGAGCCCATGCATGGCCCAGTAACTTGGGGTAAACATCGCCGCCGTTTTCATGCTGTCTGGAACGATCTCGATCGGCCACCAGCAGCCCCCGATGGCCGAGAACACCATCGAACCGAAAATCGCCAGCAGAATCACCTGCTTCTCGGTCTGGCACAGCCGCCCGGCCACCGCGCTCAGCGCCCCGGCGCAGAGCGCCAGCGAGAGCACCACCGGAGCGAGGAAAAGCGGATGATCTCCCAACGGCAGGCGAAAGATCCAGGCGGCCGCGCCCAGCAAAACCGCCGCCTGGCCGCAGCCGAGCAGCACCCGGGCCAGGATCTTTCCCGAGCAAGTTTCCCATTTGCCTGCCGGGGTGCCCAGCAAACGCCGGAGGCGGCCGCCGGCGCGGTCCACGACGAGAGTCACGCCGCCATAGGTGAGCACCATTTGCAGGACGAACATCACCAGCATCCCCGGCAGGCTCTGGCTGAATCCTTCGGGCGGGGGCCGCAAAGTCCGGTCGCTGAGCCGGCTGACGGACAGGAGTTGGGGCCGGGCCAGCGCCTCCCTCAGCGCCGCTCGCGAAGCCTCTCCCCACGGATGGCGGCTGACCTCCGCCACCGCCAGGCCTTTCGTGAACCGCACGATGCCGCGCAGCAGACACGTTTGAACCTCCAGGATTTTCTCGGGGCTGCCCTGGCCTTTGATGAGAGCTACCTTCACGCGGCGGCCCTCAAGAATAGCCTGGCTGAACCCGGCGGGGATGACCACCCCATACGGCCACTTGCGCCTCAATTCCTCCTGGGCTTCGGGCCCTTTGACGTCGATCTCACAGCCCTCTCCGCGAAGTTGCTCGGCAAACACCGGGGATAATTCACGCCGATCCAGGTCAATCACGGGAATCCAGGTGGCGCCGGGCGGGTGGCCGCGCAGGGCGGCGCCGAACATGAACGCCATCCCCAGGGGCATGAGAAATAGCCACACCAG
Source organism: Verrucomicrobiota bacterium (assembly GCA_039806935.1). Lineage (GTDB taxonomy): Bacteria > Verrucomicrobiota > Verrucomicrobiia > Limisphaerales > UBA8199 > JBDHQH01. Next base: position 8,278 of record JBDHQH010000072.1, read on the forward strand.
CGCCATGCGATCTTTGGCGATGCGGCGCAGATCCGCCCAGGCGACGCGGAGGATATTCATGTGCGGCGGCCAGCGCCCAAGCGCCGGTGAAAAAGATAAATGCCCAGGCCGCCGCCGCCCAAGCCCAGCAGCCAGAGCGCCGCCAGCGGCGGCATCAGCTCGCTCCAGGGTCTGGCCCGGGTCACTCCTTGCAACGCCAGAACGGCCCAGCGGTTGGGGGTGTGCCGGCCGAGGAACTGGAGAAAGCCCGGCAGATTCTCGTACGGGAACATGCCGCCGCCCAACAGGGCGAGCAACAGGAGCACTATCGGCGCGAGCACCTGAGCCTGCTCGCGCGTGCGGGCCACGCCGTAAATCATGGCCAGCAAGCCGGCCATCGACGCCGCCCAGGTGATCACCACAACCGCCAATCGGACTGGACTTCCCCAGTGAAGATGGAAAATCCACGCTCCGCATCCCAGCAAGAGCGAGATCGCCACGCCGCAAAGCAGAAAGCAGCGGAGCAGCTTCGCCGCCACGTACTGGCCGGGCGTCACCGGGCAGGATAACAAGCGCGGCAACACCTGCGTTTCCGCCTCTCGCCACATTTCCTGCGGCGGCGTCTGGCCAATGAACAGCACCCAAAAGTACATCGAACCTGGCAGCAGCGTGAGCAACAGATCACTCATGGCGGCGTGCTCGTGGAAACCGGCTGGTAATCCTCCGCCGCGATGGTTTCAAAGCGCACGAGCGGCGGAAACGCGTAGGAGCGCAGGTTGCGCAGCTTCGAGATTACGGACTGGGCGACCTCGCCGATGGCGTCCGCACCGGGAAATTCTCCGCTCCGGGCGAGCGCGCGCAGATCGCGAAGCGGTTCGCCGAGCGTCTCCGCCGCGCTGGACAGTCCCAGAGCGAGCACCAGGGCGCCTTGCCGCGCCACCCGCGGCAGAATCTGCTCGGCGGGATTTTCATACAACTCGAGCGTATTCGTCCGGCCTTCCAACAGGCTGTCGGTCAAGTCCCGCGGCAGCACAATCAGGGCGGACGCTTTGCGGCGCTCGACGAGACGCAGACCTTCCTCCCGGCTGGACACAAACCGCAGATCGAGCCGCCGCGCCGTGTCCCTCTCCGCCGGCATCCCGCGCAGCATTCTTCCCAACAGACCCTCGTCTTGATCGAGCACAGCCAGGTGCAGTGTCGGCGCGGGACCCTTCCCGCTGGAACCCGCAAAGACGCCGCCAACCAGCAGCGCCAGCAGCAGCGGCATTCCCGCCAGCAGCAGCATCCACCAGGGATGCCTGGCGTCCCGCCTCAAGTCTTGGAGCAACAACAAAAGAATGGTTTTCAATCGCGCAACTCCCGGCCGGTCAGCTTCAGAAAAATACGCTCCAAGGTGGGCTTTTGCACCGATAAATCGGTCAAGGCGATGCCGCCGCCAGCCAGGCGCTCGACCAACCCCGCCAGCCCAAAAGCCCCGTCGCCCAGGCTCAGCGTGGCCGTCCGATCCGCCACCTCGAGCAGGGTCACCGGCGTTTGCTCGAGGCATCGCCGCAGGCTTGCTCCGGAGAATTCCCCCCTCAGGGTGACCACGTCCCGATCCCCGGCGGTGCGCGCCAATTCCGCCACGGAACCGATCTGCAAAAACCGGCCCCGGTCCATGATCGCCAGCCGGTCGCACAACTGCTCAGCCTCCTCCAAATGATGCGTCGTCAGAACCACGGCCGTCCCCTGTTTCGCGATCCGGCGAATCAACTCGAGGATGGCATTGCGCGATTGCGGGTCGATGCCCACAGTGGGCTCATCCAGCAACAAGGCCCGCGGCTGATGCACCAGCCCGATCGCCAGGTTCAACCGGCGTTTCATGCCGCCGGAAAAACGCGCCACCGGTTCCCTGGCCCGATCGGCCAGGCCAACCCATTCCAGCGTCTCCTCCACGTTCCGCTTCAACTGAGCGCGGGGAATTCCGTAAAGACCGCCCCAAAAGCGGAGATTCTCGCGCGCGCCAAATTCCTCGTAAAGCGCCACCTCCTGCGGCACCAAACCCAAGAGGGATTTCGCCGCCCGTGGTGTTTGCCACAAATCGAGTCCGCCGATCCGGACCGTTCCCTCGTCCGGCTTCAACAACCCCGCGATCATGGAAATAGTGGTGGTCTTGCCCGCGCCGTTGGGTCCCAGAAAGCCGAACAACTCCCCGCGCGGGACTTCAAAAGAAACCCGATCCACCGCCGGCAATTCCCCAAATCGTTTGGACAGGTGGTTGACTGAGATCACAATCACGCCTTTCCCGGAATTATTGATGGTTCGAGAGCGAGCTTAGCCGCCCGAGGACCGGGCGCAAGAGCAAAATCAAAGAACAAAAATCGGCTGGGGCAAACTTCTGCTTTCCAACCCCTGGCGGCTCTGGTATCCCGCCCGTCAACAGGAAGAAATTATGAAAAAGCTATTCTATACCGCCGGCATCTTTTGCCTTGGCCTGGCTCTGGCCCAGGCGCAGTTCAACCCTGCCGGGCTGTCGCGCGCGCCGCGCATCAGCGCCAGCATGTCCAAACTGTTTGGCGACCACCACGCCTTCAGCGCCAGCGTGCTCGTCGAGATCAAGTCCGCCAAGGGCAACATGACCCTCCCAGGCAAGCTCGCGTTGGACGAGGGCAAGAGCCGCTTCGAGATGGACATGTCCCAGGCGCAAGGCTCGAGTATCCCCGCCGACGCGGCGGCGCAAATGAAACAAATGGGCATGGACAAAATGGTCGTCATTTCGCGTCCGGACGAAAAGGTCTCCTACATGGTTTATCCCGAGCTGAAGGCTTACCTCGAGGTGCCGCAGAAAGAGGCCGACGGATCGCCCGACGATTTCAAAGTGGAAATCACCGAGCTCGGGAAGGAAGTTGTCGATGGGCGCCCCACGATCAAGAACCAGGCGGTGATCACCGGCAAGGATGGCAAGCAACACCAGGCCATCGTGTGGAACGCGACCGACCTGAAGAAATTTCCGGTGAAAATGGAGCAGAACGAGGAGGGCAATCAGGTGACCATGACCTTCAAGGATATCCAACTGGCCAAGCCGGCGGCCGCCGAGTTTCAGGCGCCGAGCGGGATGGAGAAATACGACAACATGATGGCCATGATGCAGCAAGTGATGATGAAGCGCATGGGGGGAATGCCCGGCCTGCCGACGCCTCATCGTTGATCGCCGGGAACATGAGCGCGCTCCCCGCCCTGCTGCTGAAACCCGGCGAAGCCAACCGCATCGTCGCCGGACATCCCTGGGTGTACGCGAGTTCGGTGCTGCGCCTCACCCACCCGGCGCGGGATGGCGATACGGTGCAGATCAAGGACCATCGGCAGCGTTTCCTGGGCACCGGGTTCTATCATTCCCAATCCCGCATTCAGGCGCGGCTGCTCTCTCCCGAGCGGATCGAGGTGGACCAGGCGTTCTTCGAGCGTCAGATCCGCGCCGCGCTGGATGTGCGGCGGAGACACCTTCCCGAGGCCTCCTCCTTCCGGGTCGTCAACGCCGAAAGCGATTTCCTGAGCGGCTTGATCGTCGATAAATATGAGGACGTGCTGGTGCTGCAAATTTCCTCCCTGGGAATGGACCGGCGAAAAGATCTGATTGTGGTCGCCCTGCAATCCATTTTCTCACCGCGGGCCATCCTCGAGCGGGGCGATGCCGCTTCCCGCAAATTCGAGGGATTGTCCGAGGCGCACGGATTGCTTGCCGGGGCGCACGAGGGGCCGCTGACCGTGAGCCTGAACGGGCTCCAGTTCGAGGTGGACCCGGCCGGGGGGCACAAGACCGGACTCTACCTGGACCAGCAGGTGAATTACGCGCGGGTGGCGAAGTTCGCAGCCGGCGCGCGGGTGCTCGATTGCTTCAGCTTCCTGGGCGGTTTTGGCCTGCACGCCGCACGCGCGGGGGCGGCTCAGGTGCATTTTTTGGATCAAAGCGCGGACGCTGTCGGGGCGGCCCAACGAAACGCCGCCGCCAACGGACTGGCCGATCGGTGCTCCTTTGAGGCGGTCAACGTGTTCGACTGGCTCAAGGCAAACACCACCACCCCGCCGCATGAGAAACTGGTGCCAGGTTGGGATTTGATCATTCTCGATCCGCCCTCTTTTACGCGCAACCGCGCCTCGGTCCCGGACGCGTTGCGTGGGTACAAGGAAATCCATCTGCGCGCGCTCAAGCTATTGAAGCCCGGCGGCGTGCTGGCCACCTTCTGCTGCTCGCACCACGTAAACGCGGCGCTCTTCCAGGACACCTTGCTCGCGGCCGCTTATGATTGCCGACGCATCCTGCGGCGGGTGGCCGCCTACACGCAGGCGCCGGACCACCCGGTCATTCCCATGATTCCTGAAACGGAGTATTTGAAGGGTTTCGCCTTCGAAGTGGTGGCGCGTTGATCAAGGCTGCAACAATCCGCGCTGCCAAACCATGAGGCCGGGGGAAAATTTCTCCCAATTCTGAGCCAATTCCGAGAGGGTGGCGCGGCTGGCGATCACCGTCGGATCGATCCCGAGCCGTTGGGCGGCCGTGTTTCGACGCTTCTCCAATTCCGCAAACCGGCGGCGTTCAGCCTCGCCGATCCGTCGGCTCTTGGGCCGGAGCAGTTTGGGATGCTGTTCCGGCGGCCTCTGCATCCCCCGTTGCACGGCATCCTGCAACGCGGCCCGGCGCCGGTCCGAGAAATGTTTCGGAAATAGATGAGTGTACTCGTTGGCCACTGCAGCGGCGGAAATGGCCACCGCGGTTTCATGGGATAGAATGAAGAAGGGCGGGCGGTTGGCCCGAATGGCTTCGCTCTCGCGCCAGTTCCAGATCTCGCGCAGAATCGCCAAAGCGGGGCGGCTCAGCAAATGGCTGCCTTTGATCCGCCACACCTCAGCCTCGTCCTGATGGTTTTCCCCTGAATCTTGAATCAATCGCGCCGACCATTCCCGCTGCCAATCCAAACGGCCCGCCCCCGCCAACTGCTCCTTCAACCGGTCGGACAGCGGCTTCAAATAATGGGTGTCGTTCCGCGCGTATTTCTCCATTCGTTCCGTCAGGGGCCGCATCGCCCAATTAGCCTTCTGCGCGCCTTTCTCCAGTTTTACGCCCAGGTAGATTTCCACCAAATGCCCCAAACCGAACTGCTTCAAGCCAAGCAACCGCGCCGCCAGCATCGTATCAAAAATCGCCCGCGGCACAAAATCGTGATGCTTGCGTAGCAAACGCAGGTCGTAATCCGCCCCATGCATGATCAGCTCGTGCCCGCCCAGCGCCTCCAGCAACGGCGCCAGCTTCATCCGCGCCAGGGGATCCACCAGCCGGTCGCTCGTGTCCGTGCTGATTTGGATCAAACACACCTTTTCGGGATAGGCGTGCAGACTGTCGGCTTCGGTATCCACAGCCAACCATTTGGCCGTCTTCACCACCGGGAGATATGCCAACAATTTCTCTTCCGTATCAATCACTTGAGGGAAAAATATAAACGGTACTTTGACCAACAGCCATGCGGAATTTACATTTGTCGCAATTTGGAGATTTGCGCCAATTTCTGCTTGTGCCTCGGCCTTTCATCGAATCGCTTTGACCTGAATTAACATCGATAGGAATAAGGCGCAGGATCAGTTGCGGAGTTTTGCCTCGCCCCGTAATATAGCCGGCGTCACGAAGCTGGTTGGCGCGAGGAGAGCATCCTCGGAGAGCGCTGTATGGCATCTCGGTGACATCATGAATGTTTGCAATTGATACTTTGCTGCTGGTTGCCGGTGTGCTGCTTTTGTTGGGAATCATCTCCAGCAAGATTTCAGCCCGCTTGGGCCTGCCGGTGCTGGTGCTGTTTCTCCTGGTCGGGATGTTCGCGGGATCGGAGGGGATCGGAGGGATTGAGTTCGAGAATTACCGGTTGGCCCACGCGATCGGCACCTTGGCTTTGGCTATCATTCTTTTTGACGGCGGGCTGGGGACCTCGATGGCCGCCATTCGGTTGTCTTGGAAACCCTCGCTGTTGCTAGCCACTTTTGGGGTCTTGGCAACGGCGGTGATCACGGGCGCGGCCGCCGCCTGGATCCTGGAGATTCCATTGCTTGAGGGGTTGCTGCTGGGAAGCATCGTCAGCTCGACGGATGCGGCGGCGGTGTTTGCGATTTTGCGGTGGGGAGGGGTGGGGCTGCCCAAACGGCTCACCGCAGTGCTCGAAGTGGAAAGCGCCTCGAACGATCCGATGGCCATTTTTCTGACCGTCGGCTGCATTGAATTATTGCTGGGGAACGTAAGCCTGGGCCCCGGGCTGCTGAAGTTGTTTGCGTCCCAGATGCTCCTGGGCGGCGTTTTCGGGATCGTGGGAGGGTTCGTGGCGGTTTGGGTCGTGAACCGCATTGAGCTGAGCACAACGGGCATGTACCCGGTGCTGGTCAGCGCGTTTGGGCTGCTGATTTACGGGGCGACGTCGCAACTTGGGGGGAGCGGCTTTCTCGCGGTCTATTTGGCGGGTGTGGTGGTGGGGAACCGGCGGCTGCCCTTCCAACACGGGATCCGGAGATTTCACGACGCCATGGCCTGGCTCGCCCAAATTGTCATGTTCGTCACGCTGGGACTGTTGAGCTTCCCCAGCCGCTTATGGGAGGCAAGCGGGAAGGCCATTCTGGTATGCGTCATTTTGATGTTCGTAGCGCGACCGGTGGCGATGTTGATGGCCTTGCCTTTTAAATTCAATTGGCGGGAGTTCACCTTTCTCTCCTGGGTCGGGCTGAAGGGCGCGGTGCCGATTACGCTGGCGACTTTCCCGCTCATGTTTGCCACTCCGGCCATCCCGATGCATGCCTCGCTTCTCTTTGACGTCATATTTTTCATCGTGGTGGTCTCGGCGGCGATTCAAGGAACCAGCCTCGCCCCCGTGGCCCGCTGGCTGGGATTGGAGCGGCCGCGGGAGCCGGAGCCGCCGGTCTCGTTGGAAATCAGTTCTTTGCGCCGCGTGGACGGTCAAGTATTAGATTATGCGGTGAGCCAGGATTCGCCCGCCGCCGAGCGTTTGGTCAAGGAATTGGCGCTGCCGGCGGGCGTGGTGATCGCGATGATCGCGCGCGGCGAGAAGATGATCCCGCCGCAAGGCATTACCCGGATTCATGCCGGTGACCACGTCATTCTGGTGGTCAAGTCCGGCATGGAACCGCTGGTGGACCAGATTTTCGCGGAAAACCCGAAAGATCGCCGGCCGGTTCCCAAAGCCGTCGAGTTTCCGTTCCGGGGATCGGTCACGGCCGGTGAATTGGCGGAGTTTTACTCGATTTCCATCGAGGTGCCCGCGAGTGCGACTCTCGACGAGGTGATGCGGCACGAGTTGGGGCCGGATCGAACGGAGGTGGACGCGGTGGTGGAGTTTGGCGCCTTGCGCTTTCGGGTCGAGCGGATCGGTCCGGATGGGCGCATCACGCAGGTCGGCATGTCTGTCCTGCCGGAAACCGAGGCCTGAGGCAACCTTCCAGGATCATCCGCGAGGTTGCGGCGGAACCGCAGCCTTGGGCCGCCCGATCCGGCTCTCGGTTCCCTTTAGCAGACGTTTGATGTTGGTCCGATGTTGATAGACGGCCAGAGCGGCCATCACGCTGGCGATCCCGATAATGATCGAAGTCTGGCCGGCGAGCAGGGCGGCGGGCGGCAGCGCCAAAGCTCCGAGGATGGATGCCAGCGAGGCATAGCGCGTCAACGCGAACACCGCCATCCAGACAACGAATCCGACGAGCAACGGCCAGGGGGCCAAGGCTAATAGCACCCCGGCGGAAGTGGCGATTCCCTTGCCGCCTTTGAATCGCAGCCAGCAGGTGTAGTTGTGCCCGAGGATCGCGCACAATCCGGCCAGAATTGCGAACCACTCCTGCTGCCGCGTAGTGGCCTCAGGCCAAAACCAGGAGCAAATGGCGCCGGCCGCCACGGTTGCCGCCAGCCAACCTTTGGCCGCATCTACCAACAGCACGATGGCTCCTCCTTTAGCGCCCAAGGCCCGGAAGGCATTGGTGGCGCCAATATTGCCGCTGCCAATGGCCCGGATATCGATTCCCCACAGGCGCCCCAGAAGAAACCCTGTGGGAATCGAACCAAGCAAGTACCCGGCCATGGCGGCCACGATTAGACCGGTGATCATCACTCCATAAGTTTATGATGGCGCGCAAGCCAGAGGGAAAGCCCAATTCGCGGGCTCACGTGTAAAACATACTCTGTTGCCTGCCTTGTGTTTCGACCGGCGAGGGCGAAGTTGTACTGGCGGTAATTTACCCCAAAGGAGACAGAATTAGATGGTGAGGAGAGATAAACAAAAACCCGAGAGAAGGCGAGCATCGAGCGGAACGGGGGCAGACTGTTTCAAGATTGAAGAACACCAGGAACGGATCATTTGCGAGGTTTGCGGCCATGAGAGTCGCGATCCGCATGATATCGAGACCGGGTATTGCCCGCGGTGCAGGGAATTTCACCAGGACCGCGCGCTGATGTCGAGGCTTCAGGAGGGACACGAGAAAAAATTGGATTACGAGGATCAACTTGGGCCGGAGTTTGACGAAAAGCGGCCCTTCCGACGCGCCGCGTAGCATCCGATCATGTCGCAGGCTCTGCGGCGCGGAACTCGATCCAGAAACGACTGCCTTGGCCGTAAACAGATTCCACGCCAATGCAACCGCCCATTCGTTCGGCCAGTTTGCGGACCAATGCCAATCCAATTCCCGTTCCGCCACAGCCGTTTTGTCCCTGGTAGAACATATTGAAGATGTTCGGCAGGGTGGCCTCGTCGATGCCGATGCCGTTATCCTCGATCCAGATACGTATCCGCCGCTCCAATGCGCGCGGCGGATCGATCCGCTCCGCCCGGAAAATGACTTGGGTGGCAGCCCCCGGCTTCGCAAATTTCAACGCATTGCCGAGGAGTTCGAGGAAGCACTGGCCGAGTGCGGGTTTATTAGCCAGGATATTCGGGAACGGGCTCTGGAGATGGATGGTCGCCTTTAAGGTTTGAAGCTGTGTCTCTCGGGCAATCACGTCACGAATCACGGATTCC
>JBDHQH010000073.1:0-17155 GCA_039806935.1 Verrucomicrobiota bacterium
CGGATGTAGCCGCAGCCTTTAGGCTGCGCTCCCCGCCTGGCTCCGACGCCGGACGCAGCCTGAAGGCTGCGGCTACAGGGGGACTCCCGATCTGACATTCCGGATGTAGCCGCAGCCTTTAGGCTGCGCTCCCCGCCTGGCCCGGACACCGACACAGCCTGAAGGCTGCGGCTACAGGGGGACTCCCGATCAAACACTCCGGATGTAGCCGCAGCCTTTAGGTTGCGTTCCCTGCCTAGCGCGGACGCCGACACAGCCTGAAGGCTGCGGCTACAGGGGGATTCCCGATCAAACACTCCGGATGTAGCCGCAGCCTTCAGGCTGCGTTCCCCGCCTCGCCCGGACGCCGACACAGCCTGAAGGCTGCGGCTACAGGGGGATTCCCGATCGGACACTCCGGAGGTAGCCGCAGCCTTTAGGCTGCGTTCCCCGTCTGGCCCGGACGCCGACGCAGCCTGAAGGCTGCGGCTACAGGGGGATTCCCGATCAAACACTCCGGAGGTAGCCGCAGCCTTCAGGCTGCGCTCCCCGCCTGGCCCGGACGCGTGGCAGGGACGTTTCGTCGAAATGTCCTTCGCTTTGCGTTTGCGGTCGCCGCACCTGGACGCCTGACCAGGCGTCCCTACCCGGCGCGGATTTGACCGACCAAAACACGGCTCGACACTGCTTCGCAAAATGGCTTAAGCTGTATGCCAAAATTGTTGCGAAAACAGTTGCAATTTTAGGTCGCAATGCTAAAACAATTCGCAGCCCCTTTAGGGGCCAATTCGAGAATCATATTTTTTGAACAGTCTCGGCTTGGGCGCTTCTATTCCTCACGACCAAGACGGCGGAGTCGCACGAACCTCGTGCTGGAATGAACGTACCCGGATTATTGGCCGCCGCCGGCGGCGCCGCAAATAAGGCCGAGCTGCTCTACATTTGGGAGCAAGCCACGCCCGAGGCAAAGGTCATTATTCTTTGCCTCATCGTGTTTTCGATCATGGCCTGGTGGGTCATGGCGGTCAAAGCTGTGCAGATGCAGCGGGCCAAAAAGCTCAACCAGCTTTTCCACACGGAATACCGCACGCAACAGCGCGTGCTGGATGTGTTTGACCGGCGAATTCAGGCGGATGGCTGCCCGTTGTTCGTGGTGTACGAGGCGGGCAGCCTGGAGCTGGACGCGCGGTTGAAGAACGCGGAGGGCAACGGGCGCAAATCCCGGGTCTCTTTCAAAGGCATGGAGCATGTGAAGCGCTCGCTCGAGAACAGCGTGGCGCGCGAATCGCTCAAGCTTGAATCGGGGCTGATCCTGCTGGCTATTGCCGTAAGCGGCGCGCCGTTTCTGGGCCTGCTCGGGACAGTCTGGGGAGTGATGAGCACCTTCGGCCACATCGCCCAGCAGGGCAGCGCCACCATGTCCGCCATGGCGCCCGGCGTGGCCGCGGCGCTGATCACTACCGTCGCCGGACTGCTGGTCGCCATCCCCTCGATGTTTGGCTACAACTGGCTGGTGCATAACCTCCGGGTGCTCACCGTCGAGCTCGACAATTTTGCCCAGGATCTGGTCTCGAAAATGGAGACAGAATACCTCAGCGACGAATAGCCATGCGCCGGTTCTCCCAACGCAGCGCCCTGGTCACGCTCAGCGAAATCAACATCACCCCGCTGCTGGATCTGGCGTTTGTGCTGCTGATCATTTTTGTCATCACCACCCCGTTGCTCGAGCAAAGCCTCAGCCTGAAGCTGCCGCCGGGCGGCACTCCGGACAAGCCGATCGACCGGCATGACATTCAAACCGTGGAGATCACCCCCCAGGGAGCTTATTATTTGAACAAGTTGCGGATGTCGCTCGACCAGGTCGAGGCGAACCTCACCCGGGATTTTCGCGCCAACCCAAATCTGGTGGTGTACATCCGGGCGGATGAAAACGGGCGGAACAAGGATTTGTACGCGGTGATCGATCGCTGCCAGCGCAACGGCATCACGCGGTACTCGCTCCGCACCGAACCGGTGAAGGTCCGATGAGCCGGCTCCAAAAAAAATGCCTGGCTGTTTCGGTGGGGATACATCTCCTGCTGCTCGGCATCCTGTTCGTCGGCCCCGCTTTTCTCGCCGGCAAAAAGGATCCTGCGCCGGATCTCGAAATCCTGGATTTCATCCCTTTGAAAACGGTGGACGCCCTGGTGGCGCCGGGCGGCGGCGATCCCCGGGCGGGCGCGCCCGCCTCGCTCAGCGCGCCGCCCCAACCGCAGCCGCCCGCGCCGGTCCCGGAGCCGGTCAAGCCCGCTCCAGAGCCGATCAAACCTGCCCCGGAACCCATCCAGCCCGCGCCCGATCCCGAGCCGCCCAAGCCGGTGGCCAAGCCGGCGGTGAAGCCCCCCAGCGACTCACTCGAGGCCAGTCCCAAACCGCGCGGGCCACAAATCAGCACCACGATCGTCACCCGCGACAACACGCGCGAGGAAGCCAGGGTCCGGGCGGCTGCCGAGGCGCGCGAGCGCGAGCGGGCGCTCGAAGCGCGGCGGCGACTGGCCAAAGAGTTCGGCTCGGCCGCCGCCAGCCTGGGCAATTCGCTGTCCGACGGGGTGAGTGTCAAAATCGAGGGTTTCCGCGGCCCGGGCGGCGGGGGTATCCCTTACGCCAACTTCCTGCAAGCGGTGAAGAGCGTTTACGCCAACGCCTGGGTGCTCCCGGATGGCATCACCGATGACACCGCGACGACGATTGTCTCGGTCACCATCGCGCGCGATGGCCGGGTCGTCTCCTCGCGCATCACCCGGCGCTCGGGCAACGGGGCGGTGGACGCCTCGGTGCAGGCCACCTTGAACCGGGTGCGCCGCGCCGCGCCGCTGCCCGACGACTCGACGGAAGCCACGCGCACCGTCACGATCAACTTCAATGTGCGCGCCAAGCAAGCTTTAGGATGAAAAAAAATCTATTCTTTCTGATCGTTTCCCTGCTCGCCGGCGCCGCCGGCTGGGCGCAGATCGAGATCACGCGGGAGTTGATCCCCGGCAACACCAGGCCGGTGTGGGTTTCGCTGAGCGGATTCACCGGCGAAGCCGCCCAGGTGTTGCAATTCGATCTCTATGTCCAGGGCTTCAACTTCACCAACGCGCAGGCCGCGCAATACCTGCTCTCCGGCTCCGCGGGCGAGAGCCTGACCGGCCGGGCGGTGGACAACATCAACAAGAGCACGCTCGTGGCCAAGACCTACAGTGGCGCCTCGCCGCGCCGCCAGGCGCACGCCTTCGCCGATGACTTTGTGCGCGCGCTCAATCGCAAAGGCATCGCGCAGACCCGGATCGCCTTTAAAAACCAGACCGGCTCGAACAGCGAAATCATGATCGCGGATTTCGACGGCCGCAACTCGCAGCCTGTCACCCGGGACGGTTCGGTCGTTTCCGCGCCGACCTGGGCGCCGGGCAAGCTCGCGCTGGCCTATGGCTCCTACAAGATGGGCAACCCCGATATCTTCCACCATGACCTGTCCACGGGCGCCCGCCGGACGATTGCCCGCTACGGCGGCTCGAGCATCAGCCCCGCGATTTCGCCCGACGGCGCCCAGGTGGCCATGATTTTGAGCAAGGACGGCTGGGTGGATCTTTACGTGGACACCATCGAGGGCAGCGGCCATCCGCGGCGTCTGACCCGGAGCAAAGAGGACGAGTCCTCGCCCTGCTGGTCTCCCGACGGCAAATGGATTTGTTTCGCGGCCAAAACCAGGGAGCGGCGGTCGCTCTGCAAAGTCCCCGCCTCGGGCGGGGAGGTTCAACGCATCCCCACCAGCGGCGTGCTCAATCCGACCGAACCGGACTGGTCGCCGGACGGCAAATGGATTGTGTTCACCTCGATGATGGGCGGCTTTGAAATTTGCGTAGTGCCGTCGCAGGGAGGGGAGGCGACGCAATTGGTGGCTGGGGAAGATCCGTGCTGGGCGCCCAATTCCCGGACGGTGGTGTATGCCCGGCGCCAGAGCGGCGGCTATGTCCTCTCTCTCCTTGACGTGCCCACGAAACAATTTAAAGATGTGTCCCGGATTCCGGGAAGCAGTTCACAGCCCAGTTGGGCCAAATAACCCGCAATCAATACAATCATGAAAGCCTTGAAGTTTGCCAACCTGTTGGTGATCGCCGCCGCGCTCACTTTCGCCGCGGCCGGTTGCAAGAAAAATCCCGGTTACCTCACCCCCCTGCCCCCGGGGATGACCCAAAACCCGAAAGACATCGGCCCCGGCCGCGTCGTGCCGCCGAGCTTCGCCCATGATGATGACCTCATCAAAGAAGGACTCAAGGAAGGCTTTGCCGCCAATTCGCCGGACAGTCACGTCGGCTGGGCGGAGGATGCCAGCAAATTTGCCAACGAAACGGTGCATTTCGCCTTCGACAGCTCGGTGGTGCCCACCGCGGACAAGGCCAAGGTGCGGAATGTGGCCGACTTCCTCCAGGCCAACCCGGCCGCCGCCGTGCGAGTCGAGGGTCATTGCGACGAGCGCGGCACCGAGGAATACAACCGCGCGCTCGGCGAACGCCGCGCCCTGGCGGTGCGCGAGGAACTGGTGCTGCTCGGCATCGCCCCCAGCCGCGTGGACACCATCAGCTACGGCAAAGATCGCCCGGTGGATCCCGCGCATAACGAGGCCGCCTGGCGCAAGAACCGCCGCGCCGAATTCATTCTGCTCACCCCGCCCGCCAAATAACCGGTCCCCATTTGACCGTCGAAAGCGCCCCGCCCGAAAGGCGGGGTTTTTTCGCGCCCGGATAGGCCGGGTCTCCGCCGGTAACCACCGGCCCGGCGGAATCGGATCTCAGCCGCCGCCGGCGATTTTTTCCTTCGCCCACTCGCGGGCCGCCTCCCGGGTGGCGAGTTCTTCGGCAAGTTGCTTGTCGCGGATTTCCGCCAGCAACCTGCCCAGGGCCGGGCCGGGGTTCATGCCCAAAGCCAGCAGATCCGCGCCCGTGATCAACGGCGGACGAATGGCGGGTTTGCTCTCGAGCTCGCGCCCTTGCCGGAGCAGAAACTCATACCCATCCAACCGGCCATGCGAGCCAAGGCAATCCAGCCGGTGCAGCGCCAGCTCCAACGGAAAAGCGGGCCGCAACAACATTCGCCGGAGAGTGGCTTTTCTCATTTGCGGCACGTCCTTGAATTGCATGTGGTGAAGCACCACCGACGCCACGGTGTCAATGGCTTTGCGGGGAAAACGCAGCCGTTCGAGAATGGCCCGGGCCATTTCCGCGCCGCGTTTCTCGTGCCCGTAGAAGTGAATGGCGCCGGTGGCCGGATCCCGGGTGGCCGTGCGGGGCTTGGCGATGTCGTGCAGCAGGACTGCCCAGGGCAGCAGCGGATCGCTCTCCGCCGGCAGGTGCTCGAGCATCAGCGCGAGATGCTCGAAGACGGTTCCCTCGGGATGGTAGTCCGGCGATTGCGCGCAGGTTTCGGTGGCCGCCAACTCGGGCAGGAGCCAACGCGTCAGATCCGCCTCGCGCAGCAACCGCAGCCCCCGGGCGGCGTGCGGCGGTTGAAACAGCTTGATCAGCTCGTCCCGCGCGCGCTCAGCGCTGATGCCCTGAATCTTTGGCGCCAGCCGCCGCGCCGCCGCGAGGGTCTCCGGCTCGAGTTGAAAATGGAGCTGGGCCGCGAAGCGCACCGCCCGCAGCAGGCGCAGGTGATCCTCGGCAAACCGTTCCTCCGGCGCGCCAATCGTGCGGATCAGCCGCGCGCGCAGGTCCCGCTGGCCGCCCACCCAATCGAGCAACTCGCCCCGCACGGGATCATAGAACAGCCCATTGATGGTGAAGTCCCGGCGCTGAGCGTCGGCCCGCGGATCGCCGAAGGTGACCTGGCCCGGATGGCGTCCGTCCTGGTAATCCGCTTCCGCCCGAAAGGTCGCCACCTGAAAATCACCGGCCGGTTCTTTGACCACCAGCACGCCGAATTTTTTGCCGACCGGAATAGTGCGCCGAAAGAGGCGCTCGATTTCCCCAGGCAGCGCATTGGTCGCAATGTCGTAATCGCCCGGCGCGCGGTGCAACAGCCAGTCCCGCACGCATCCGCCGACCCAATACGCCGCGAACCCGGCCTCCTGAAGCCGGCGCACCAGACGCTCCGCGGTCGCCCTCAGATCCGGCGCCCGGTTGCCATGTTCCGCCGTTCCCACGATCCCAGAGTAACGGCTGGAGCGCGCCCGCGCAAAGTTTCCCCGGCTCGCGCGAACCCGGCGGGCGACCAGAGAACACCCCCCCCGGCGGCGAGACTGCCTTCCGAGCGCCCGCTCGAACCGCGAGGAAGCTCTGCTCGCGGGGTTCTCTAGCCGCCAGGTTCGCAGCCGCCCCAGAGCCGCTTCACATGGGCCGCTCCCTGGCGCGCCTGCTCCGCGCTCAGGCTGGGGTTGAACTCGAAAATCTTCAGGTGTTGTTCGGAGACGAGCGGCTGCAGGCCGGCGAAATCGATCATGCCCGAGCCGGGCGCGCAGTGATCGCGCCCCGGCGGGATGACATCATGAATGTGGAAACCGAGCAACCGGGGCAGCAACGTCTCGAGTTGCAGGCGGTGAGGCATGAACCCGAGATTCTCCTTGATCTGCGCGTGGCCGGTGTCATGCCAGTAACCGAAGCGCGGACTGTCCAAATCACGGAACAAGCGCTCGAAATCCCCCTCGACGGGCAGTTCCTCGAGCGCCTGCCGGTTCTCGATGCCAAAGCGAACGCCATGCTTCTCCGCCTCGGGCAGCAGGGCTTGGAGCGATTCCCGCATCCGCTCCATGAACGGCTCTTTTTTGGCCTCGCGTTTCTCCTCGGCTTCCGCGCAAAGCCGTTGATAACGGGGGGTGTCCTGCTCGCCGCGTTGAATCAACTCCAGCAGCTTGTCGGTGTAGCCCTTCATGTCGATGCTGCCGACGTGCAGCACGACCACCGGCGCCCGGACGCGCGCGGCGAATTCGATGGTCTTGACCGTATAGCGGTGGGCCAGTTCCCGCTCGCGCGGACGGTCCGCCGAAAATTGGTAAAGGTTGGGCGCCGAACGGGTGACCCCCATCGGCAGGGGGCAGAAATTGTGCAGGCTGGAGATGCGCATTTCCCCGGCGTCAACCGCCTCGAGGATGCCCGGCAGCAGGCTGATGCGGGTGCCGTGGCTCAGCTCGGCCCACTCGAAACCCAGCTCCCGGATTTCACGCAGCATGGCCCGGCCGTCCGTATGGCGGTGGGAATTCCAACAGGTGGAGAGTGAATACATCAACGAGGAGGGAGTGACGCCGGTTGTCCGCGCGCGTCACTCTCCGGCTAAATTTCAACGTGCCGGCGCGCCACCCGGGCGCGCCGGCGGGAGTGTCCCTTACAGGTCCGCGTAGCGGGCGGCCAACATGGCCGAGAACCGCGCCGCCTTTTCCTTGCGGCGCCGCTTCTCGCTGGGCTTCTCGAAATGCCGGTGGTTGCGCACCGTTTTCAGCGTGCCTTCGCGGTCGATCTTCTTCTTCAGACGCCGCAGCGCCTTGTCCACCGACTCGCCCTTCTTAAGCTTGATTTCTGTCAATCCGTTTCACTTCCTCTCCGACGACCTCGGCCCCCGGTTTCCGGCCGGGACAGCCTCTTTGGTCAGACCGTCAAGCCTAGGGATGAACCGCGCTTTGTCAAATGGATAAAAAAACCGGATCAAGCGTAATGCGGATTTCCCGCCGGGAAGTGGGCGGCCACCTTTTTCTCCTCGTTCAGAAAGATCGATTCGCGCTCCCGCGCCATCCGTCGGAGTTCGGCGGTGGCGGGATCATCCAGCGGCGGCAGGCCCCGGGCGGCGGCGGCGACCGTTTTATCCAGCAATTCCACAAAGGAGGTGGGAATCGCCGTGGCGACCCCCGGCTGCGACAGAGCGAAACGCAGGGCCAGCTCGAGCTGCGCCGGTTCCTCGACCGAGGCATACCACCACTCGCGATTGCGCGAGCCGCCCTTGGGCCAGGCGCCCCAGGAGATCGGCTTGATGGAAATCAGCCCCGCGCCCCGCTCGCCGGCCATTGCCAGCACCTCCCGGCCAAAGCCCCGGGTGTAATATTCGACGAAATTAATCGGAAACATGACCGTGTCGAACCGGAACTGGCGCATCGCCTCGAGGGCGCCCCGGGTGGTGTGCGCCGAAAAACCGAGATGTTTTACTTTCCCCTGATCCCGGGCCTTCAACACCGCTTCCATCGCCCCGTCCGGGCCGAAGGCCTGCCGCACCTCGGCGGGGGTGACCAGGTGGTGCAGTTGATAAAGATCGAAGTAATCGGTCTTGAGCCGCTGCAGCGAACGCTCCAGCTCCATTTGCGCGCCCGCCCGGTCCCGCTTGTGGGTTTTGCAGGAGAGCACGAAGCGGTCGCGCTCGAGGCCTTGCAGGCCGATGCCCATTTTGATTTCGGCGTCGCCGTTGCCGTAGTTCGGCGCGACATCGAAGTAGTTGACCCCGCGGTCAAAGGCCTGGCGCAGCGAGGCCGTCCCCTCGGCCTGCCCGACCTTGGCCAGCGCCAGCCCGGGATAGCCGATGATCGAGACTTCCAGGCCGGTGCGGCCGAGGGCGCGCCGGGGCAGGCCCTCGCGTTTGCCGGGCGCGGGCTCCGCGCCCAACACACCCGCTCCGCCCAGGGCGGCCAGGCCGGCGGCCCCGCCCACGGTTTGAAGAAATTCGCGTCGTTTCATAGTGTTTTTCGAGACCTTAGCCCGGAGCCGGCGGTTGCGACAGCCCCCCTGGCCGCCCCGGGGCCTCCTCGCGGCTCCACTGAATGGCGTGGAGCATGACTTCGGTGGCGGTCTTGAGGCGGAGCTTCTCCTTGATGCGGTTGCGGAAGGAATGGATGGTGGTGATGGTCACCTTGAGATCCTCCGCGATCTGCCGCGTGCCCCTGCCCTGGCCGAGCATGCGGAACACCTCGAGTTCTCGATCACTCAACAGTTCCAACGGCGAGGCGGGGCGATCCCGCTGGCCCTTCATGATTTTCAAGAGGACCGCGCCCGACATTTTCTCGCTGAGGAAGACCTCCCCTCCGAGGACTTTGCGGATGGCGCTTTTGACCAGGCGCCCGGGTTCGTGCTTCATCACGTAGCCCATCGCCCCGGCCCGCAAGGCGCGCTCGGCGTAAAGCGATTCCTCATGCATGGAGATCACCAGCACGGGCAAATCCTCGTGTTCGGCCTTGATGTGCTTGAGCAGCTCGATGCCGCTGCCGCTGCCGAGCGAGATGTCCACGGTCACCAGATCGGGGCGCAGCTCCGCGATCAGGCGCAGCGCCTCGGACGCCTCGGCGGTTTCGCCGCACACTGCCAGATCCGGCTCGCGCTCGATGAGCTGCCGCAGCCCCTCGCGGAACAGCGGATGATCATCCACCAGCAACAGCCGGTTCATCCCGGGGTGTGGCTCCTGATTCATGAGCTTTCGAATAACTGAAACTCGCCAGCGAAACAATGAAAATGAGCCACGCGGGCGGCCGCCCTTCCTGCCCCTCACGCCGCGCGGAACAAACACGCGACCGTCGTGCCGGCGCCGGGCGTCGAGGCGAGCTCAAGCGAGCCGCCGATCAGGCGCGCCCGGTAATGCATGATCCGCAAGCCCATGCCCGAGCTCGGGTTCGCGGTGACCGCAAAACCGCGCCCGTCGTCCCGGACGGTGAGGGACCAGCGCGCCGCGGCGAGTTGTTCCAACTCGACGCGAATCCGCCGGGCGCCGCCATGCCGGGCGGCGTTGACCATGGCCTCATGCGCGATGTAGAACACGTTCAGCGCCACGCCGCTCTCGAAGGTTTCCGGGGCGCTCTCGCAGGCCACCTCGCAGGAGATCTCGAAAATCTCCGCCAGATGGGCGCCCAACTCCTCGAGGGCGGAGAGGAGCCCATTCTCCTCGAGCCGCACGGGCGAGAGGCCGCGGGCCACCCCGCGGGTCTGGACAATGGCGCGGCCCAGCAACTCGCTCAGCCGCTCGACCTCCTCGGATTCCGGCGCGCCGCGTTCCCTCAGGCGGTCGGCCAGGCTCTCCGCCAGAAAAGAGATGCCCACGAGTTCCTGACATACGCCGTGGAGGTCGTGGCCGATCCGGCGCTGCTCGCGGCTGCTGATCTCGAGGATCTCGCGCTCGAGCCGTTTGCGCGCGGTGATGTCCCGCGCGATGCCCTCGATTTCCGGGGCGCGTCCGGGCGCTTGAATCCGTCGCGCGCTCACTTCGATCCGCGCCGGCGCCCCGCCCGGCACGGCGAAATCCCATTCCGCGGCGCCCGATCCCCCGGTTTCCATCACTCGCCGGATCCATTCGCGGGCGGCCGCCCGCTGCTCGGGCAGCACCAGATCCGGCCAATCCCGCCGCAGGATTTCCGTCCGCGGAAGTTGCAGCAACTCCTCGCCCGCGCGGTTGATCGAGGTCATCCGGCCGGTTTCGTCATGGGTGTAAACCATGTCGTTGGCGTTCTCGAACAGGTCGAGGTAGCGCTCCTGGAGAGCGGCTTCGGCCTGGAATTTCCGGGCGATGATCCCGGTCTGGCGCCGCACCCGCTGGCGGAGCACCAACACCCAGGCCAGCGCGGCCAGCGCCGTGATCAGCAGCGCGCCCACCGCCCCCAGCAAGCGCGGCAGCGTCCACCAGGACGCCGCGCGCACCAGGACGACGTCCGCGGGCGAGCGCAGGAGCAGCCGGAACGAGTTCGCCCGCCAGTCCTCCCCCGCGTGCCACTCGCCGACGGGTTCGAGCCGGCAGATGCCGGTGAGCCGCAACCGGCTGCCGCGCCGGTATTCCGGCAGCTCGGGCCCGCCGGGCGCCGGCGGCAAAACGGCGTGGAAAACGACGCCCCCTGATTGCATCACCAGGGATCGCTCGCGGCTGTGCCGCGACTGATCCAGCAGTTTCCCCTCGAGCTGCGCCAGGCGGCAGTCGCAGGCGCCTCTGAGCGCGTCGTCGGTGGTGATGCGAAGCGGCGCCGGCGCCGCTCCTGGACCCAGTTTGCGGTAAATCGCATCCTCCAGCCGCGGGGTGTAATCCCCGGGCGCGGGAAACCCCGTCACTTCGATGCGATCCCCGACCTCGAGGGGATCAGTCTGCCGCGTCTCCACCTCAAGGCCCTCGGCCTGGTCCTGGATATACAGCGTGCGCTCATCCGGCCGGCCGATCACCGTGCCTTCCACTTTCACCCGGCGGCCCAGCGGCCCCTGGGGACGAAATCGCAGCAGGCTGGCGATGCTTTGCGCAGGTCCCGAAAAGGGCGGCGGGCCGGGAGTAAGCACCTGAAAATCCTCCGGCCGCGGCGCCAGCAGCCGGATGTCGAAGAGCTGTCGCTGGTGATTAAACCGCGTGACCACCACGCCGTTGAGCAGCACCGTGCTGTCCGCCAGCGCGGCTGCCGGCCAGCGCCCGGCCAGCCTCACCTGCGCGGTGAGCCGGCCGCCCCCCGTGGCAATCTCCACTACCGCGGCTTCCCCGCCGTCTTTGGCTTGGGCCGACCGGACGATCCCGCGCACCCGCACGAACTGGCTGTCCTCCTGGCCGCTGGCCAGTTGCTCGTAGGAAACCGGCCGGGGTGCCGGAAATTCCGCCGGGCCGAGCACCCGCGCGCGCGCGGCGCGCACGACCGGGGCGTATTCGCCCTGGTCCGTATGCCCCTCGAGCTCCACGCGCATCCCCGCGACCAGCCGTTCCCGACCCGCCCCCTCGAGCAGGAGAAAATAAACTCCGGCTGACTCATCCTGAATAAAGCGGTAAAACCGCGCTTCATCGACAAAGGTAAGAATCCCGGTCAGGCGAACCGGATAATGCCGCGCCGCCTGCTCGGGACTCAGCTCCCGCACCTCGCTCGCCGTGCGCAACTCGGGGAGCGCCTCGGCGGATCGGGCGGCGCCGGCGCCGAGAGCGAGGCCGGCCAGCGCGGACGGCAAAACCAGCCTCACGCCCGGCCAGCGAATTTTCACTCCGCCTCCCTCGCAGCCTCGATGAAGGCCCGCACTTTGATGGGATCTTTGCGACCGGGCGCCGATTCCACGCCGCTCGAGACATCCACCCCCCAGGGCCGCACCTGGCGCACCGCCTCGCCGACATTTAGCGGGGTCAGGCCACCGGCCAGCAGAATGGGCCGGCCCAGCTTGCGGGCGGCGATCGCCCATTCCCAGTTGAACGTTTCCCCCACCCCGCCGTGCGCTTTCGGCGAGTAGGCGTCCAGCAGCCAGGCGCCGGTGGGATAAGCGCTCAGTTGTTCGAGCGACGCGGCATCGCGAAGCCGGAAGGCCTTCATGCTCAGGAGGCCGAACTGCCCGCAAAACTCGGGCGGCTCCTCGCCGTGAAACTGGAGCAGGTTCAACCCGCAGGCGGCGATGGCGTTGAGAACGAGTTCCGCGGTCGGATTGACGAAGACTCCGACTTTGACGATGAACGGCGGCAGGCGTCGCGCGATTTCCTCGCTCCGCGCCAGGGAGACGCAGCGCGGACTGGCTTCGCAGAAAACCAATCCCAGGGCGTTCGCCCCGGCCTCGGCCGCGGCGAGGCCGTCCTCGGGCCGGGTGATGCCGCAAATTTTTACGATGACCGCCACGCCTTAGATTTAGCAGAGCGGAGGCGGAAAATCATGGAAGATCGTCCAGGCGGGCAGGAGGGCCGCTACTCCCGCAGCGCCAGGACCGCAGTCACTTCGTTTGGGCGAAAAGCATCAGAACACGCGGGCCCCGCGGGGTTTGGAATTGATACCGGGCCTCCTCGGGGCCGGCGGGCACCGCCAGGCCGTCGCAGTTGCCGTCCCGAACGGGTTGGCCGTCCACCAGCAGCATGTAATGATGCGTTCGGTGGCTCTGGATATTGTCGATCGAGATCTGCCAGGCGTCCTGGACATTCAGGTGACACATCGGCACCGGTTGCCATTGGGTGAACGATCCCACCACCTCGACCCGATGGGCGGTTTGACCGGGCGCTGGTTTCCAGCGGAAGACCTTGGTGAAGGTGGGTTTGCGATGGCCGTTGACGGCCCCATGGAGCGCTCCGTTGGACGCGTGTTTAAGAACTGAAGACATAGAAAAATCCGGGACCGGCCGGCACCCGGGAGGTGTTGGCCCCGGGAGTTCCCCAATCCGATCGCAAGCTTGCATATCCTTTCAGCATATCAGGGAAACATCCCAACTCAATACGCAAAACCCGCTATTCTGAAAAAAGATATTTCAAATCCTCCACCGTCAGGCTTTGGGCGAATTTTTCCTCGCCCATGACGTCCTCGGCGAGGACTTTTTTGCTCTTTTGCAGAGCGCGGATTTTTTCCTCGACGCTGTTTTTGATGAGCAACCGGTAGGCGATGACCTTGTTCGCCTGGCCGATCCGGTGGGTGCGGTCGATGGCCTGGTTCTCCACGGCGGGATTCCACCAGGGATCAAAGAGGAAGACGTAGCTGGCGGCGGTCAGGTTCAAGCCGAAGCCGCCGGCCTTGAGGGAGATTAAAAAAACCCCGCTCTCCTCGGCCCGCTGAAAGGCGCTGACGATCTCGCCGCGGTTCTCGCTGGCGCCGGTCAGGTAATGCACCGGCCAGCCGCGCTCCTCGAGCGCGGGCCGGATCAGTTCGAGCATTTGCACGAACTGGGAAAAGACGAGCACTTTTTCGCCTTTCCCGACCAGCGGTTCGAGTTGCTCGAGCAACGCCTCGACTTTGGCGGACGCGGCCTTGGAATCGGGCGCCAGCAGGGCGGGATGGCAGCAGATTTGCCGCAAGCGCAGCAGCGAGGTGAGAAAATTGAACTGGTTGCGCGACACCTCCTTCTGGGTCTTCATCCCGAGCAGCATTTGCTGGGCGCGCTTGAGTTCGGCGCGATACAGCGCCTGCTGCCCGCCCTCCATCTCGCACAACAAATCCTCCTCGATGCGGTCCGGCAGATCTTTGGCTACATGGGCTTTGATCCGCCGCAGGACAAACGGGCGCACGCGCGAGGAGAGCCGCCGGCGGGCCAGGGGATCGGCTTGCGCGTCATAGATCCGGCCGAATTGGGCCCGCGGACCCAGCACTCCCGGCATGGAAAAGGACATCAGGCTCCAGAGATCCAGCAGCCGGTTTTCGATCGGGGTGCCGGAGAGAATCAAGCGATGCCGCGCGCGCAGGCTGCGCGCGACCTCGGCGGTCTGGGAGGAGGGATTCTTGATGTACTGCCCCTCGTCGAGGATGGCCGCCTCCCAGGACACCTCGCGCAGCCGCGAGCCCATGGCGCGCAACTGGCTATAATTAATGACATGCAAATCCGCCGAGGCCAACTGGCCGGGCAATTCCTCCAACTCGGCGGCAGGCCAGACCCGGACGCGAATTCCGGGGGTGAACCGGTCCGTCTCGGCGCGCCAGTTGTCCATCACGCTCTTGGGGCAGACCACCAGCGAGGGGTGGTGCTCGCCCGGTTGAGCGCGCAGCCAGAGCAGCCAGGCGAGCGTTTGCAGGGTTTTCCCCAGCCCCATGTCGTCCGCGAGAATCCCGCCGAAGCCATTGGTCGAAAGGTAGGCCAGGAAATGAAAACCCTCGATCTGGTAGGGCCGGAGCTGGGCCGCAATGCCCGCGGGCACCGCCGGCGTCACGCGCGCCTTTAACTCCGCGGCGCGCCGGCGCACTCCCTCGAATTGCTCCGCCGCCAGAAATTCCCGGGCCGCCTCATCGGCCAACTGCAAGGCGTGCAGCCGCTGCGGTTCGCTCGAAAGCTCCTTCGGGCTGATCCCCAGCCGGGCCAGCCGCTGATCCTGCTCCTCCGTCAGGTCAAAGCGCAGCCGTCTCCAGCCTTTGCCCTCGAGGCGGACATAGTTGCCGCGCGCGTTCAGCAACAGTTTGATTTCCGCCGGCGTCAACGTGAGGTCGGAAATGTTCAATACCACGCTGAGATCGAACCAATCGACTCCCGCCTCGCGCACGTCGAGCTTGATCGAGCCGGACACTTCGCCGTTGGCGAGAGATTTCAGATCCCCCACGAGGTCCGTCTGGATTTCCGGCGGTATCGTTTTGAGCCAGTCGGCGAAGATCCCGGGGAAAGCCTTGGTGATCCGGGTGACGAGATGGCCGAGGTAGGAACTCTTCAAACCGAGCGGCTCCAAAAGCCGCGGAACCTGCCGCATTAAAGAGGTGTCCAGAATAACCAGATCCGAGCCGGAATCGTCGAGAAATTTGCCGGTCCGCGGGTTTTGCCAAAGGTTGTCGCGCCAAGTCAACTCCGAGCGGCCAGGCGCCGACGCGGTCACCGTCACGCGGCAATCTTCGCGGCGGTTGGGGCCCGGCACGATTTCCGCCCGCACCTTTACCGCGTACTTCACCGTCTGAATGCGGTCGCGCACGCGCGCGGGCGCCTCCAGGCCGAGCCGTTGAAGAAACATCAATCCGGCGGTTCGCTCGATGGCGGCGGCGGGGATGCGGTTTTCCCGGTCAGTCTCCAGCATGGTATCAGGCTTCGGCGGCCCCTGATACAGGCCTTTCACGGTCAAATAGAGCGTCGGCGCGCCCGGCAACACGAGCAGCAGCCCCTCCAGCGGGCGCCCATCCGACTGGACCAGCCGCAATCGGTAGTACTCCTCCTCGCCGGCGGGCTCGAGGATTTCCCAGCGCAGCGGCTCTTCCATCCGCGGCACCAGGCCGCCGTCTGGCATCACGGCCGCCTCGCGCAGGGCGTCCGCGCGCAATGCCTGGTTGAGCAACCGCAAGGCGTCGTCATCCTCATAGGGCATTTCCACCCGGATAAAACGGCCGCCCTCGCTCCCCAGCAACTGCCACAGCCAGAAGCTCTCCGCGGTCAACCGGGGCCGGCCCATGCTGATCTCGTCGGCCAATTGGCGGGCCTGCGCGAGCTTGAGGGGGCGCCACGGCGACTGCGGGAACGCCTGGGTTTCGCACTGGATTTTGTGCGGGTGCAACACCAGGCGCAACTTCACGGCCTCCTCCCGCGGGGTTTCAGCGTCAGTCGCGTTAATCTCGTTGAACACCTTGGACCAGCGGTCAATCTCGCGGCGTTTTTGCCATTTGAGGATCTCCGCTCCGGTCCGTTCCAGGTGAGTCACCGGCTTCATAAATTCGGGGATGGATCCGCCCCTCCGGTGTGCGGCGTAAGCCAGGTATTGCCAGAATTGAAACGCGGATGTGGGAAAGGAGGGCCAAAGCTCCTCCCCGGCGTAACGGCTGATCGGAAGACCCAGCAACTGCCAATCGGCGTCGTGCAGCGCCTGGTTAAAAACGCGGCAGCGCTCGTAAAGGGTCTCGATCCGCCGCAGATAAGCCTCCTCCGCGCCAGTCAACGCCTCACCCCTGGCCGCCTCCAAACGGCTGCGCAGATCGTCCGGCTGCTCCGCCGGCGCCGGAGTTCTCCGGGCTGCCGCGGCGCGCCGAAACCGGCCCGCACTGAGGGACTGCACCTCCGCGTCGCGATGTGCCGCTAACAGGGCCGACATCATCGCATACGCGTGCTCGCAACGCAGCTCGGTATGCCGGGAGCAATGCGATTTCCAACCCTGACGCTCGTCATACCTCAGCGAAACCAGGCACGGCTGCCGGTTGCCGCCCACCACGGCGCGGTATTCCACGC
The DNA here is from genome assembly GCA_039806935.1 of Verrucomicrobiota bacterium. Lineage (GTDB taxonomy): Bacteria > Verrucomicrobiota > Verrucomicrobiia > Limisphaerales > UBA8199 > JBDHQH01. The sequence goes on from JBDHQH010000073.1 coordinate 16,500, forward strand.
CCTCGATGACCGGCGTCAACTCGCCTACTTCCCCCGTGTGCAACAAATACAGGCCGCGCAGCCGCGAGGCCGCGTTGCAGCGCCGGCAAAACGCCTCCGCCTCGGCGACATCCTCGAGCTCAAACGAATCGAACATTCTCAAGGATTATATAGGCTCACCCACCTCCGACAAGAAATCGGTGTCTCTTCCCCCGCCCGGACCGGGACGCCGGGCCCAGGCGTCCGGGCCAGAAGGGAAACGCAGCCTAAAGGCTGCGGCTACCTCCCGAGTGTCTGATCGAGAGTCCCCATGTAGTCGCAGCCTTCAGGCTGCGTCGGGCGGGACAGGCGGGGAACGCAGCCTAAAGGCTGCGGCTACATCCCGAGTGTCTGATCGGGAATCCCCATGTAGTCGCAGCCTTCAGGCTGCGTCGGTGTCCCGGCCAGGCGGGGAGCGCAGCCTAAAGGCTGCGGCTACATCCCGAGTGTCTGATCGGGAGTCCCCATGTAGTCGCAGCCTTCAGGCTGCGTCGGGCGGGACAGGCGGGGAACGCAGCCTGAAGGCTGCGGCTACATCCCGAGTGTCTGATCGGGAATCCCCATGTAGTCGCAGCCTTCAGGCTGCGTCGGGCGTCCGGGCCAGGCGGGGAGCGCAGCCTAAAGGCTGCGGCTACATC
>JBDHQH010000074.1:0-17146 GCA_039806935.1 Verrucomicrobiota bacterium
GACGCAGCCTGAAGGCTGCGACTACAGGGGGACTCCCGATCAGACACTCCGGATGTAGCCGCAGCCTTTAGGCTGCGCTCCCCCGCCTCGCCCGGACGCCCGACGCAGCCTGAAGGCTGCGACTACAGGGGGACTCCCGATCAGACACTCGGGATGTAGCCGCAGCCTTTAGGCTGCGTTCCCCGCCTCGCCCGGACGCCCGACGCAGCCTGAAGGCTGCGGGATTAGGGCACGTCCACGACTTTGGTGGCCGTGACTACATTGGCTTCGTTGAAGTAAACGCGGAATAACTGGAAGCGGCCGGTGCCGACAAAGCGCGCGTCCCGGAATGCCCAGTCCACCAGCAGGCTGCCGTCCAGGGTCAGACCCTCGGCGGTCGGTTCGCCCAGCAGGCGCTTGGCCTCCTCGAGGGTGGTCCGGCCCGGGTGAATTTGGTCGATCGCGTCCGCGCTCAGGTCGCGCCCGAGGGTGATGATTCCCGCTCCAAAAGTGGTTTGAATCTCGTGGTGGCTGTAGAGCTTGCGCAGCAGCCGGTCGTCCGGGCCGAAGAGGAAACTCACCACGGTCAACTGCGAGGCTTCCATGGGCGCGTAGTGCGGTGGCGCGCCCAGGCGGCCGCGGCTGTACACCAGCAGCGTTCGCCCGTCGCCGCGGATGGTCTCCTTGGGTGGGCCGAATTCGCGCAGCACCTCCGCCTGGGTGGTCACGCCATCCCGGACCTGCTCGACGGCCGGGCGCGCCAGCCTTTGGGCGGGGGTCTGGCAACCGGCGAGCGCCAGGCCGGCCAGCAGCGCGCCGGCCCATCCCGCCAGGCGCCGCCCGGAAATGCCGCCCGGCACCCGCGCGCGCGTGATCCTACTTCGTCCGGTCAAAGCTTTGTTGAAGGATTTGCCAGTCCTGGAGGCCTTTGAACTTGGCGCGGGCGGAGGCGGCGAGGGCCGCCTCGCGGCTGTTCTTCGTGGGTTTGGGATGGTTGTAAAACACCCCGAAATGCCCGGGCCAGGGTTCGCTGGCCAGGCGGTAGGCCGCGGCCTCGCTGGTCACGTCGTGATCCGCCGGGACGGGATTGAACACGCCGCCCTTGCGCGGGTTGGCGCCGTCAAAGGCGCCTTCGTAGAACTCGACGCATTCGCTCAGGCATTCGATGAAGCTGAACCCGTCGTGGTCCATGGCCGCCTCCATCATTTGCAGGAGGTGGTTGGGGTTGGTGGCGGTCGAGCGGGCCACGAAGCTGGCGCCGGCGGCCACGGCCTGTTTCATGGGGTTGATCGGGTAATCCACCGCGCCCCAGGTATCGGTCTTGCTTTTGAAGCCGAGCGGCGAGGTGGGCGAGGTTTGTTTCTTCGTCAGGCCATAGACCTGGTTGTCCATGGCCACGCAGGTCATGCGGATGTTCTTGCGCGCGGTGTGCGTGAAATGGTTGCCGCCGATCGAGAATAAATCTCCGTCGCCGCCGAAGACGAAGACGTGCAAATCCGGGCGCGAGAGCGATACGCCGCTGGCAAAGGAGAGCGAGCGGCCATGAATGTAGTGCGCGCCGTAGGCCTGAACGAAATACGGGAACCGGCTGGAGCAGCCAATCCCCGAGAGGGTGACGATTTTCTCATGCCAGAGGCGGCGCCGCTCGATGAGCTTGAAATAGACGGCCAGGACTGCAAAATCGCCGCAACCGGGGCACCAAGTGGGGTGGTCGGCGGAAATTTCCTTTTTGGTCAGGCCCTTGCGCTCGGCGGCGGGCGCCGGGGGCGGTGGCGCCGGAGGAGCCGGGTTTGGCGCGGTCGAGGGAGGCTCGGTTGCGGTGCTCATAATTTGGATCCAGTTAAAGGGACAATTCGGCGTTCAGTTTCGTTCAGACCGCCGCCAGATCGGCGCGGGAGCGTTCGAGGATTTCTCTGACCTTGAAGGTGAGGCCGTCGGTTTTGTTGATTCCGCGAATTTTCGGGTCGCAAAAGCGGGCGCGCAGCATTCCGCCGAGCTGGCCGTAGCCGTAGAGGCCCTGATCGTTCAACTCCACCACGCGCACCGCCTTGAATCCGGCGAAGATTGCCTCGAGCCCGGGCGGCAGCGGGTTCAAATGTTTCAGATGCAACGCCGAAATCCGGTCTCCGGCGGCGCGCGCGCGATCCACCGCCTCTTTAATGGGTCCCTTGGTCGAGCCCCAGCCGACCAGGAGGAGATCTCCCTGCGGCGGGCCGTACACCTCCGGGGTTGGCAGCGTGGCGGCGAGGGATTGCAGTTTCTTGCGCCGTTTGGCGGTCATTTCCATGTGCAACCGCGGCGAGCCCGAGGGATGGCCCATCTCATCATGCTCGAGCCCCCCGGCGACCGGATACCGTCCGCTCCGAATCGGCGTGCCGGGCACTACCCGCGGCACGACGCCGTCCGGCGCGCTTAAATCGTAAGGTTTGTAATCCTCGACGGGCGAGAGATCCGGTGTGATATCCTGGCACACCCGCTCCAAATCCGGCATGGGGAAGGCTTCGATCCGGGTGGCAATCGCCTGATCGCTGAGCAGGAACACCGGCACGTTGTATTGCCGCGCGATATTGACCGCCTCGATGGCCGAGTAAAAGCAATCCTCGACGTCCGCCGGCGCGAGGACCACGCGCGGGGCGTCGCCGTGACTGCCGAAACAGGCGAGATTCAGATCCGATTGCTCGACCTGCGTGGGCAGGCCGGTGGACGGGCCGCCGCGCTGGATGTTGATGACGACCAGGGGCACCTCGGCCATCACCGCCCACCCGAGCGCCTCCATTTTCAGCGAGATGCCCGGCCCGCTCGAGCCCGTCACCGCCACCCGTCCGGCGAAGCTGGCGCCGTTGGCCATCGAAATGGCCGCGATCTCATCCTCGCACTGAATAAACGTGCCGCCGTACTTGGGCAGTTCGCGCCGGAGAATTTCCATCACATCCGACCAGGGCGTGATCGGGTAGGCCGCGCCAAAGCGCACGCCCGCGGCGAGCACACCGTAGGCCATGGCTTCGTTGCCGTTCATGACCACCTGGGGATGGTCGCGCCTGGCGCTTTCGGCCATCTCGAAAGTCTCGAGCATGCCGCCGAGCGCGTGGTTATAGCCGGCCTGAAACGCCGCCAGCGCGTTCTTCACCACATTGGGATCCTTGCCCGTAAACCGCTCCGCCACCAATCGCTCCAGTTTCGGCGCGTCCAGGTGAAAAATTTTGGCCAGCAATCCGAGCGCGAAAATATTCTTGCCCTTGTCCTTGGCCGTGCCGCCAATCGCCTCGATGGTCAGGCTCGAGATGCCGATCCCGACGTGGTGATATTCGGTCTGCCATTCGGCCTTCGGCTCCACATGGTCCGAGTCATACAACACGATCCCGCCCTTCCGAAGCGAGTTGATATGCCCTTCGTAAGAGTGCTGATAAAAAGCGAGCAGCAAATCGGCTTCATCTCCGGCGCTCAAAACCTCGCCCGAGCCGAGGCGCACCTGAAAAATGGAGGGACCACCCGAGATGGTCGAGGGAATGGTCATGAACGTCATGACCTCCTGCTCGGAACGGCCGGCCAGACGCGCCAAAAAGCCGCCGATGGCCTGGATGCCATCCTGCGAATTGCCGGCGATGCGGATCACCGCCTCCGAAATGGAACGTCGGCGCGGCGCGCCATTGGTGGGGCCGGGGGATGCGGAAGTGCTCATTACGAATGTAATACAGCCAAGTTTGTTGCCAAAAAATTTTAGCGCGGCCCGGAACCATATCAGCCCCAGTTACCACTTCCATCACAGACTATCATTCACGATAACCGGAGTCAACTTTCTAATGATCTTTATATTTTGTTGATTTACAACAATTTGCAATACAAACAGGAATTGCGAGCAGGTTCGCAAAAATTGTTTATTAGCTTTATTAATTTCTTGTCAGAAGTCCATTGACCTGAGGTCGTGAGGCGGTGATCACGCGCCATAGAAGCGCAAGGCATCGGCGACGCCCTGGCCGTGGGGAAACTGGCTGACGTAACCGGCCTGGCGGCGCACGGCTTCTTTCACCGCTTCGACGGCATTGGCCGGCGCGGCCAGCCGCTCGGCCCGGGCGCGATCGAGCATCGGCAAATCATTCAGATGATCCCCGGCGGCGAACACCTCGGCGGGCGTCAGGCCGAGCCGCTTCGTCAATTCGGTCAGCGCCGCGCCTTTGTTGAAATCCGCATGGCTGAACCGGGCGTACACGTCGTTGCGCACGACGGTGAGACCCGGCACCTCCCGGCAATATTCGTTCAGGAACGCGTCGATGCGGTCCATGTCGCCGTTGGAGGAGGCGATGACGCACAGCGGAGAGAAGGCGTCTTCGTAAAGCCGGGTGTGAAAGCGCTCATTGATCCAGCCGGCGAGGCGGTCCAGATCCGGGCGCACCCGCGCGAAAATCTCGGTATGCAGCCGATGGCAGCGATCGTTCCATTCGGAGAGCGGCAGATACTTGGACTGTTCGTGGTAATGAATTTCCCGCTCGACGAGCACCAGGAAATCCGGCTCGACGCGCAAGCCCGAGCGCCCAAGCGCCTCCATCAGGCTCGACATGTCGCGCCCGGTGTTAATGACCCATTTGGCCCCCTGGCGCTGCCGGGCGGCGAGCAATTCTTCCAACTCGCGGGGAATCGGCGGGTCTTCAAACTCCGCGAACAGCGTTCCGTCGAAATCGGTTGAAATCAGTTTAATGGGTGGATGCACAAAAATCCTCGCACTGTGGGCTTCCATCCTGCGGCCATGGCGGGGCCGGCGCAAGGTTTTTCGCGCCCGCGCCGGCTTGACCCGGCGATGTCAAGACCTATCCTCCGGTCATGAACGCGCTTCACTTGCTTCTGGTCGCACTCTGCGCGCTGACTCCGCTGGTTGCTCGAGCGCAAACCGCGCTCCAGCTCGCCACCTTCGACCTCGATGCCACGCCGCCCCTCGGCTCAGCGATGGCTTATGACCCGGTCAAACGGCTGGATGAGCTGACCCTGCGCTGCCGGGGCGTGGTGCTGCTGGGGGCCGGACAGCCCATCGTGCTTTGCGCGGTGGATTGGATCGGGATAGGCAACGAGGGGCATGACGTCTTCCGCGCCGCACTGGCCCGGGCCGCCGGCACAACGCCGGGCCGGGTGGCCCTGCACACGCTGCACCAGCACGACGCGCCCGGTTGTGATTTCACCACGGAAAAAATCATCAAGGAGTTCGACGTCCAGGGCTACTCGCGATTTGAGGGCACCTTTCACCGCCAGGTCATCGCGCGGGCGGCCGAGGCCGTTCGCGCGGCCCTGCCCGGGGCGCGCCCGGTCACTCATTACGGCTGCGGGCAGGCGGTGGTCAAAGAAGTCGCCAGCCAGCGCCGGATCAAGGGGCCCGATGGCCGCGTCCGCGCCACCCGCTTCAGCGCCACGAAAGATCCCGCTCTGCGCGCCGAGCCGGAGGGCGTGATTGACCCGGTCCTCTCGCTGCTCAGTTTCTGGGACGGCGAGGCGCCGGTGGCGGTTCTCAGCTTTTACGCCTGCCATCCGCAAAGCTACTATCGCCGGGGCATTCCCAGCCCCGACTTTCCCGGCATCGCCCGTTTCATGCGGGGCCAGGACGTCAACGGCGCGTTGCATGTGCATTTCAACGGCGCGGGGGGAAATGTCACGGCCGGCAAATACAACGACGGCGCGGAAGAGAACCGCCTGCGGCTCGCCGCGCGGCTGGCGGCGGGCATGAAAGAGGCCTTCGAAAAGACGGTGAAAGCTCCGCTGACCGCGCGGGACATCGGGTGGGAAGCCGTCGGGGTGGCCCTGCCGATTTCGCCGCACCTGGACGAGGCGGAACTGGCCGCCCGGTTGAAATCCGACGCGGCCAAAGGGGCGCGGCAACTAGCCTGGGTTCGCCGCGTCAAGGCCGGGCACAAGATCGACGTGGCGTGCCTGCGGGTTGGCACGTGCCGCGCGTTGTGGCTGCCGGGCGAATTGTTTGTGGAATATCAACGGGCGGCCAAGGCGATGCGGCCGGATCTGCAGGTGATGCTGGCGGCCTACGGCGATTCTGGCCCTGGTTACATCGGCACCGCCGCCGCCTACACGGAAGGCGGTTACGAGTCCACCGTTTCGAATGTGGGGCCGGAGGCTGAGCCGGTGCTGATGCAGGCAATAAAGGAATTGCTCGCCCACTGAAAATCGGGGCGGGCCGGCAGGATTGCGCCGGCCAGCCCAGCCCAATCCTGAAAGAATACAGGGGAAACCACGGGATAGAACCCCTAAGAAAACCCCTCACCCCGGCCCTCTCCCCTGGGGAAGGGGGGAGGGAGAACCGTCGGCAGGTTTTGGTGTGCTCCAGGTTGGTTGCGGACCTCGGCAAATTTAATCCTTGACAAATTGGCTGAGTTATGTTTGCGTCGGCTGGTGCGCAACTGATGAATATCGAACGGCCGGATAAAGAATACTAACCCCGGAGTCACGTTCGCTGATCGGTCGTTCATTTCTCGCCAGGTGCGTCGAGGTGACTCTTGCAGAACCGAAAAGTCTATGAAAAAAATCTGTTCCGTGTTTTCCCTCGAAGCCACCTTCTATCACGCCGCAGGGTTGCTGACGGGATTGCTGGTCTTTTCCGTCCTTCCCGCCTGTCCCGCCCAAACTCTGGTGAATCCCAGTTTTGAGGCGGACACCTTCAATAATTTTCCCGGCTATATCGGAGGCGGTAACGGGTTCGTGACTGGCTGGGGTGGCCCGGCCAATTTTGGCGTGAATCCGGCCGGCGGAGAGAATCCTTTTGCGAACAACGGCGTCATTCCCGACGGGCGGCAAGTGGCGTTCATCCAATCCAACGGATCGGTGACGCAGTCCGTGGCCGGTTTTGTCGTCGGGGCGCAATACCAGGTCAGGTATTGGGAGAACGCCCGGCAATCCACCACTCCGGCTTTGCAAGTGACGGTGGGTGGCACGGGCCAGCCCACGCAGATCATTTCGCCGGTTCATTTTGTGACGGATGGCGACTATGAACAGGTGGCCTGCTCGCCTTTTGTGGCGCTGAGTCCGAACATGGTGCTGTCCTTTGTCAAAAGCTCTCCGCTGGCCGGGGATCATACGCTTTTAATTGACGACGTCGATCTGCAGCAGATCAGCATGCCCGCCACTCCGGCGGGCGCGGAGACCGGTCCGGGCAAGCTGCTGGTTTACGATGGGTTTGATTACCCGGAGTGGGGGGAGTTGCAAACGGTGACCCCGGGTGGATTTGGGTGGGCGGGCGGCTACACGCAAGAGCAGTACGACGCGACGCTATATCCCAATCTCGGGCCGCTGGTGGAGTCCGGCGGAATGACTTACGGATCTTTGTGGACTACGGGGAACAAAGTGTCGATGGACGACCGCCGCGCGCAGCGCTACATCGATTTGGACGCCATTCCGGCCGAGTTGAAGAGCGAAAGCCCCACCAACGGGACGGTCATCCGCGCCACGGGCAAATCGATCTGGTTGAGCGTGCTGGCGCAGCAGGTGGTGGCAGAATTACCGTCGTTCTTTGGCGTGTCGCTGTTCCGTGACAACACCGAGGTTCTCTTTCTGGGCAAGGCCGGCGGCACGCCGCCGGTGTCCCTGGTCTGGAAGGTTGAGGGCAAGTTCCCCAACACCACGGGGCTCTCGACCAATCTGGCCAGCGAGCCAAGCCTGCTCGTCGTCCGGCTGGACTGGAACCACGACGGGTCGTTGGTTGAAACCTACACCACCAATCTGTCCACCAGCGTGATTACCACCAATCGGACGCCGGTGCATCCGGATCGGGCCTATCTGTGGGTCAATCCGGATCCGGACCTTCCGTCGCTGACGCCCGAGACCGCCAACGCCAGCGCGGTGGGGGTTCGCAACGCCACGCAGCGGGGTGATTTCCTGTACAGCTTTAATCGCGTCGGTTTTCGCGGCGGCGCCCTCGCCAGCGGGCTGATCGATGAATTGCGCATCGGCACCACCTATCATTCCGTGGCGCCGACCTTTCGCAATCAACTGGATTTGAGGACGTTTCGCTCCGGCGGCGACACCGTGATCCAGTGGCGCACCACGCCCGGCGTGGTCCTGAAATCCACTGGAAATCTGGCCGGCGCGCCGGTGTGGACGCTGGTGCCGGGCACGCCGCAAATCAGCGGCGAACACAGCTTCATCACCATTCCCACCCCGACCGGAACCGCGTTTTACGCTTTGTTTGAGAACCCATGAACGCGAGGCGTTTTAGCAAGTCGCGCGCCCCAAAGGGCGGTTCCGGCTGGTTGTGGAGGGCTCGCCGCGGGCTGCGGCGGGGCGCGTTCACGTTGATCGAACTGCTGGTGGTGATCGCGATCATCGCCATTCTGGCGGCCATGCTGCTGCCCGCGCTGGGCAAAGCGAAGACCAAGGCGGAGGGCGCCGGCTGCATCAACAACCTGCGGCAGTTGCAGGTCGCGTGGGTCATGTATTCCGACGACCACGACGGGCGGCTGGTGCTCAACGCGCCGGGCAACCAGACGGCGAACCTCCGCTGGGTCAACGGCTGGCTGGACTGGTCCGTCGGGGTGCCTCCGGGAGCCAACACCAACCGGACCTTCATCACCGAAGGGCTGCTCGGCCCCTACGCGGCCAAGAACCTCGGGGTGTTTAAGTGCCCGGCGGACAAAGTGCCCTGCGTGCTGGGCCCGCGGGTGCGCAGCGTATCCATGAACACCTACCTGGCCCGGATGCTGGACGAGACCACCTTTCAGCCCTGGGCCGTGCGGAAGATGGCCGAGCTGGTGAGACCCGCCTGGATCTGGGTCATGCTCGACGAGCATCCGGACAGCATCAATGACGGGGTGTTTTCGACCTTGTCGGGCTCGGCGACCGCCTTCAACGACCTGCCCGCCTCGTACCACAACGGAGCGGGCGGGTTTTCCTTTGCGGACGGACACGCCGAAATCAAGAAGTGGCTGGATGGGGCGACCAAACGCCCCATCTTGAAGATCCCGGTCACCAGCGGGACCGTTGCCCCCCGCGATTTTGGGTGGGTCAACGGACACGCGAAGAACGAGTGACGCAAGCCGCGCTCCCGTTTGGCGCGGGGCTCCCAGGGGGCGCCGCCGGTTCGGCGGCCCCCCTCCACCCTGCGGGACCCGAGCGGCTGTCTTCCGCGCGCATCGCCGCTCCCGCGGCGCCTGGACGGGCTAAGGAGGGGGATTTCCCGGATCGCCTTGAACCGCGCCGGCGAGATCGGCGAGGAACGGCAAACCCTGGCGGTACTGACGGAGTGAAGCCAGATCCAGGGTGGCTGAAATGGAGGTCACATAATCGCGGGCGTCGGCGATGATCTCGCCGTTGAAATCCACGATGAGCGTGCGTCCGTTGTAGGAATAGTGCGGATCGGTTCCCACCCGGTTAACCCCCAGGACAAAGGCTTGATTCTCAATCGCGCGGGCCTGGAGCAGCCGCACCCAATGCAGGATCCGCTTCTCGGGCCAACTGGCGATGACCACGAATAGTTCCGGGCGCCAGGCGGCGGCGGCCTGCCGGAACAATTCCGGGAAGCGCAGGTCGTAGCAAACCAGCGGCGCCACCGCGCATTCCCTCCACGGGAAAACGCGGACGCGGTCGCCCGCGACGTAGTGGTCCCGCTCGCCCCCGGGGGTGAAGGGGCGCATTTTGGCGTACGAAGCGGCCAGCCGCCCCTCGGGTGAAAACACCAGGGCGTGATTCCGGGCCCGCCCATCCGGTCCGCGCGCCGCAACCCCGGCCAGGAGATGCACCCGAAACTCCCGCGCCATCCCGGCGAGCCACTCCTCCGTCATCCCGCCGGCCGGCTCGGCCAGGGCGGCGGCGTTCATGCTGAAACCGGTGGCAAACATCTCCGGCAGCGCCACCAGCGAATCCGGCGGCGGCGCGGTCTCGGCCAACAGCCGCCGCGCCCGCGCGAAATTCTCCGGCTTATCCTCCCAGGCGATGTCCAGTTGCAACCCGAAAATTTTCATGGTCCCCAGACGCGATTCCTCTGATTGGCGGCGTCCGGCAGTTCAGCCGCGTTTGCCAGCGCGCACTACTTTGATGGGTTCCGGAATCTTGTAATGCCGCTTGAGCCCGAGTTCGCTCAGCATTCCCGCCGGGACGCGCGAGATGAACTCGGGAAAGGCGCGCTCGACCCGGTCGCGCAGCAGTTTCTGGCCGGTCTTGGAAGCCCAGAATTCCTCCTCGGCCTTGCTCAAAGCGATGCCCGCCTCGTCCGGCGAGAGCGTCTCGCGCTTGGCCAGCAGCCAGACCAGTTCCTTATCTCCCGGCAGGCAGACCGGGAAGGGGATGAACTTGGGCTTGAATTCCGGCTCCGCATCCTGGTCGTCCGCGCCCGCCGCGGCGCCGCCCACCGCGATCTCGCCATGGAGTTGCGTGCCATCGGGCAGCGCGACCTCGATCGCGAGCGTTTTGTCTTTGCGGTTGGGCTTGACCGTGACGTCCGCCGCGCCGAAGGACTCGGAAAGCTGGCGCTGGATTTCCTCGAGGCTTTCCGTCTCCAGGTCGGGCAGTTCAAGGCGGGAACACAACTTTTGGAAAGAGACGGCCTGCTGCGCCGCGAGCAGTTCATTCTCGATGGCGCGGTAAATTTTGGCGGCGAGTTGCTCATCGGCGGTGGCTTTGGGCAGCACTCGCTTCAATAACTCAAGGATTCTGGCTTCGTTGCCTGGTTTGGATTCTTTTTTCATTGGCGCAAAACGGCTCTCCTTTTGCCAAATGCGCGCGGGCGGCGCAATGCCGCAATTGAAAAAAATTGAGCCTTACCGCTTCAGCGCCGGCGCGGGAATCGGAGACAGGCGGCGAGCGGCCGGGCGGCCCGTGCCGCGGCTCGGCTTCACTGCCTCGGCCGGTTCCGGGGCCAGCCGGCGAATGCCGCCGTTGATCGCCAGGCTCAAGCCCAGAATCCCGAGAAACTGGGGGAAATCGACGCGAAACTCACCAAAAATCACGAAGAAATGGAAGGTTCGCGCCAACAAGAAGGCGAAGAGAAAGTTATTGATCTTTTTCAACTCCGGTTCGCTGTTCTTGTAATTCAGGTATAAAGCCCGGATCGCCGCAGCCACAAACCAGATCCATCCGATCATGCCCCAGATGCCGAAAGGAATCATCACCGTAAGCGGACCGTTATGGTAGGCCCCGGTGAGAATCGCCTCGTCCCGGGAATCCATCTGACCCCGGCGCACCAAGTTCCGCGCCAGCTCCAAATCCACCCCCGAAACCCCCAACCCTTTGCCCAGCCAGAAATATCTGGGCACCTCCGGCAGCACCGTCCGCCACATCTCGATCCGCCAGAGACTCGAGTTCTGTCCGTCGATGCGCGCGTCGGGATTGACGTGAATGGGCAGGACGCTCAAACTGCGCTGCACCGCCAGCGGCAGCCGCTCCGCGTTGGGAATGACGACGGCGGAGATCACCAGCAGGACGCCGAGTCCGATGGGCACGTAGCGCGAGCGCAGCAGCCCCTCGACGCAAAAGAGGATGAGTGCGGTCGCGGACATCAGCACAAAATACGACCGGTAGCCGCCCACCAGCGCGACCCCGAACACCGCCATCAACAAAAACAGCCGCCAAAAACTCCGGGCCTCGAGCGAGTTCTTGATTCCGTTTCGCGCCAGCAAGAACCAGAAGACGCACATCATCGATTGGCTCAGGATTTCAAAACGGGCAATCGTGTCCTCCTCCTGGCCCGGCAGCCGCTCGACGGGAAAAATCCAGAACAGAAAATAAAGGGAGGGCGGGAGGTAATCGATGAAGCTGCCGATGCCGTTGGCAATGGCGCCGAGAAAGAACAGACCCACATACAGCATCGCTTGCGGCGGCGAAATCCTGCCGGCGAGCATCGCGAAAAACCCCATCACCGCCGCCAGGATGTAAATATAGGCCTTGCCCCCGTAGCTTTGGCCGCCCAAAGCGCGCAGGCCGATTCCCCCTGTCAGCCGCGCGGTGATAAACACCACCACCAGCAGGAAAACCACCGGCCACACCAGCGAGGGGGCGGAAAGGAATTGCCGGTCCCGGATTAACGCGCGATGGAGAATGGCCAGCCCCAGGCTGACTCCCGCCACCAACACCCAGACTTGCGGACTCCCCGGCAGGAAAAAAACCACCACGGTGGCATTCCAGAAGAGGAACAGAGCCGGCCGGTGGTATTTAAGGATGAGCGGCGAGGCCAGCAAGGCCAGCGCGACGCCGACCAGCCCGAGCGTTTGAATGTCGTACGGCGTGGCCAGGAGATAGCCCATCAGCAACGCCGCCGGCAGCACCAGCGCGTACAGCATCAACTGCCGCAGTTTGGAGCCTGCCGCAATCACCCGCGACCACCGTCTTCCACGATTCTTAATCGCATGTTCGTTATTTCCAGTGTATTAGTCCCGGCGCGCCAGCGCCGGATCCAGGACGGCTTGCGCTCCCGCGGCCTCGGGGGCCGGGGCTCGTTTGGGCTTCAGCCCCCCGTTCAGGCTCACGCTCAATCCGATCAGGCCGGTATATATAAACAATTCCTGTCCTAAATCACCAAAAATTACACAGAAGCAAACCACCCGGGCAAGAAAAGCAGCCAGCAAAAAGCGATTGATGGTGGCCAGCGGCGCCTCGCCGTCCCGCTGCTGCCGATACAAATAGCGAATCGACGCGGCGACGAACCAGCCGAAGCCAATCACGCCCCAAATCCCGAAAAGCACGATCACCGACAACGGCCCGTTATGAAAAGCCCCCGTCTCAATCGCCCAGGCATACTGCTGCCCGTAGCCGCGGCGAAGATTCTCCGAGGTGAACGCCAGATCGGTCGGGTTGATGGCGTAGCCGCGGCCCCGGAACAAATACCTGGGAATCTCGGGCACGACATCCCGCCACATCTCGAGCCGCCATCGCGAGGAATCCTCGGCGCTGATCCGCGCCACCGGATCAATCCGGACCGGCAGGAAGCTCAACGTGCGCTGGGCCACCAGCGGCAGATGTTGGATGTTGGGCAGCAGCAGGGCGCCCGCGACGATGCCCAGGCCGGCGGCGGCGGCCAGAATCCGGCGCCGCGGCAGGCCCTCGATCAGCAAAAGAATAAAAAAAGTCAGGATCACCAGCAGAAACACGGAACGAAAGCCCGAAAGCAAAACACCCCCCGCCGCCACCGCCATCAGCGGCAGCCGCCAGGGCTTCGCGCCCGCAAACAAACCGCGGAGACCATACCGGGCCAGCCCCCAGTAAAGCAGGCCGGTGGCGGCCGAGGTGAGGCCGTAAATCCGCACGATTTCCATGTCCATCCGGTAGTCCGCCTGCAACTGCTCCAGCGCGTTGGCGGCCGGGAAAAGATAAAAGAGAAACTCGAATTTGGGCCCCGCCGCGTAAGCCAGATTCGGGATCAGCCCGGTCAGGCTCGACAGGAAAAAGCCCGCGACGCAAAGACTGGCGCGGCGGGCGGGAATTCGCTGGCTGGTCAGCGCGAAGTAGCCGGCAATGGCGGCAAAAATCATGAAATACCCCTTGGCCCCATGCACCGAGGAGCCAAAGGCCCGGAACCCGAGCAAGCCGCCTCGCCAATAACCCGTGAGCAGCACGACGCCCAGCAGAAACACCAGCGACCGGGTGATGGCGGGGACGTTCTCGAACCGCGCCTCCGGCGTAGTGAACCGATTGAGCAACGCAAACAGGTAACCCGCCAGCGCAAGCAGCATCCAGAGCATCGGCTGGCCGGGCAAAAAGAAGGGTTGGATGGCGGCGTTCCAGCCAAAAATCAGGAGGGGATGATATTGCCGCATCAGCAGGGGAATGCACAAAATCCCGAAAATCATCCCCAACATGGCCAGATTGCCCAAGCCGATCGGCTCGGCCAGGAAATAACCCACCAGCACGGCGACCGGCAGGCAAAGCGCGTACACCAATTGCGCGCGCGAGGCGGCAAACGATTGAGCCATGGCGTGGGAGATTACACTGAATCGCCCGGCCCGCGGCAAACCTTTTTCGGCCTTTTCAGCTTAAAAAAGCCGCTGGATTGATTCCCCGCGCCAGACGCTGCCAGGTGGATTCCGCCCGGCTCGCGAGCTCAACGCCGGATGGCGATAAAGCTCTTGGTCATCCCAAACCATTTTTCACGGTGAATCTCGCAATCCGGAAACAGGCTGCGCACCTCGCGCTCGGTCAGCAAGCGCAATTCGTCCGCCAACTCACGCAAATTGATGTTGTCGCCCTGCCGAACCAGCGCGCGAAACGAAAACCAGCGCAGCAGGCGCTTGGCGATGGGCCAGGGCAGAAAATGCAGAAACGGCGCCACAAAGTGCGGTTCGATGAAAAACCAGCGGTTGGGCGTCTGGACAAAAAGCTGTTTGCCCACCCGGCGCACCTCCGCGGCGAAGCGCTTCTGATTTTCAAAAGTGCCCAAGTGTTCAATGACACTATTGGAATAGGCCAGGTCAAAGGCCTGATCCGGATACTGCATCCGGCAACCGTCGCCAACCGCGCAGGTGAAGCGCTTCGATTGCCCCGGCTGGGCCGGCGGATGGCTCAGATTCAAGAGGGTGATGGACGAAGCAACCTCCGCTACTCCCTCCCAGTTTGCCACATACCCGCCGATATCCAGAATCCGGGTGGAAGGGCCAGGCCGGCAGCAATCCAGCAACAACCTCAGCCGTTTCTGCCGCAGGCCGGGTTGCAGCCACTGGTAGAGCCTGTAGATGCTAAGCGCCATGCAACCAGGCAGGCTGTCCGCGGACGGGTGGGGCTGTCAAGGCAAACGGCAACGCCGCAAATCCGCCAATCGATAACTGCCCCGGCTCGTGGCCGCAGTTGTCGCGGCCTGCTGCTCCACCTGACTTGGCCGCCGGCTCTGCCCGCTTCTCGCTGAGCTTGGTCCTTTCGTTCATCCTGCATAGATCGCGGGCCTGCCAGCCTGGTCCGGACGCCGACGCGCGCTAACGCATTGGAACGAACTCAAAACTGTCGGGTGTTTTTACGAAGCAGGAGCGGTAATCATTAACGTTTCCAAATCAGGCACTTGCGCTGGCAAAGCTGTGGATTGCCGGTGGATGTTGTTGGCGATTTTTACAGTTTCAAGAAAGCATCCACAATCATTATCAAACTAAATTATCTGACTAAACACCTGACAGAAATGGACTTGCGAATCCGTCACGGACTCGGGAACCAGGTGCGGCACCGGCGTTGCTAAAGCGCATCGCAGGAATCTTGTTTGGTTGTTCCAACAAGTTCTCGGATAACAAAAACCAAAAGAAAATTATGAACTTAAAAATAAACCGAGGGTTGCGGTTGTCGGCGATTGCCTTGGCGAGCGGCCTGACGATCTCGGCCATGGCGGTGCAATACAATCAAAGCGTCAACCTCAACGGGCCACCCCCGTCCAATGGGAACGACCAGGGCATCTATTACGGAATCGGAAATGGCAACGGCGGCTGGACGGTTGATACGCAAAATAATCTCGAACTGGGGTTGCGGGCGCATGTGCGCTACCCCGAACCGTTGAACGTTTTTAACCTCACCGACAACAATCAATACAATTTTACCGATGGGAATGGCATCTCGCCCGCCGGCCGCGCCTCATGGAATGTGGATTTTTCCATCAACACCCAGGCGAGCGGATCGGGCAATGCCTTGCTGTCGAGTTATACATTCACGCTCGCCATGGATAAGGATCCGAGCCTGGGCCAGGACTGGGTTTACGTCAATCCCCTGTTGATCCCGGATAACGCACCGTCCGGCAGCACGACCATCGCGCAGAATTCTCAAAACGTCGGATTCTTTCCGTTGTTCCCTTACGACAAAACCATCCCGGGGACCTACGACTTCATCCTTTCGGCGCGCGACGCCACCGGCGCCCCCGTGGCAAGCACGTCGATTCGTGTCAATGTCAACGGGGGAGGCTCCGCCGTGCCGGAGGTGGCCTCGACCGGCGCTCTGGCGCTGTTGGGGTTGATTCCGGTGCTCGGCTGGAGACGCGCGCTGCGCGCCTGGCCCGCGGCGAAATAGTTTAACATAGCAGGGAAAAGCACCGGCCAGAAGGCCGGTGCTTTTCCATTAAAACGGCAATGGGGGAACAGAGGAACGCCTCGGATCTTCTTCTTCATTCGCGTCCCTGGGCGTTCCTTCGCGGTTGAATTCCCTTCGCGGCCCAACTGCCCGTTACAACTCCATTCGCCGGACCTGGATTTCCTCGCCGGTGGCGCGGGGGACGCTGGCGTTGCGGGCGCGGCCTTCGGCCCAGCTTCGCAACCGGTTGATTTGTTCATCCATGGTTTTGGCCAGGGGAACCGTCTGCGCCAGCGCGACCTGGACATGGGCGGTCTCCAGTTGTTCGCGGGCGTAGAAGGCGTCGTATAACGCGCTGTTGATCGCCTCCTCGATCTCCGCGCCGCTGAAGTCCTTGCTGGCATTGACGAGGGATTCGAGATCAAACGTCTCCGGCGGCCGCCGGCGTTTGGCCAGGTGGATGCGAAAAATTTCGAGCCGCTCGGCGCGCGCGGGGAGGTCCACGAAAAAGATCTCGTCCAGCCGTCCTTTGCGCAGCAACTCGGGCGGCAGTTGGGAGATGTCGTTGGCGGTGGCGACCACGAAGACCGGCGCGCTTTTTTCCGAAAGCCAGGTGAGGAAGGTGCCGAAGACCCGGGCGGTGGTGCCGCCGTCGGTGGCGCCCGAACCCTGTGAGCCGGCGAAGGCTTTGTCGATTTCGTCCACCCAGAGAATGGCGGGCGCCACGGACTCGGCGACGGCGATGGCGCGGCGCACGTTTTCCTCGGAGGAACCGACCAGGCTGCCGAACATGCGGCCCATGTCGAAACGCAGGAGAGGGAGCTGCCACTGATTCGAGACGGCTTTGGCGCAGAGGCTCTTGCCGCAGCCCTGAACGCCGAGCATGAGGATGCCTTTGGGGGCGGGCAGGCCAAAGGCGCGGGCTTCCGCCGAGAAAGCGAGCGCGCGTTTCTCGAGCCACTCCTTCAAAACCCGCAGACCGCCGATGTGCTGAAAACTTTCCTCGCTGGCGTAATACTCGAGGAGGCCGCTTTTGCGGATGATCTGCTGCTTCTCCGCGAAAACTTCGCCAACATCCCCGCCGCTGAGACGCTCGCCCCGAACGATGATTTTGGCGAAAACATTCTCCGCCTCGCCCAGAGTCAGGCCCAGCGCCGCTTGCAGCAGGCGCTCGCGCCCGGACTCGTCCAGCTCGATCTTCACCTGCTTGAATTGCCGC
>JBDHQH010000075.1:0-17121 GCA_039806935.1 Verrucomicrobiota bacterium
CCAGCCAGGGATTTGCGGGTCAAAACCGGCCACTTCTGAGGTGAAGCATTGGCCTGGGTGTTCCTGTTTTTGGAACATTTTGGGGCGATGTATCAACTCAAAGTGAACCAACAACAGGGCATTATAGCCATGCAGCAGCAGGGATGGTCGGGGCGGCGGATCGCCCGGGAGCTGGATTTGGACCGTGGAACGGTGGCAAAGGATCTGGCGGAAGAGCCAAAACCGGTCACGAACCCGCAAGCCGGCTCGGCCAGCGTTCCAGGTCCTGTCAGCTTGTGTGAGCCGTGGCGGGAGCAGATCGAAGCGACGCTCAAGCAGGGCTTGTCGATCCGGCGGATTTATCAGGATCTGGTAGCCGAACGGCAATTTAGCGGCAGTTATCACGCTGTGCGCCGGTTTGTTTTGCGCCGGGTGGGTGCCCAGGAGTTGCCGTTCCGGCGCATGGAATGTGCGGCAGGTCAGGAGTTGCAGGTAGATTTCGGGTTGGGCGGTTGGGTGATTGAAGAGGGAAAGCGCCGCCGCCCGCATTTGCTTCGCGTCGTGCTTTCGCATTCGCGCCATCCGTCAGCGTTTTCGACTCATTTTTGGCCTAAAACAGGGAGATTTCATGTGTATTGGCCCAAGTGGCGCTCTCGCCGCTTCTTTGTTCAATCAAAGTTGTGAATTATCCAGACTAAGGCAGGCTAAGGCCGGTTGGCAGCGGCTGTTTTCCTGCTAAACTTCCCCCTGGTGATCATCGAGCTTATTAACACCGGCAGCGAATTGATGCTGGGCCAGACGCAAAACTCGCATGAGCAATGGCTGGGCCGGCGGCTGGCAGATCTGGGACTGCCCCTCACCCGGCAGGTGGCGGTGCCGGATACGAGTGACGGCATCGAAACGGCGATGCGCGAGGCGCTTGCCCGGGCCGACCTCGTCCTCACCACGGGCGGGCTCGGCCCCACCGCCGGCGATTTGACCCGCATCCTGGCCGCGCGCCTGTTGGGGCGCGAGCTGCGGGAGAATGCCGCCGAGCTGGCGCGGATCAACGCCTTTTTCGCCGCGCGAGGGCGGTTTCCGCCCGAGCGCGCCCATCTCCAGGCTTTGGTGCCCGAGGGCGCGCTGGTGCTCGCCAATGAATACGGCACCGCTCCCGGTCTGGCGCTGCAAATCCAGCCCAACCCTTTCCGAGCCAACGCAGGCCGTTCCTGGCTGATTTTGTTGCCGGGGCCTCCGCGCGAGCTGCGGCCCATGTTCGAGCATTTCGTCGAGCCGCTGTTGCGGCGTGAATTCCCCGCCTCGGCGCCCTTCGTCTGCCGGATTCTCCGCTCGACGGGAATGGGAGAGTCCGCAGTGGAGCAGGAATTGGCGCCCGCGCTCGCCCCGTTGGTGGCGGATGGCCTCCAGCTTGGCTACTGCGCGCGGCCTGGGGAGGTCGATATCCGCCTGGCGGTCCAGGGCGCGGACGCGGCGGAGAAAGTGGAGCGGGCGGCGGGGGTCGTGCTGGAGAAGCTTGGTCTGTCCATATATGGCGCCGGGGATGAGGAATTGGAGGAGGTCGTGGTGCGCGGCCTCGCGGCGCGCGGGCAAACCCTGGCCCTGGCCGAGAGCTGCACCGGGGGCGGCCTGGCGAATCGGATCACCAACGTGAGCGGCGCCTCGGCGGTGTTGCTGGCCGGCTTCGTCACCTACAGCAATGCGGCCAAGGAAAAATGTCTCGGCGTCTCGCCGGACACGCTGGCGCGGCAGGGCGCCGTCAGCGAGGCGGTGGCGCGCGAAATGGCCGAGGGGGCGCGGCGCATCTCGGGCGCCGACTACGCGCTGGCAATCACCGGGATTGCCGGCCCCACGGGCGCCACGCCGGGAAAGCCGGTGGGCACCGTTTTTATCGCGCTGGCCACCCCGGCGGGGACGACAGTGCGCCGCCAGCTCAATGCCTGGGATCGGCTGACCTTCAAACAGGTTACCTGCCAGCAGGCGCTGGAGCTGCTCCGCCGCGCCGCGCTGCCAGCGCCGGGCTAGCCCGACTTCCACGATCAAAAATTCGTTGTCGCTTCCCTATCTGGCGCCAGCCTGGATCCTGAAAAACTGCGTGCCCTCCGAGAGCGGAAGGGTGATCGAATTGGTGATCGGAGTCGGAGGGAAATTCGTGCGCACCGGCACCCATGCTCCCTCCAGCTTCCCCGATTTCAATACGACCTGCCGCGCGATCTCGCCGCCTTTCCAGTGAAGTTCCACGCAATCATCCCGCAAGCGGACCCCGGTGAAGGCCAGCACTGAATCCGGCGAAGTCGGATCCGTGCCGGCCGTCTGTTCCTGCAGGTTGTTGGCGCCATCGCCATCGTCGTCCGCCTTGGGATCGGCGGCAGTGGGGCTTCCGAAATACTTCTGCTCCCAGCCGTTCAATAACCCATCGCCGTCGGAATCCAGCCAGGGCAAAGCGCCACGGGTGAGAATCAAGGCGCTGTAAGGGGCAATCGTGATGGCGGCGCGGCCACCCGAGACCGTGACCATCGAAGAACCGGCATCGCCGAAATCCGCCGAGTACGTTTTCCAATCGGAATTGAGGCTGGTGTGCCATTCTCCATCGGCGGGAAAACCCTGAATCACGTAGTTCTGGAGAGTGGTGTTGGCACAGTTGAAAATCGCCGTTACCTGGTCGTCCGGAGCGGCGCCCCAGCGGTGAAACGCAAGCAGCTTGGCGCTGTTATCCACCTGATGCCAGGTAAGATTGGGGCCGGTCAGGCCGGGGCTGACCCCGTCGAGATTGCGCCGGAGCCGGATCAAATCACGGTAAAAGTTGACGATGTTCGAGTAGGTGAGAGTCCGGTTCCAGTCCAGCGGCGCGTTATCGGCGAACTGGGCGGTGGTGAGCATTTCCTGTCCCATGAAAAGCATCGGCACCCCCGGCGCGGTCATGATCATGGCGGCGGCCAGCATCGACCGTTTGCGGGCGTAATAACCCGCCGGGGCGGCGGGCTGAATCCGGGTGGGCAACCGCTGGGCGCCGGGGCCGTTAAGATTGCCCGTCAGATCATGCGTTTCGCTAAACAGCACCCGCGAGAAACCGGAACCGCTCAAGGCGTCACGCAGCGCGTACATGTCCCGCGCTTCATCCGTACTGGCCGCCATCGTGTGAATGAGCGTGTCGCCCGCGCCCCGGGACCACTCGCCGTCGAAGTTCAGCCCGCCGGAATCGTCCTCTGCGATGCTGAACGCCCCGGGATGCTGCGCGTGAATCACCACATTATTGATATAAGAGATGAGCGAATCGGCCTCGGGAATGGATACGTAACCGGGATCATAATGGCGCATGGCGCCGACTGCATCCCAGCGGAACCCGTCCAGATGATACTCCTCCAGCCACATCCGGAAGTTGTCGATGATGTAGGAGCGAACCCCCTCCGAGCTGTAGTTCGGACGGTGGCCCCAGGGCGTGCAACAAATGCCCGGGGCCGAATACAGATAGATGCCCGGGGTGGCGCCCGAATCAAAACCCCACAATTCCAGGTCACTCGGTCCGTAATGATTATGAACCGTGTCCAGCAGCACGCGCAGCCCCCGTTGGTGCGCAGCCTTGATGAATTCCTTGAGGCCGTCCGGCCCGCCGTAACCGGCATTTTCGACCGCGTACGGGTCCGCCGGGTTGTAGCCCCAGCCGTAATCCCCGGGGAATTCAGCCACTGGCATCAACTCGATCGCGTTGATCCCCAGATTCGTCAGGTAGTTCAGTTTGGTGATCGCATCGGCGAATTTGCCGGGGCCGCCCAGGCCGGGCGTGGGGTCGTAAAACGCGCCCACATGCAGCTCATAAATCACCAGATCCGAGCCAGTCACCGGCAACCGCGTGTCGCCGCCCCAGGGAAAAGCCTGCGGATCGTACACTATTGAGTTGCCCGCCGAGCTCACCACTTTGCGCCCGCGCGGATCCCGCTTCCAAATCGAGCCGTTGAGGAAAAACTTGTACTCGTGGCCGGGTCGCGCGTTCGGAATATCCGCCGACCACAAATCGGATCCGCTTTCCCGTGTCAAAGGGTTGGCGGTGGTGCTCCAGGAATTGAAGCTGCCAGGAACCGTGACGCTGCTGGCATTCGGCGCCCAGACGCGAAAGACGACTCCCGTGCCCGCGGCATCAGCGTAGGGAGTGGCCCCCAGGCCCGGCCGCGCGGACTGCGCCCCGGCGGTGCTGCCCAGGGCCAGCGTCAGCCAGGCGCAAACCGCAAGTCGCCGGCGCAACTTTGATACTTTCTCTCTCACGCGCCGCCAGAATAGCGTTTTTGCCGGACGCGCCGCCACTGCCGGTTTAGGCTGGCGGATTCGTTGGGGTATAGACCCTATGGGCGAAGAATGTCGCCGCGCCAAACTCAAGCGGTTGTGCGTTGGTTTGATCGAGAAATGACCCTCCCGTCGTTGGCGGGGGCGGTCATGCTATGTCTGGCCGCGAACCCCGCCGGGGGAGCGGACGCGAGCGTGGTCTGGTGGCTGGCCTGCCTGGCCATGGCGATTACCGGCAGGGATCTGGCGCAGGCCAACGCGGAGCTCGAGAAACACGTCGCCGAACGCACCGCCCAGCTCGAGGCGGTGAACCGGGAACTCGAGGCGTTTTGCTTCTCGGTCTCGCACGATCTGCGCGCCCCCCTGCGGACCATCCGCGGCTTCAGCGAGGTGCTGGCCGAGCGCCACAGCGGACAGCTCGACGAGCGGGGCCTCGAGTTTCTGGGCCGGATCATCGCCGCCAGCCAGCGGATGGACCAGCTCATCCAGGATCTGCTCAAGCTCTCGCGGTTGAGCCGCTCCGAGCTGCAATTGCGCGACCTGGACCTGAGCGCGATGGCGAGGGAAATCCTCGGCGAACTCGAGCAGGGCGAACCCGCGCGGCGGGTTGGCTGGCGGGTGGCGCCGGGACTGCGCGCCCGCGGCGACGAGCGCCTGCTGCGGATTGCGCTCGATAACCTGCTGGGCAACGCCTGGAAATTCACCTCGCGCCAGCCCGAGGCGCGGATCGAGGTCGGTGGTCAGCCAGGCCCGGAGCCCGCCTTTTTTGTCCGGGACAACGGAGCCGGCTTCGATATGGCGCACGCGGACCGCCTGTTTGGCGTCTTTCAACGACTGCACGGCATGACCGAATTTCCCGGCCACGGAGTGGGGCTGGCCACGGTGCAACGCATCGTTAACAAACTCGGGGGCCGAATTTGGGCCGAGGCCGCCGTGGGCGCAGGCGCCACCTTCTATTTCAGCCTGCCAGCGCATGAGAACCGCCCCAGCTAAGCCGAGCCCGCCGCCCGGCCCGCGGAAGCCCGCGGCCCGGGTGAAATCCGCGGCGCGGCCTTTGCGGGTGTTAATCGTGGAGGACTCCGAGAGCGACGCCGCCCTGCTGGAGCTCGAGCTTCAGCGCGCGGGCTACCAGCCGGCGTGCGAGCGCGTGGAAACCCGCCAAGCCATGGCCGCCGCCCTCGACCGGGGAAAATGGGATCTGGTGGTGGCCGACTACGTCCTGCCGCGATTTAACGGCCTCGAGGCCCTGCGGCTCCTGCGCGAGCGCGACCCGGATGTCCCCCTCATCATCGTCTCCGGACATATCTCCGATGGCACTGCGGTGGCGGCCATGAAAGCCGGGGCGCACGATTACGTGATGAAAGACAACCTCACCCGGCTGGGCCCCGCCGTGCAGCGCGAACTGCGCGACGCGGCGACCCGCCAGGAGCAGCGGCGCGGCGAGGAGAAATTGCTGGCCGAGCGGGGGTTCCGCGAGGCGATCGAAACCTCGGTGCCGGCCGGCATCGCCGCCGTGGATCTCGAGGGGCGCCAGACCTACGTCAACCCCGCTTTCTGCGCCATGCTGGGCTGGTCGGAAAAGGAATTGCTGGGCGCGCGGCCGCCGTTTGTTTACTGGCCGCCCGAGGACATTGACTCCATCACCGGGCAGCTGACCGCGGTGATCCAGGGCCGCGCGCCCGTGGCCGGAATCGAGCAGCGGTTCCGGCGGCGCACTGGCGAGCGCATCCACGTTTTGTTGCAGGTGACGCCGCTCAAGGATCACTTCGACAATCTCACGGGCTGGGTCAGTTCCGTCTCGGACATCAGCGAGCGCCAGCGCGCCGAAACCCGCATCGCCGCCGAGCACGCCATCACCCGCCTTCTGCATGGCGCCGCCTCGCTCGAGGAGGCCGGCCCGGGAATCCTGCGGGTGTTGCTCGGCGCCCTGGAGGTCGAGTTCGGGGCGCTCTGGGTGATGGATGCCGCGGGCAGGAATCTGGCCCCCGCCGCCTTCGAGCTCCACACCCGCTCGGACGCCCTGCAAAAATTCCTCGAGGCCTCGGCCGCGCTCACCTTCAAACCGGGCGAGGGATTGCCCGGCCGGGTCTGGCGGCGACGCCAGCCCATCTGGATCGAGGAGGTCCCCGGAGAAACCCTCCTCCGCGCGGGCGCGGCGGCGGCGGCCGGCCTGCGCAGCGCGCTGGCCTTTCCCGCGCTGAGCGCGGACGAGACCTTCGGCGTCTTTGAATTCTTTTCTTTGCGTACGTTCAAGGATGATCCCACCCTGGTCCGCATGTTGACCGCCATTGGCCTGGAAATCGGCCAGTTCGTCCACCGGCGGCAGGCCGAGGAGGGGCTGCGCCGGGCGCGCGATGAATTGGAGGCGCGCGTGCAACAGCGCACCGAACAGCTCAACACCGCCAATCTGCGCCTGCACGCCGCCATCAGCGAACGCCGGCGGCTGGAGCAGGAGCTGCTCGAAATCACCGAGAAGGAGCGCCGCCGCATCGGACTCGATCTGCATGATGATCTGGGCCAGAAACTCTCCGGCGTCGCCTTGATGATGAAAGGCCTCGAGTTGAAGCTGGCGCGGCGCAACCCGGCCGAGGCGCGCGAGGCGGGCAAAATTCATGACCTGGTGCATCAGGCGATGAACCACGCCAGCGATCTGGCGCGCGACATGGCCACGCTGGACACCGCCCGGCGGGATCTGCCCGGCGCCCTCCGCGATCTGGCGGGCCGGGTGCGCGAGCTCTACGGGGTTCCCTGCAAGTTCAGCGCCGAGGGCGCCGCCCCCGCGCTGGATCCCTCCACCATCACCCAGCTCCACAAGATCGCGCAAGAGGCCGTCACCAACGCCATCAAACATGGCAAAGCCAGGCGCGTGGACCTGCTCCTGGCCGGGACGCCCGGCCAACTCGCGCTTTCGGTGCATAACACCGGACTCCCCTTCCCCGACCTGCAGGACAACGCCGCCACCGGCATGGGGCTGCGCATCATGAATTATCGCGCCAGCCTCCTCGGCGCCACCCTCCAGATCAAAGCCGCCCCCGGCGGCCGCGGCACCATCGTCACCTGCTTGCTCCCGCTCGAAAATCCTTCGCCGCGCAATGAGCCGGGCCACGAGCCGCCCGCCGCGCGACCTGCCAAACCGCCCGCCCCGTGATCCCCCGTGAAATGGATTGGCTGGTGATCGGCTACGGCAACACGCTCCGCGGCGACGATGGGGTCGGGCCGCGCGTGGCCGAAGCGGTGAGCCGGCTGGAGTTGCCCGCCGTCGCGGCGATCGCCTGCGGCCTGCTCACCCCCGAGCTGGCGGAACCGGTCTCCCGGGCCCGCCGCGCGGTGTTTGTGGACGCGGCCGTGGACGAGCCCCGAAAGGTCCGTTTGCGTCCGCTCCGCCCCGCGCCGACCGCCCAAATCATCGCCCACTCCGCCACCCCGGCCGTGGTGCTGGCGCTGGCGCGCGAGGTGTACGGCCACGCGCCCGAGGCCTGGTGGCTCACCATTCCCGCCGCGCAGATCAGCGTCGGTGAAAGCTTGTCCGAATTCACCCAGGCCAAAATGCTCGAGGCGCTGGGCCGGCTCCTTGAACTGATGCGCTCCGGCGGGGCGCTCCAGCCTGGCAACTAATCGGGACCGCTGGCAACCGGCTCGCGCCAACTTGTCAATCCACCTGCTCCCACTTATTCTGACCCGGTGAAACTTCACGGCTCCGCCTCCGCTCCGGCGCTGCTGGCATGTCTGTTCGCCCTGGCGGCGGTTACGACCGGCCAGGGCAAACCGATCCGCCTGCGGGAGCAGATAATCCCCGCGAAATCTGCCAACTCGCTGCTGCGCGGGCGCCTGGCCGGCGACCAGTCCCGGTTGAACGGGCTTCATCTGCTGCAATTCAAAGCGCCACCCGGCCCGGAGGAAATCGCGCGCCTCGCCGCCGCCGGCGTCGATCTGCTCCATTACGTGCCCGAGCAAACCTGGATTGCCCGCTTGCGCGGCGCGCCCGTGAAAGAGCTGCTGGCCCTCACCAACGTCGAATGGGCGGGGGAATACCGTCCAGAGTATAAAATCCACAAATCCTTCCGGCCGACGCCAGCTTCCGCCCGGACCACCGATGCGCCGCTCCGGGTGGCGGTGCTCCTCTCGCGGCACACCGGAGAAGCCGGAGTCGCCGCGGCGCGGCGCAATTTTCAGACCGTGCGGCAGGAATCGCGGCTGCGCTCGGGCATCGTGCTCCGGGGCGCTCTCCGTCCAAGCCAGCTCCAGGCGCTCGCGGAATCCGGCCAGGTGCTCTGGATCGAGCCCGAGCGGGACATGAAGCTTTTCGACGAAGTCTCCTCGAAGGCGGTCGCGGGAGACGGGGGGCCGCAACGTTTGCTCACCCAGGCGTTGGGCTTTGATGGCGCCGGAGTAAGGGTCGCGGTGGCCGATAGCGGCTTAAACCACGGCGACGCCGAAACCATGCATCCCGATCTTTTCGGACGCACGCCCGCCTTCTTTTATTATGGAAACCTGACCGACGCCGCGGATGAGCACAGCCACGGGACGCACGTCTCCGGCATCATCGCCGGCAACGGCGCCGCGGGCGAGACCGATGAGGACGGCGCGCTCTACGGGCTTGGCGTGGCTCCGGGAGCCAGCATCATCACGCAACGCATTTTCGACGGCGAGGGCAACTACGAAGCCCCCGGCGGCTCCGAATTGCTCACCCGGGACGCGGTGCGCGCCGGCGCGGAGATCGGCTCGAACAGTTGGGGCGATGACACCCAGGGCCGTTACGATCTCAGCGCGGTGGAGTTCGATGAGCTGGTTCGCGATGCCGACGCGCTCGCCGCGGGAGATCAGCAATACATCCTCGAATTCTCCGCCGGCAACGCCGGTCCCGCGCGCCAGACCATCGGCGCCCCCGCCGTGGCCAAGAATGTGATCGCCACCGGCGCCTGCGAAAGCGAACGGGTGGAATTCATCATTTACGGCGACGGCATGGATACCATGGCAGATTTCTCGAGCCGCGGACCGGCGGAGGATGGGCGCATCAAGCCCGATCTCGTCGCGCCGGGCACCTGGATCGCCTCGCTGCAATCCCAATCCGCCACCGATGCATATGCCTGGGCGCCGATTTCGCCCGAGTACCAATACCAGGGCGGCACGAGCCAGGCCGGCCCGCACGTCTCGGGCGCCGCCGCCGTCTTCGTCCAGTATTACCGCTCGACCCATGTGGGAGCCACCCCTTCCCCCGCCCTGGTCAAAGCCGCGCTCATCAACAGCGCGGTGGATCTGGACGACAGCCTCGGCACCGGCCCGACCCCGAACATGGACGAAGGCTGGGGACGCGTCGATTTGACACCGCTCCTGGATCCGGCGCGGAGCTTCGATTTCACGGACCAAACCGAGCTGCTGACCAACGGCCAGGTCTTCGAACGGCAAGTGGTCGTCCGCAGCGGCGGCGAACCGCTGAACGTCACCCTGGCCTACACCGACGTTCCCGGTTTTCCCGGGGCCATTCCCGCGCTGGTGAATGATCTGGATCTCGAGGTGGTTGCCCCCTCCGGCGTCGTGTACCGCGGGAACCGGTTCTCCCCCGCCGGCGAATCCGTGCCCGACGCCCCGGCCGGTGATCGCCTCAACAACGTCGAGGGCGCGCGCCTCCTCTCCCCCGAGGGCGGGATGTATCTCGTCCGCGTCCGCGCCCATAACGTCGTCCAGGATATCCACGATGGCATTGTTCCCCGCCAGGATTTCGCGCTCGTCATCTCAGGCGATTTGGCCGCGCGCGGAACCGGAATCCTCTCGCTGGATCGCCGGGCCTATCGCGCGCCCGACCAAATCCAACTGCGCCTCACGGACACGGACCAGGCGGGCCGGCCCTCGGCAACGGTTTTGATGCGCAGCACCACGGAAAGCACCGGCGAGGATTACCCGCTCGCGCCCTCCGGGCCGCTCGGGGTGTTCACCGGCGCGGTGGCCGCCGTCACCGGCCCCGCGGCAAAGGACCAGCGTTTGCAAATCGCCCACGGCGACGCCATTGAAGCGCGGTATTACGACGCCTCGGCCAATCTCACCCGCAGCGCGATCGCCCGGGCGGATTTCCTGCCTCCGGTGCTGACTGAGGTCAGCCACAGCAGCGCCTTCGGGCAGGCCACGATTTATTGGCGCTCGGATGAACCGGCCACCTCCCTGGTCCGCTACGGCCCCAGCCCGAGCCTGGGACTCGCCGTCTCCAACGCCGCGCTGACGGTGGACCACCAAATCACCCTGGGCGGATTGCCTGCCGGCGCGACCTGTTATTTCTCGGTCGCTTCGATGGATGAGGCGGGGAATGGAGCTGCCAACGACAACGGCGGCGCCTTCTTCACGATGATCGTGAGCAATGTGGCGCCGCTGCTGTTGATTGATTCCAGTATCGGGACTTTCTTCCCCGATCCGCCGCTGAGCGGATACACCGCTCCCCTCGATGCCGTGGGCGTGCCTTACGATGTCTGGGAGGTGGCCCTCCGCGGCAACCCCGACCTGGACACGCTCTCCGCTTATCGCGCCGTGCTCTGGCGGGTCCCCGATTTCGACAACGCCTGGGGCGTCCAGGAACAGCAGGCGATTCGTTCCTATTTAAACAACGGGGGAGCGCTCCTGGTGGCTTCCATGGAAATTCTCTCCCGGTTGGAGGAAGCCGGCGCCACCGGCTTCATCCAGGAAGTGCTGCACATCGACGCCTTTGTTCCCGATCCGCAAAGCCGGGGCGCCGAGGAAATTCTCGGCACCCCGTTGGATAATCTCTCCGCCGGGCTGGACCTCACCATGGACTACTCGGTCTATGAGGAGCTTTGGGGCGGGTTTATCGGGCCGGACATCTCCGACACCTTCACCCCGGGCACCAATTGCACCTCGATCCTGCACAACGCCTACGGTGACACCGTGGGAATGCGCTGGCCGGGAATCGGCCAGACGGCGCCCGGCCGGCTGGTGTTTTGCTCCTTCCCGCTGGACGCCGTCCCCCTGGGTGACGGAACCGGCGACCGCATTGAATTGTTGCGCAGGATTTTGACGTTTCTGGCTCCGGGAGCGGCCGCCAGCGGCCCCACCGTGGCGCTCGACTCACCGGCCTATCGCACCCCGTCCACCGCCCGAATCGAAGTGGGAGATGCCGCCGCTCGGGGCGCCGGCGCGGTCGCGGTGAACGCCTCGAGCACCACCGACCCCGCCGGCCTGGCGATCCCCCTCGCCGAGTCACCCACCCCCGGAGTGTTCACCGGCTCGCTCGCGTTGATCTCCTCGACGAACCCGGCCGTCCCGGGGAAACTCCGGGCCGCTAATGGCGACCTCCTGACGATCCAGTACACACCTGCCGGCGCCGGGAGCATCTCCGCGAATGCGCACATCGACCTCGATCCGCCCACCCTCGCCAACGTCACTGCCGAGCCAGATTATGTCACGGCGGTCATCCGCTGGGAGAGCTCCGAGCTGGCGGATGGATTGGTGCAGTTTGGCCGCTCGGCGCTCCTGGACCGCACGGCATACCAGGCCGATTTCTCCACGGCGCACGAGGTCACCCTGGCGTTCCTCGATCCCGACCAGACGTATTTTTACCAGGTGGTCAGCCGGGATCCGGCAGGGAACGCGGTGCTGGATAATAACCAGGGCCAACTCCACACCTTCCGCACCCTCAAACCGGAAATCGCGCCGTGGTTCGACAACCTGGATGCCAGCGGAGGAAACTGGGCCACCTTCGTCGATTTCGAGGATTCCAACGCGAATTGGGAGCTGGGCCCGCCGCAAAATGGACGGGAAACCGAGGCCCACTCCCCGCCCAACGCCTGGGGCACCAACCTGCGCGGGGAAGCCGCCGACTGGTCCCACTGTTTTTTGATCAGCCCGGCCATTTACCTG
Source organism: Verrucomicrobiota bacterium (assembly GCA_039806935.1). Lineage (GTDB taxonomy): Bacteria > Verrucomicrobiota > Verrucomicrobiia > Limisphaerales > UBA8199 > JBDHQH01. The sequence goes on from JBDHQH010000075.1 coordinate 12,118, forward strand.
ACCAACGGCAATGTGGCCACCCTCAATTTCTGGCAGAGCTTCGATTTCACCGATTTCTCGGGTTACGATATCGAACTGGGCGAGGTCCAGGTGATCACCGCCAACTCGAGCGCGTTGACCACCCTGGCCCAGTTCGCCGACTCCACCGACGGCTGGGAACTCGAGCAACTCGATCTTTCACCCTTCGCCGGCCAGGTGATCTATGTCGTCTGGGAGTATCTTCTGTTCTCGTTCGATCCGCAGCCCCGGCCCGGCTGGTTGGTCGATGATGTGTCCATCACCGTTTCCAACCTGGCCGGCGGCACGGTCACCGTCTCCAACTACCCCGCCCATGCCTTCTACGTCTTGAGCGGACCCCTGTACAAAAAGGCGCGCGGGCCGCTCACCCTGGCCTCCGCCCCGCCCGGCGTCTATAAGCTCGAGTTTGTGGACACCGATTATTATCTCACTCCCCCGCCGCAAACCAACACCCTGACGCCCGGCGGCGCGATCGCCTTCAGCGGCGTTTACACCTTTCCCGACGCCAATCAGAATGGAATTTCGGATTTGTGGGAACAGCGGTTCTTCGGAACGGTTTCCACTCGCCGCGACGCGCGCACCGACACCGATGGCGACGGCCTGAGCGACTACGCGGAGTTTATCGCCGGGACGGATCCGAATCGGCCCTCTCGCGCCTTCTCGTTGTCCGCCCAACACCTCGGCAACCGGCTTCAACTCGAGTGGCCAGCCGTGCCTGGACAACTCTACCAGGCCCAAACCGGCAACCTGGCGGCCTGGACGCCAGCCTCAGACTGGCTCGAAGCCACTGGCGCCGTCCAGCGTCTGGACCTCGACTTGCCGCCAAGTCCGGGCGCGGCCATGTATCGCGTTCAAAGCGGCCGGACAAACAGCCCGCCGGGCATGTCGGACGCGCTGCGGCTGAACCCGCGCCGGCTGATGGACGGAACCCTCCGAATCGAGTGGACCTCAGTGCCCGGACGCACCTACCGCCTGCTCGGCAGCACCAATGGACTCGCCTGGGAAACCGTCACCGACTGGGCGCTGGCGCCGACCGGATCGTCCGGGGTCACCCTGCCCGCCCCCACGACGGACGCCAGCTTCTTCCGGTTGGAAGTGCGGCCTTGAGCGCGTGCTGCTGGCGTTTCACAAACCGTTCGGGGTCCTATCCCAATTCACGCCGGACGGCTCCCCGAATCGTCCCCTCGCCGAGTTCGGCTTCCCCCCCCGCGTGTACCCCCTCGGCCGGCTGGATGCGGACTCGGAAGGTTTGTTGCTGTTGACCGACGAGCCGGAGTTAAACGCCGCCCTGCTGCACCCGCGCCACGCCCACGCGCGCGAGTACTGGGCTCAGGTCGAACGCATCCCCTCCGCCGCCGCGCTGCGAAATCTATCCAGAGGCGTCGTGATTCGCGGGCGGCGCACCCGGCCCTGCCTGGCTTCCCTCCTGGATCCCCAACCGTCCCTCCCCGAACGCCAGCCGCCGATCCGTTTTCGCCAACAGGTGCCCACCCGCTGGATCAGCCTGATTCTCGAGGAGGGCAAAAACCGCCAGGTGCGGCGCATGACCGCGGCCATCGGGCATCCCACGCTTCGGTTGCTCCGCGTCCGCATCGGACAATTTCCTTTGGACGGTCTGGCAGCGGGAGCCTGGAGGCGTCTGTCAGCGGCGGAGCGGGCCCTGGTGTTCGGCTAGGCAGGGGGACTTTTACCTTTCCATTGGACGGCGCGAGCCTACTCTTGCGGCGTTTCTATGTTGAAATTATTCAACACGCTCTCGCGCTCAGTCCAGGAATTCGTGCCGCGGGATCCGGACGGACGAAAGGTCGGCATGTATTGCTGCGGTCCGACGGTTTACGATGTGGCGCATATCGGCAATTGGCGCACCTTTGTGTTCGGCGATCTGGTGCGTCGCTATCTCGAGTTCCAAGGCTACACCGTCCGCCACGTGATGAACGTCACCGACATTGACGATAAAATCATCCAGCGCGCCCGGGAGAAGCGAACCTCCCTCCAGGAATTCACGAGCCGTTACGAGCGGATCTTTTTTGAGGACTTGAAGAGCCTCAACTGCCTCCCGCCGCACCATACGCCGCGCGCAACGGAGCACATCCCCGAGATTATCCGGCTGATTCAACGGCTGGAACAGCGCGGGATCGCTTACCAGGCGGCGGATGGATCCGTGTATTTCAGCATCGAGAAGTATCGCGCGGCGGGTTTTCGCTACGGCCAGCTCGCGCAGTTGAAGCTCGAGGAAATGCGCGTGGGGGAGCGCGTAAAAAGCGACGAATATGCCAAGGAAACCGCCGCCGACTTCGCGCTTTGGAAAGCCCGCACGCCCGAGGACGGCGAAATCTTCTGGCCCAGCGCCTGGGGCGAAGGCCGTCCAGGCTGGCATATCGAGTGCAGCGCCATGAGCATGAAGCTCCTCGGCGCCAGTTTCGATCTGCATCTGGGCGGCGAGGATTTGGTCTTTCCGCATCACGAGGACGAAATCGCGCAAAGCGAGGGTTCCGGCGCGCAGGAGTCCGGCCAGCCCTTTGTCAAATACTGGTTGCATGGAGCGCATTTAATGGTCGAAGGCCGGAAAATGGCGAAATCGCTCGGCAATTTCTTCACCCTCCGGGATCTGGCGGCAAAGGGCTACACCGGACGCGAAATCCGCTACCTGCTGCTCACCGCTCATTACCGCGAGACCTTCAATTTCACGCTCGACGGCCTCCAGGGCGCCCGCGCCTCCCTCGCGCGCATCGATGAGTGCCTCGGAAAATTGCGCGAACTGGCCCGCGGCGCCGCCGCCCCGCCGGATCCCGCGCTCCTCGAACGATTCACCCAGGCTCTCGACGAAGATCTGAACATCTCGGGCGGCTGGGCCGCAGTGTTTGATTGGGTCCGTGAAACCAACCGCGGCCTGGCGGATCATTCTCTCACGCCCGCCGCGGCGGCTTCCGCCCTGGCCGCCTGGGACAAAATCGATGGGGTGCTCGGCATCGGCGCCCTGCCCGAAGTCACGGCCCCCGCAGAGGTGCTCGCCCTGATCGAGGCCCGGCAGGCGGCCCGACAGGCCAGGGATTTCCCGCGCGCCGACGCCCTCCGGGACGAGTTAAAAGCCAAAGGCTGGGCCGTCGAGGACACCCCCCGGGGCGCCCGCGCCAGGAAATTATAACCGCCGCCGCTCGCGATGAAGGGCCTGTTCATCACCTTTGAGGGAACCGAAGGGAGCGGAAAATCCACCCAGATCGCGCTGCTCGCGAAGCGCTTGCGCGGCCGGAACCGCGCCGTCCGCTCCTTGCGCGAGCCCGGGGGCACGCCCATCGGCGAGGAAATCCGCCATACCCTCAAGCACAGCCACAACAACGACGCCATGACCGCCGAGGCGGAGTTGCTGCTGATGAACGCCAGCCGCGCCCAACTCGTCCGCGAAATTATCCGGCCCGCCCTGGCCGCCGGGGAAATCGTCCTCTGCGACCGTTTCCACGATTCCACCACCGCCTACCAAGGCTACGGCCGGGGCCTTGATTTGCGCCTGGTGGCGAACATCATCGAGGTGGCGGTCGGCGATACCCGGCCCGACCTTACCCTGCTCCTGACCGTGCCATCCGAGGTGAGTTTTCAGCGTCTGTTGGCCCGTCAGGCCACCATGCCGTTCGTGCGGGATCGTTTCGAGGAAGCCGACCAGGCTTTTTTCGAGCGCGTCGCCCGCGGCTACCAGGCGATCGCCGGCGAAGAGCCGGACCGGGTGCGCGCGCTCGACGCCACCGGCACGGTGGCCCAGATCGAGCAAGCCATTTGGAAAGAAATCGATCCGCTGCTGTGAAGTTTTTCGGTTTGAATGCCAAAACCGTTTGGCTCTGGTGCTGGCTGGCCGGGGTGTGCGCCGCCGCCCCGCCCGGAATCGTCATCGATCATCTCCCCGCCAGGTCAGGCCGTTACGTCGGCTCCCCGAGCCTGGCCATTCTTTCCGACGGCGCGTATGTCGCCTCCCACGACGAGTTCGGCCCGAAAAGCACCGAGCATACCCGCGCCGTCACCGTCGTCTTTACCTCGAGCGACCGCGGCCGGACGTGGACCAATCTCTCCCGCCTCGATGGCCAATTCTGGTCCACGCTCTTCGCCCACCGCGGGCAGCTTTATCTGATCGGCACGGATCGGCATCACGGCAACGCCATCATCCGCCGCTCGACCGATGGCGGGCGAACCTGGACCACTCCCGCCAGCGCGGACACCGGCCTGCTCCGCGACGATGGCCAATACCATTGCGCTCCCGTGCCGGTGTTGGAACATGCCGGTCGGCTGTGGCGCGCCATGGAACACCGAAATCCGCCGCTCGGCTGGGGAACCAACTATTGCGCGGGCATGCTCTCCGCCCCCGCCGGGGCGGATCTGCTCCGCGCCGCCAACTGGACCTTCAGCAACTTTTTGCCCGGAGATGTCCAATGGCTGAACGGCTCCTTCGGCGGCTGGCTCGAGGGCAACGCGGTCGTCGCGCCCGACGGGCAATTGGTAAACATTCTTCGTGTGGACACCAAAGGCCTTCCCGAACAGGCCGCCCTGGTGAACATCTCCGCTGACGGACGCAGCGCCGCGTTCGATCCGGAAACCGGCTTCGTCGAGTTCCCCGGCGGCGCCAAGAAATTCTCCATCCGCCGCCATCCTCGAAACGGCGAATACTGGGCATTGGCCAGCGTGGTCAGGGAAGCCACCCTCGCCGTGAAACCCGCCAGTATCCGCAACTGCCTGGCTCTCACCACCTCCGCCGATCTGCGACATTGGCAAATCCGCGAGCTCCTCCTGCACCACCCGGATCCGGCGCGCCATGGCTTCCAATACGTCGATTGGCTCTTCGACCAGGAGGACATCATCGCCGTCTGCCGCACCGCCGATGACGATGACCAGGGCGGCGCCCGCAACAAGCACGACGCGAATTATCTCACCTTTCACCGGTTCGTCGGTCTGGCCGCCAGGAAGTGGTAGCCCGGCTGATAGCTGCGAACCCTCCGGGTTCAC
>JBDHQH010000076.1:0-16826 GCA_039806935.1 Verrucomicrobiota bacterium
CCGCGTAAACGCGCCGCCGACAAAGACCCGGTTATCCGACAGCACCGCCAGCGTGTAGATACTCGCATCCGCGCCGAAGCCCGGATCAAAGCTGGCGTCCAACGAGCCGTCCGTGTTCAGCCGCGCAATCCGGGACCTGGCCACGCCTCCCACATGCAGAAAATCACCCGCGATGACGATCCGGCCCGCCCGATCCAGCGCCACCGCCCGGAGCTCCCCGTCCGGCGCCGCCGGCACAAAAGTCTGGTCCACGCTGCCGTCAGCGTTCAACCGGGCCAGATACGGCCGGGCCACCCCGTCCACCCGGGTAAACGCGCCACCCAGGATCACTCCGCCGTCGGCCTGCACGGCCAGCGACCACACCGTGTTGTCGGCACCCTGGCCCAGCTTGGTGGCAAAGGCGGTATCCACCACTCCGCTCGAATTCAGCCTCGCCACGCGGCCCGCCGGGAAGTCGCCAAACAGCGTGAAATCACCGCCGATGATGTAGTTCCCGCTGGCGTTGAGGCCGATCGTCGCGACAAAGTCATTGTACGGATCGCCCATCCCCGTGCCCGGATCAAACGTCCAATCCAGCGACCCGTCAAAATTCATCCGGGCAATCCCGTTGCGGGTGATGCCGTTGAAAGAGCTGAATTGCCCCGCGATCAGGGTCTGGTCGCCCGGCAACACCTTGAGATCATACACCGGCCCGTCCGCGCCGGGATCCGTCAGGTTATCCCCATAAATGGGCTGGCGGAACCGCATCCCGTCGAGATGGTCCGGGTTGTGCAACTGGTCCACTGAACCGGCTGGCGGATAATCATTATCCGCCAGCATCACCAGCGTGGTCTCGTTGCACTGGCCCACCAGCTTCGGCCGGTCGTCCACCATCATGTACAGGAAGACATGCAGATCCTTGTTGAACTTGACCAGCGTGTCGTTGGTAAAGACATGGTGAATGTGCTTGACGGTGTTATCATTCTGGCCGAAGGTGATCGTTCCCTGCGCCAGCACATAGTCTTTGGCCACGCTCCGGATCGGACTCGGCCCCACGCTGGCGTAATCCGAGCCGGCCTGCAGCGGAAAGCTGTTATTTCTCTCTTCGTTCACGTCCAGATTCGACCCGGCGACGTTGTTGATGCGGTAATGCAGCGTCGCCCCAGCCTGATTCGTGCCGCCCCGAAAAACCATGATATCCATGTCATCCCAGAACTCGTTCACATCCCGCGGGTAGCGATACACCTTGCGTGTGAAGTTGAACACCAGATTGGTAGTGTCCGTGAACACGTCGGTGGGCACCTCCACGTCATCCACGATGTTGGTCACCTTCTGGAAGTTGCTCGCCCAACGCGGGTCAATGTCCGTATCCAAAATCCGCACGATCGCCTCGCCCAGCAACGGATCGATCCGCGGCGCCGAGACCAGCGGCGATTCCGCCTCCGCCGGCCGCGCGTTGGTCAGCACCACGTTGAAGGTGCGGCACGGGTAGGCGCCCGGGCGGTTGCCCACCGGGATCACGAAGGACTTCGTCATCTCGAAGTTATCAAATAACAGCGTGCCCTGCATGGGCAGATAATCCCGCAGCGCGAAGGCGTTCGTGTCGTTCATCGGCAGGCTGTTGGTGGGGGTGTCCACCGTCAGGTAATCGACCAGCATCCTCCCCGCCGCTCCGCCCACGCGTGTCACCGAGATCTGCACTCCGGGCACCCCGAACGTGTAGTAGGTCGATTCCAACCCGCCCTCGCCTTCGATGCATTGAAAGGTCGGCAGGCCCAGGGAGAAATCCTCCGTGGCAAAACGAAATACCCCGGCCGAATAGTAGGCCCAACTCAACGCCACCTCGCCGGTAGCGAAAGAATCCACCGCGAGGTAATAGGTCGTCCCCGCCTTGGCGGTAAACCGCAGCCCGCTCGGCCCGTTAAACGGAGGGATCCACATGGTGGCGCTGTTGTTCAGTTGGCCAATGAAATTGTTGGCCACCGCCGGATACAATTCGTCGTTGGCGGCCACCTGCGTAAGTTGCGAAAGCTGCGAGCCAACATACACAGCCAGCACGGTGTCCATCGGCTGCCCGAGCAGATCCACGCTGCCCATGGTGTCCACCGACACCTCCCCGTCCGCGGGCGCCACCCACTTATACCAAAGCGAGTTCATAGGCGCCTGCCCGGCGTGGCTCGGTTCGCCAGGCTCGCTCGTCGCGCCGGTGCTATCGTCGGACACGGAACCACTCAGGCCGGACAGTTCGGTGGCGGACAGAAAATTGTCATTGGCCGGAGCGGCTTGTAAGCTCGCGCTGGAGGCCAGCCCGAGGCACAGCGGCGCCACCGCCCACCGGCGCGGGAACACAAATCTGAATAATCTACGCATAGAGTTCTAACGTTACTTGCAACCTGACTCCGCACACCAAGGCGCGCCGAACTACTCCGGTCCGGCGCGCGCACCCGATTTCAAGCCCGCCGGACTATCTCAAACCCACCCGCACCCGGTAAAAACGCGGCGCGTTGGTCTTGATTTCGTCCGAAACTGTCACCCGGCCCGGATAGGGGCCGGGATAGAAAAAGTTCGTCACCGGCGTCCAATTGGGGGAATCGAAGGACGGCGCCGCATAGAGATAATTGGTCGAAGCCGGGAAGGTGTACCACGAAATCACGGCCGCCGGCTTGGGCGTCTGGGTCACTCCCACCATCATGGCAATGCCCGCCGACGAAAGAATCGGCACCGGCGACGGATCCATGCAGTTCGGAATGCCGTCACCGTCGGAATCGATCGTGCAATCGGTCACCAGCGCGGTGTTCAGCCGGTTGGTGGTGCCGTCCGGATACACCAGATTGGTGCTCGAAAAGAATCCCGTGTTGTAGTCGCGAACCCATTGGAACTTGCCCTGATTCACTTCCGCCAGTTTCCTGGAGATATCGGCGCCATCGGCGGTCGCCTGACCAAAGTAAACCTTCATCCCCGCATCACAATCCAATGACAACCAGTTGCCTTGCGGATTAACATTCGTGGCGATATGACCCCGCAAATCCAGCCGGTCGATGTAAATGGCGTTGTTGCCATTGACGGGCTTGAACTGGTACTTGCTCCCGACCGCCCCATCCAGCACCGCATGGCCGAGGGCGACGTTGCCGATAAACCCGGCGGAATTCGTCCCCAGATTCCGGCCCGCCCACTGGATCGAAATCACTTTGTTCGGCAAAGCCCGGTTCTCGATGGTGGTGCCCAGCAGGCTCCCATTTACCCCTGGCACCTTGAGATTGAAGCCATTGCCGGTCAGCCAATCGTTGCGGTTGGTGACGTTATCGGCGCTGCCCGAGGCGAACGTGCCGTCGTCCACCAGGTTGGTGACGGCGAGATTCAGCGCCGCGCCTGCGTTCAAAACGGTGTTGCTGACCAGCAGCGTCCCCGCCTCGAGCGTGATCGAGCCTGAAGCTCCTGGAGCCAGCAACGAGCCATTGTCGAGATCCGCGCAAGCCGCCTCGTGCAGTTCGATGGCGCCCTGAGTGGCGGAGATGTTCCCGGAGTTCTCGAAATACTCCGCGTAGATCCGGCTGCTGAAGTTGGTGATCCCGCCGAGGTTCACCATTGCCCGGTAACGTTCGTTGTAATTGCCCGAGTAATACGGAGAATGGCGCGAACCGCGGAAATACACCGCGTTCGGCGAGACGAACCATCCCGCGTTGGTGAAGTATTCCAGGCGCGGCGTCACCTCGGACCACACAATCGCCGAATCGAGGAAGTTGATCGCGCCCGAGCGAGGGCTGGTCTCGGGTTCGTTGGTCGTGATCGTCAGTTTGCTGCTCTCGAACGTCGGATTGTTGCTAAGAATATTGAGCACATCACTGATGTAGATGTGCCCGCCCCCGCCGCTGACGTTGGTCGAGCGCAGGGTCAGGTTGCCGATCCGCGTCGGCGCCTCGGGCGCCAGGCGGGTGTCCACAAAGAGAACGTGGTAGGCGTTCGTGATCGTGCCCGTGACATTCGTCCAGCGCGCGCTGTAGAGGTCGATAGTTCCCTCCGGGCGCGCCAGGGTGGGCTGGAGGAGGTTCGAAATCGCCAATTCCCCGTTGGTGGTGCGCAGATAAATGTCCGAATACGGCGAGACAATGGCCGCGCCGGGGCTGCCCTGGAAGTGGTTGTAGGCGGCCAGTTTCAGGAAGTTCAGCGACTTCACGCGCGTCTCCGCCAGGCTCAGCAAATTGCTCCCCACAATTTCGATCCGGCCCGGCGAGTTGGAGTAGGTCTGGCCAAACGTGTCCGGGAGCACTACCGAGTTAGGCCGGAACAGAGCCTGATACGCCGAGTACTGGTTGGTGGTGTTTCTGGTGTTAAAGGTCGAGGGCGGAATGATCGTCGGGTCGGCCGGAACCCCATAGCTGAAAAATCCGCCCGGGAAGGTAAACAGGTCGTAATTCCACGGAATATAGGTCGGCCGCACTCCGGAAAATCCGTTGACTAGCAGCAGGAAGTTCGTGTCAAAACCGAACCGGTCGTACAGGTAGAGGTTGTCCGCCTGGAACGCGGTGTTCGTCCACTCGACCACGGTCGCGCCCTGGGGGAAATAGACGTTAGCCTGGATTTCCGCGTTGGTGTTCGCCAGAAACACGGCCCGCACGGTGCGGTTGGATCCCGAAGCGTCCAGCTCATCCACCAGGTACGAGACGAAATTCGTGTCGCCGAGCGTCCGCACCAGCGTTTCGTACATTCGATTCGTTACCGCATGCGGCGGGGTCAGCGGCGGGCGCGCGCCAAAGTAGGCGTCGGGATTGATGCCGCCCGCCCCCATCGGCCCAATGGCGTTCGTGGACAGGCCCCAATACCCGTCAAAAATGCCGCCGTTGAAAAACAGGCTGCTGTTCACTTCGCTGTAACCGGCCTGCTCCATATTCACGCCCCCGTGATCCAAATTCACGTTTTGACCGTACAACGTCGCCATGCCCTCGAAGCCCAAATTGATTTCTCCCGGACTGTAAATGTTCGTGGCGCGCACGATCAGCTTGGTGCCGGCGGCGGAACCGCTGAGCGCGACCCGATCCAGCCCAATCCGGAGGAACCGCGTGCCGAGGGTGTTCGAGGTACTGATGGTTCCTACGTCGATCGTGCCCTCGTTGTGGAAGTTCGCCGACACTCCCCGCGCCTGGCCATCTTTCACCCAGGTCTCCGCCCGCAGGCCGCTGTTGAAGGCCATCCAGGCCCCGTAGGCGTTCGTGTAATTGTACGTCCCCTTCATCTCATAGGGCTGAGGCGTCACCTGCGGCGGCAGCTCCGGAATGTAGTTAGTCAAATTAATGACAAACCAGCCGTCGTTCACAAAGGTCTTCGCGTCGATGTTCGGCGCGATCGCCGGCGGCACAATCACAAAACCGTCGTTCTGATAAGTCGAATCCCCCGCCGCGGCGGAGAACGCCGCCGCCAGGCCGCACAGGCCCGCGGCCAGCAACCGGTTCATTGACTTTGAAAAATGGGAAATCGTGCTCATACTCAAGGATTTACAGTCACCACATACGACGCGTCGGTGAACTCCCCGCTCGGCTCGGTGACCCGCAAAATAAATTGGTACTGGCCCGCTTCCGGCGGCGTTCCGGCGAGCTTCGCCTTCGAGGAATCCGCCGGATTCTGGGTTAAACTCAGCCAGGACGGCAGCGCCGAACCGGGGGTGATTCCCCAGTTATAGGGGCCGGAACCGCCAATCATGGCCAGCTCGGCCTGATAGGCTTGCTGGTAGCGCGCCACGGGGATCCAAGCGGGCGCCACGGTTCGCAACACCTGCTTTTCCAGATCTCTCAACGTCGGACCGCAATAGACAACCGGCGCGTTGGTCGAGCCGTCAAACGAAGCCCAGGCAAAGTAGAAAATCGAGGTCGCCTCGTCCACAAACGCCGGGCCGCTGTTCAGTCGGATGGGCCCCACATTGTTGAAGGTGATGCGCACCGGCCCCTCCAGCGTGCCCGGCCCGTCCGCCCGATCCACCGTGTTGCTCGTGTTGAAATTCGGAGCGCCCGAATGATGGTCAATCACATCCACCGGCACCAGGTTCTGTGAGAGATTGGCCGCCGTAATCAAAATGTCGGGTTCGGTCACGATGCGCATAAACTTTTGGGTGATCGGCTGCGAGTTGGTGACCGCCGTCATCGTGTAGAAATTGGTGATCGGATAGAAATAACGCCCAATCAGCGAGTCGAAGTCCTTGCGCACGAACGTCAGCTTTTGCACTCCTCTCCGGAGGGCGGTGCTACCCGAGTCACACGTCACCGGTCGCGCCACAAAGAAGCGGTTGGTCGAGTAGGTGACCAGGTTTTGGCTGAATTCCAACACTGTGCCTGCCACCAGATTGGTTGTGCCCTGATCCCCGCCTCCGCCAGGCGTCCCGCCTCCGCCCCCCACGTCGGCCAGTTCGTTGGTCGCTGAGGTCAGCACGTTTGTGGCTGTGGTCACGGTCGTAAGCTGCAATTTCAATATTTCCGCCGCGCAGACATTCGTCGGCAGGAGCACGTAATCCCCCACCACCCAATTGGTAAGGAAGGTCGTGCGATAGGAATTGGTCGTGATCGTCAAAGCTCCCACCGGAGCGTAGGGCTTGTTCGACACGGCCACCACCGTGGTATCGATGCTGACCCACGCCTGTCCGGGACGCGGCAACTCCTGCGCCGGGGTGAGCGCCCATTGGCCGCCGTTGCGGGTGGGAATCAGCAGGTTGCCATAGGTGTAACTATAGCGCGGCTCGACCCACGCCAGAATGTTCGTGAGGAAAAACAGCCGCGGCGGGGTGCCCACCGGATCATACGGGAAGTTCGTGAAGTAGGCGGTCACATTCGTGGCGCGCACGTTCGCAAACCAGTTGCTCGAGGTCAGAATTTGCAAGTTCGGATACAGCGCCTGAAGGGTGGCCTGGTCGTTCGTCAGCGCATGGAACGCCAATTCCGTCAGGTTCGACGTGGACAGGATGATCGTAGACTGGTAATTGGTGTTAAAATAATAGGTGTTCGACGGCGCCTGCTCGACCGCCAAACTGTTCGTGCTGTAGAGCCGCCGCAACCCGCCCACGTCGTCCCGCGTCAGGGCCGTATGGAACATGCCGTAATAGCTGATCACCGGATGCGTGATTTTAGGCGTCGCCACCGCTGTCAAATAATCGCTCAACGGGTCAATCCGGTATTCGACCGGATCGCTCCGATCATCCATCACAGCGCAAAACTGCAGCCAATGGTAAGTGAACAGGTTGCCGTTGACGTACTTGGTCGGGTCCCAGGTGACCGGATCGAAATTGCGCTGAATCACGCTGAAATCGTAATACGGACAACTCGCCCCCGGCCAGAGAATGCGATCGCGCAAGCACCAGGTCCAGCGCTCGGGATCCGCCAGGCCCAGCCGGGGCATCATCGCCTCCAAAGCGGCGGACTTGAGGTCGAAGAGCCGCAACGCCGCGGCGGTATGGTTCTGCCGCGCCTCATCCGGGGCCACCTCGCTCAAATCGTCGCTGTAGCCGTCCACGTTGCCGACGCCATTGAGGATGTCGAATGCGCCATCCACCGCCCGGATGCCCGCGGCTCCGAAATAGGTCGAAAAACTGGCGTCGTAGGTGTAAAAGAGCACGGGAAAAGGCCAGCGATAGCCTTCATTGATGTTTTTGGGCGCGTAGGTCCAATCGGGGGACAAATTAAACCAGCCGCCGGCGGGGAAATTAATCTCCGCGAGCTTGGAGTAACCCAGACCCGAAGTTTGCCAGGAAGCGGGCGGCCCGACGAGCGAGAAGCCCGGCGCCGAGGGCACGGTCAAGGCCAGCAGGAGCAGCCAGCCGCAAAGTTTAGCAAATCGCAACATAGACAAGGTCAGTTAGCGCAAGCGCAGCACGCGATAATACGCCGTGTTGTTATCGCCAACGTAAATCGAATCAAAGGCGCCGGCGGCGAAGTGCGGCGCGCCCAGGTTCCGCCAGGAAGTCAGATCGGTCGAGGTCTGGACTTGATACACCAACCCGGGCCGCGGGTTCCAATGAACAAAGTAGCCGTTCGAACTCGGCGTCAACTCCGTCCGCAGCCAGGTCGTCGCGTCCAGCGGGTCGCCACCCGTCAAATAGACCTGCAACAGGGTCGGCCCGCCGGGGACCACCGGCAGATTCGGGTTGGGCCAGCCGAACATGTTGCCCTGGCCGCCGTAATACGCCGCCATCCACTCAAACGGGATGCCCGCGTAGCTGAACCCCAGCCAGGTCGTGGCGCAGGTCGAGGCCGAGATCGGCGCCTGCCGCCCGTCCGCAGTCACATAATCCACCTGGAAACACCGCGTGTCGTTGATCGTCAGTCCCTTCGCCGCCGTCATCACCCAGAAGTTCGTGTTGACCGAGACGATCGGCGTGGCCGAGCCATTCACATAAATGTTGTACTGGCGCACCTTCACGTCCCCGCGCGGCGCCCAGGAGACCATCAGCTCGGGCTGATATACGCTGTTCGAGAAATGGAACGGCACATACACAAACGGCGCGTTCATCGGGCTGAGCGGCTGGGCATCGCTCACATACCGTTGCGCTGCCAGATCCATGCCGTTCGCGCTGCCGTTGAACGTGGACCAGACCGCCAGAAACCGGCTCTCGCCGTCCGTCGCCACGGTCGGATAAATCTGCCGGTTCATCACCGTGGTGTTCACCTGAAACTCCCCCCCGGCCAGGCCCCCGCTGGCATCCAGGTAACGCCCATAGACGCCCTCCCACGAACCGTCCTGCGCCAGGCTCGTCCACACCGCCATCGAACCCCGCTCGAGCGTGGCCAGTTTCGGGCCAAATTGATCTCCAAAGGTATAGGCGTTCAGGCGTTGCACCGCCCCGCCGGCCCCCGCCCCGGAGTAAGCGCGAGACCATACATCCCAGCTATTCGAGAGGGTCACCAAATCCTTCTCGCTCCAGGCCACCACAAAGCCGCCGCCCGGCAGCGCCGTCAGCGCCGGGTTGGCGCACACATTGGTTCCCGTATTGACCTTGAACTCGGCCGCCGCGGGAGTGCCGTTGGCATTGTACAAACGCGCGAAGACCTCCACGCTATTGTCGAAGCTCTGCTGCTCGGACACCCAGGCGATCACAAATCGTCCGTCCGCCAGGCCCGCCGCCGCGGGCGTGCGCTGATTGTAAGCGGTGAACTGGTTGACGAGAAACTCGCCGCCGATTTTCTGGCCCGTCGGCGAGAGCCGCTGGGCGTAAATGTCCTGCATGCTGGAGGCGCTGAACTGATTCACGCTCGCCCACACCGCCACGACGTTGCCATCGGCCAGCGTGGCGATCGCCGGACTGAGCTGCGTGCGGTTGGTGGCCGAGCTCACCGTGATTTCGCTGTTCGTCTGCACCCAGAGGTTCGCCGCCGAAAGAAACCGCGCTGCGATCCGCTGCTTCCCCCGCGGCCCGCTCTGCCAGATGAAGGCGGCGCCCCCGTTTTGCAAGAGGGTGACCTGCGCGTTTTCCTGGTCGCCCGCGCCGTCCACGTTCACCCGCATCGGCGCGTAGGCCGGGGTGAAGCCGCTGTCCAGCCGCACCGTGCTCACACCGGCGCCGTTGCCATCGGTAGTGTTATCCTGCCACACCAGGTAACCGCCCTCGGGGCCGAGGGCTGCTTGCGGACGCACCTGGTCACCAGGGAGCGACCCCAGCGGGGCGTATTCCCCCGACTGCGGCAGGAAGGCCTGGCCGAAAACCGGTCCGGCGGCGGCGCAAGCAAGGCCGCACCACACGACCGTCTTTCGGAGGTTCAGCGACAATGACATAAACTCTTTCTGGATTACTGGCCCACGACCGGCTTCTGCACCGGGATCGCGCTCTGCGCAAAGGGCATCTCGTCATCGGTGTGATACCGGTTGCCCGAGGGATCAATGATCGTCGGCGTGACGAAAATCATGAGGTTTTTCTTCTTGGTCGCGCTCGACTCGCTGCGGAACAGGCGCCCGAGCACCGGGACATCCCCCAACACCGGCACTTTGTCCTTCAGCTTGACCACGTCTTCGGTGATCAACCCGCCCAGCACCACTGTCTGGCCGTCCCAGACAATGGCCGAGGTGGTAACCTGCCGCAGCCGGAAGTGCGGCAGCGGCAGTTGCGCCCGGATCGGCACCGCCGCCCCCGAGGGACCGCTCGAGGCCGATTGGGCCTGCGGCACAAACGCCCCCGGATCGTCATACCCGAGAAACTCAGTAATCGTCGGAATAATCGTCATTTGAATCGTGAAGCCATCCGCCGACACGTAGGGAATCACGTCCAGCGTCGGACCAAAGGGCAGAATCTGGGTCGGATAATCAACCGTCGATCCAATCACCCCGCCAACCCCGCCCGCGTTGCCGCCTCCAATCACCGACCCGCCGCCCCCCGCGCCCGAGGTCTGGTTGAGCGAGGTGCCCGTCACAATCGTCACCAGATCCACCACCTGGATTTCCGTCTGGCGCCCGCTCAAGGTGGTCACCGACGACTCATTCAGCAGATCCACGCCGTCACGCTGCTCGAGGGCTTTAATCACCACCCGGAATTGCGGGTCGGTCAAAATCCCGCTAAAGGTCGCCACCGCCGGCGCGTTCACCACGTTGCGCAATCCCGAGGTCAGCAACTGGTCTGAGGCCGAAGGCTGAATCGCCGTGTCGGGCGAGGTCCCCGGGAAGAAACCCTGCGGGTTGGCCGCCGTTGGCCTGCCGTTATAGGACGGCGCCGTGCCGCCGGACGCGCCCAGCGACTTGTTGTTCATCAAAAAGTTCCCGAGATACCAGTCAAACCCCAGCGCCCGGTTGTCGTTTTGCGAAACCTCGATGAATTTGGTTTTGATGTTCACCATCGGCGGGGCGATGTTCAGCACCTGCACCGCGGTCTCGATCGTGTCCAGATCCTGCAACGTCGCGCGCACCACCAGAGTGCCCTCGCGGTCGTTGAAGAAAATGCTCTTGGGCGGATTCAAATCAATGCCCATGGTCATGAAAAACTGGCGCACCATGGCCTGGACGGAGGACATGTCGTTCGTGCGGGTCACGGCATGGACACCGCCGCCACCGCCACCACCGCCACCGCCACCGAATCCGCCGCCGCCGCCGCCACCACCACCGCCGCCGTAGCCGCCGCCCGCCAGGGACACGCGCGGGATCAGCGTCACGCTGTTGCCGCCGCCGCCGCCATAGCCCCCGCCGCCGCCGCCGCCGCTCGAGCTGCCACCACCGCCGCCGCCACTGCCCGAACTCGTTTGCACGTCGCCGAAGGGAAAGCCGATGACGCTCTCCAAACCTTGCACAAAGGTGTTCGGATCAACCTTGATCAGCCGGGTGTACAGCGGGGAGGGCTCATGCCCCCGCAGGGTGAAGACCACCGCGTAATCCTCGACCGAGTATTTGATGGGTTTGTCCGCCACCTTCACGATCGCATCCAGCACATCGACCAGCCGGACCTCGCGCAACGGCGGGTTGATCTTGATCGAAATCTGGCTCATGTCCACCGGTTCCACCGGCGCGGGCGGAATCGGCAGCCCAGTGGTCGGATCCACCGCGCCCACCTGCATCGAGGCCGCTGCCTCGCCGGTGTCGGTGTTCTGGCTCATGATGAAATTGACGCCCCGCTTCTCGGGATCGCGTTTGATCGCCTCGTCGCTCAGATTGCGGATGACCTCGCTCAGCGGCAGACCGTCCCAGCTAATGGAGTCCAGCCGGATGCGGTCGAGTTTGTTGTAAATGATTTGCCGGCCTTTGCTCGTGTGAATGAGATTGGTGCGGGCGTAGGGATTCGGCACCGGCAGCAACTCGCGTTTGGGCGGCGTGGCCCACGCCTGCTCGATCTCCACCAGACCCTGCCGGGAGGTGACATCGCGCTTGTTCGAGGCCTCCAGGTAACGGGACTCGGAGATCAGGTTCAGGTAATAATACGCCGCCTGGTTGCTGGGATCGATTTTGACCGCCTGCCGCAGCTTGGCCTCCGCGTCGTCCAGCTTGCGCATCTCGAACAGCAGCCGCCCGTCCTGCACCAGTGTGCTGGCGCTGATCTGCTCCTCTTTGATCCCTTTCACCAGCGCTTTGGTATCGTCGTCCGGGATGCGTCCGCGCTGCCCCGCCAACAGCTTGGTGTTGGCTTGCTTCAGCTCCTGAGCCTCGGCGTTGGCCGGCCACACGCGCAGCACATCATCGATATGCACAGCGGCGGCTTTGTAATCGTCCCGCTTCTGCGCGGCGCGGGCCAGCTCGAGCCGCACTACCGCCAGCCCCTGCCGGGTCTGCTCCTTCTCCGCGTCCACGTTGGTCCCGATTTTCTGGATCAACTCCCAGGAATCGTCATAGAGCTTGGCGGCGGTCGCCAGGTCGCGCCGCTGTTGCGCGCTGGCGGCATCGGCCAGCTTCTGGCGCAAGGCAATGCGGCTGGCCTGTCGATAGACCGCTTCGTTAATCGCGGTTTCCTGCGCCGGCGTCTGCGCCGCAAACGCGGGCGCCGTGGCAAGCAATAAGGTGATACCTAGTGGTAGGAGGGCTGCTTTGGTCATGGGTTCGCTGGCGTCGAGTCAAGCCTCAACGCGGTTCAAGATGCGTCAGTAGTTTAGGAGGAAGCATTCAGATGGCTCTTAATCGTCCACTTTTTCTGATTCGATTTCGCGGACAATACAACTTCATTTTGATTGATGGCAACGATATTGTAATCCTCCCCATTGAAAATGAGGCTGTCGCCCAGACGGCGGTTGTTCCAGGACTTCTTCTCGAGCGGATACCGAAAGTCGGCCAGGTAGCCGTCCACCCGCTCAAACGGGCGGTCTTTGCTGATCACCGCCCGCTCGCCCGTATCGTTGAGAATCACCACCAGTTGCGTCGGATCGTCGGCTTTGCCTTTCACCTCGACCAGTTGGAAGGTGTCGTTTTTGTCATTCAGGGAACAATAGGTCTGGCGTTTGGAACGCTGGCTGGCCGTGGGCGCCGCCTGTTTCTCCACCCCAATCACATACCGCGCTCCACTGTCGGAAACCGTCACCGAATCCAAACTCAGCCGCAAATACAGCGGCGATAAATTCGTCACCACCAGCGCCGTCGGCCCCACCTTGGTGCCGGGAACCAGCCCCCCATCGGCGCGCTTTTGCCAGGGCATGGAGCCAAAGACTTTGTTGGGCGCGGAAAAATCCAACTGGGCAGGAGTGGATAACCGCTTGAGCGCGGTCTCGGAGGCGGTCAAGTCGAGGTTGGTCAGCGGCGGAATCTTGGGGTGAATCAAACCGTCCCGCTGCTCTTGCAAAGCTTGTTTGTCGCCGGAAATCTTGAACGGCAGGAACGCCACCGCCACCGCCAGGCCGATCAGGACCACGCCCAGAGTCAGCTTTTCGTAATGTTTCTTGAGAAAATCCATCTTATTTCTCCTTCTTGGGCGGCAGGAGCTTGATCACGTCCAACATCATCGTGACTTTCAACTGTTTCTCGTCCACGACGGTTTCCAACGCTCCGGGCCGTGGATACGCCGGGTTGGGCCGATACACCTGGCCCGGCGGCGGGGCGGTTGGCAGGGAGGTTTCCATGCCCGCACCGCGCAGAGGCACACCCCCGGGCATCACTCCGCCCATGCCGCCCGGACCGCCAATCCCGTAGCGATTGCGGAACGCCGCCGCGCTGGCCGCCGCCGCCGCCCGCATCTCCGCATCCGGCCCCGGCATGTGAGCCGGCGGCGGGGTGTAGGTGGCCTGGGGCGGCGGGGTGTAGGTGGCCTGGGGCGGCGGGTAGGCGTAAGGCATCCCCCCGGGCGTCAGCTCCGGAGCGGCCATCGCCGACGCCGGCTCGACGTTGAAGTACTTCACCAGCAGCCCGTAAGGCGAACTGCTGTAGCCGGCCAGCACCGCCGCCAGCTCCGAGCTGAAACAGCGGAACGTCAACTCGTAGGGCGCCAGCACCGCCAGCTCATTCGTCACCGGCTTCTCGGACAGGTAGTCCGTCAGTGGCCCGCTCGAGTCGTCGCTCGAGACGCGCACCCGGCGCAGGTTGTCCAGCGAGTTGATCTTGGCTTTAAACAACACCTGGCAGACGGCCCGCACCTCGCCCAGTTGCTCGGCCAGCGGCTCGAGACTGTGCGCCGCGAAAGACACCTTCAATTTCTGCGCCGCGAAGGAAAACGTGTAGTTGGGCGGCAGAAAAACGCTCGAATTCGTTGCCTCCCGCTGCATTTGATCGATCGTCTGGCTCAGGGCGATCGAGAAATCGCGGTCCGTGAGATTCGTGCCCGGCGGAATGGCGGGGACGGTCTCGAAATATTTGCGCGCCTTCTGGACGAAGGCCCGCACCTGCTGCGTTTGCTCCCTGGCCAGCGCGATGTTATTGACCTGCCCCGAGCCGGGATGCGGCTTCTGCTTGTTCAACCGGTCCAGCTCCGCGTAATCCGCGTTGAGCTTTTCCATGATCTCGTTGTTGAGCTGCCACTTGGAATACAAAAACAGACCCGCCGCGATCAGCAGCGCCAGCGCCGCCGCGCTCCCGATCAGGAAATAAAGATTTCGTTTGATCCAGTCCATATCACAGTTTGAGCGGCTGCTTGAGTTTCACCGTGATCCCGAACGTGAAGGTGCCCGGCGATTCCTCGGTGCCGATCGTGCCGGTGTCCTTGGTCTCCTTCGGATCAAAGAGCGGGTTGTTCCGCAGCTCGTTGAGCACGGAATACAGCATCTCCTTGTTCGCGTCCGGCTGAATCGAGTTCAGGCTGACGGCCCGGAAGGTGATGGTGATATTGTCGATCTCGTTGGTCGCTCCCTTCTTCGCCGACAGCATCGGCGTGCCGTCCGGATTCAAAGCGGGAGTGCCGTCTGGATTCATCACCGGAGCGCCTCCCTCGGGCTGGGGAGCCTCCATCCCCGGCGCCACCCCCGGCATGGGTGCTTCCGCCATTCCCGGCGCGCCCATGCCGCCGGGACGAATGCCGTAGCGCCGCATGAACATCTCCTGCTCGGCGGCGTTGAAGCCCGGCGTCACCGGCGCGGTCGTCGCCGCCCCCTCCTCGACCGCCAGATCCGTCTGCGGCTGGCCAGTCACGAACTGGTCAATCCAAACCCCGGTTTCCGTGCGCAATCGCGTCCGCATGGCGTTTTCAGCCCGGATCATCCCCTCCCGGATCGCCGTCAGCACATCGACCCAGTAATAGCGATCAGCCATCCAGGCCACGATCTGCTCCTCGTCCTTCTGCGACTTCTGCAGTTCCTTGTAGGCCGCCTGAAATTGCTGAGCCTTCATTTGCAGCGGCTCCACCTCCCGGTGCGTGTCCTCCAGCGCCGCCTGCTTCACCCCAGCCAGTTTATCGAACAAAAACGCCATCGCCGCCACCACCAGCACCAGGCTGAAGACGGTGGCGATGAAATAGGGTTTTTTCTCGTTGAACGTCTGCCACCGCAGCGTGCTTGCGGGCATGAGGTTCAACTCGATCGGGCAGCGCGCCAGATTGCGCAGGCCCAAACCGACCACCTCGCCCAGGCTGTGCGCCACCCGCGCCAAATCCTCCAGATTCAGCGACGGATCAATCTGCACGTTCCGCAGCGGGTTGAAATACTCGACCGGCACATTGAGCTTCTCCGCGAAGAACTGCGCCGTATAGGGCATCACCGAGGCGCCCCCCGAGAGAAACAACCGCACCGGCGCCGAACCCCCTTGCTGCCCCCGGTAAAACTGCATCGTCTGGTTCACCTGGATGTGCAGCCGGGTCATGAATTGCCGCGCGATCTTGGAAATCGCCGCCTGATCCTGGTTTTCGGGCTCCTCGTAGGCGCCGCCCAGGCTCACAAAACCCTCGTCAATCTTGATCTTCTCCGCGACATCGAACTTCTTTTTCGATTCGCTTGCGAAATCCTGCGTGATGGAATTAGCGCCCAGACTCAGGCTGCGGGCGTACACCTTGCCCTTCTCGAAAAACAACAGGTTGCTGGTCTTCGCCCCGATATCCAGCAACATGGTGCAATCCTCGAGATCGCCATAATTATAGCGGAACGAATTGCACAACGCCGCCGCGGAAACATCGGCCACCTGCAGTTTCAACCCCGCGTTCTCGGTGATGCGGAACAAACCCTCGACAATCTCGGATTTGATCGCCACCAACAGCACCTCCTGCTCCCCGCCGGCGGTCTTCCCCAAAATCTGATAATCCCAAACCACCTCCTCCAGCGGAAACGGCACGTTCTGCTGCGCCTCGTACTGGACGATCTGCGTCACCTTGCCGGTGTCCACCGGCGGCAATTTCACGAATTTGGAAAAAACGTGGAACCCCGGCGCGCAAACATTGACCGTCCGGGCGCGAATGCCCAATTCCGTCATCAACGCGGCCATCGCCTTCTGCACCACCGCCTCGCGCGCCGAATCCTGCGCGCCCTCCGCCCCCAGCGGCTTGATTCCGTATTGCTTGAGCCGCAGCCCGCCGGACTCATTCACCTCAAACTCGGCCAGCTTGAGGCTGCCCGCTCCGAAGTCCACCGCCAAAAATGTCTTGGTATTCAGCATTTACGCGTCGCGGCTCGCGCCGACGATTTGATTGATGCGCTCGAAAACAGGCGACCATCCGAGCAGCTTGCTTGGAGTATCGGAATTCGCACAGTGGGTCAAATAGAAAAGCAAAAAAAGGATACCTTCTGACATCCCTGCCCTCCCGCCGAGCCCCGCGGCAGCCACCGGGTCGCGCCAATTCCGGCCCGGAATCCGCTCACCGCCGATCATTGTTCGCTCCGCGCACATCTTCGCAACGTAAACTGTTTATACATGACTAAATCAGGCTGTTGCTAGCCTAATTCCCGCCCAACTCACAAGGTTTTTCCCAGCGGACACCCCAGGTCGCCCAGCCCGGCGTGTCCGCAACCCCAAAGTGCGTTTCAGCGAAACGTCCCTGCCCGTCCCCATGTAGTCGCAGC
>JBDHQH010000077.1:0-16648 GCA_039806935.1 Verrucomicrobiota bacterium
GCGGCCCGGAATCCGTGAGGCAGGAGAATGGCCAGGGGCCGGGCGGGGAGCGCAACCTGAAGGTTGCGGCTACATCCGGAGCGTCTGATCGGGAATCCCCATGTAGTCGCAGCCTTTAGGCTGCGTCCGGCGTCCGTGCCAAACGGGGAGCGCAACCTGAAGGTTGCGGCTACATCCGGAGTGTCTGATCGGGAGTCCCCATGTAGTCGCTGCCTTCAGGCTGCGTCCGGCGTCCGTGCCAAACGGGGAGCGCAGCCTGAAGGCTGCGGCTACATCCGGAGCGTCTGATCGGAAATCCCCATGTAGTCGCAGCCTTCAGGCTGCGTCCGGCGTCCGGACCAGACAGGGAACGCAGCCTGAAGGTTGCGGCTACATCCGGAGTGCCTGATCGGGAATCCCCATGTAGTCGCAGCCTTTAGGCTGCGTCCGGCGTCCGGGCCAAACGGGGAGCGCAACCTGAAGACTGCGGCTACATCCGGAGCGTCTGATCGGAAATCCCCATGTAGTCGCAGCCTTCAGGCTACGTTCGGCGTCCGGGCCAAACGGGGAACGCAACCTGAAGGCTGCGGCTACATCCGGAGCGTCTGATCGGAAATCCCCCTGTAGTCGCAGCCTTCAGGCTGCGTTCGGCGTCCGGGCCAAACGGGGAGCGCAACCTGAAGGCTGCGGCTACATCCGGAGCGTCTGATCGGAAATCCCCCTGTAGTCGCTGCCTTCAGGCTGCGTCCGGCGCCCGGGCCAAACGGGGAGCGCAACCTGAAGGCTGCGGCTACATCCGGAGCGTCTGATCGGAAATCCCCCTGTAGTCGCTGCCTTCAGGCTGCGTCCGGCGCCGGGCCAGACAGGGAACGCAGCCTGAAGGCTGCGGCTACATCCAGAATTCCCATCCCGAATTCCCGATCACCCGGAATGGCCTTATGAGTTGGCGGCCTCGAGCGCCTGGAATTGATCCTCGATGAAATGAGCGCCCTGGATCAGGGCCAACCGGCTGTAGAGACCACGGCTGGCCAGCAACTCCTCATGTCCGCCGCGTTCGACAATTTGGCCGCGCCGCAACACAAGGATCTGATCGGCATGCCGGATGGTGCTGAGCCGGTGGGCGATGACGAAGCTGGTGCGATTGGCCATCAGCCGTTCCAAAGCCTCTTGAATAAGTTTTTCGGTGGCCGTGTCCACGCTGGCCGTGGCTTCGTCCAGAATCAGAATAGGAGCGTTTTTCAACAGCGCCCGGGCGATGCTGACGCGCTGCTTTTCCCCCACGCTGAGCTTGACGCCGCGCTCGCCGACCCGGGACTCGTAACCCTCGGGCAGCCGCTCGATGAATTCATGGCAATTCGCGGCTTTGGCGGCGGCGACCAGATCGCGCTCCGCGGCCTCGAGCCTGCCGTAAAGAATATTCTCGCGGATGGTGCCATTGAATAGAAAGGGCTCCTGGCTCACCACGGCGATGTGCTCGCGGAGCGAGGCAAGGGTGATCTCGCGCGTATCCTGGCCGTCCAAGAGAATACGGCCGGCGGTGGGGTCGTGAAAGCCGGGCAGCAGATTCACCAGGCTGGATTTGCCGGCGCCGGTGGGCCCGACCAGCGCAATCATCTCCCCGGGCCGGGCGCAGAGGGAAACTCCGCGCAATACCGGCCGCGCGGCTTGATATTGAAAATCGACGTTCTCAAAAACGACTTCGCCGCGAACGGGTGATCTCAAGGGCCGGCGCGGCAGCGAATCCGAACGTTCCATCGGCGTATCCACGATGTCGAAGACGCGTTCGCCGGCAGCGCGCGCGGCCTGGAGCAACTGATTCAGCGCATGCAGGCGCGTCACCGGCTCGTAAAACAGCCCCAGATAGAACAAAAACCCGACCAACTGGCCGACGGTGAGGGTTCCGGCGGCCACCTGGCGCCCGCCCATCCAGAGCACCAGCACCATGCCCAGCGCGCTGGCGAAACTCATCGCGGGCGAATAAATCGCCCAGACTTTCATGATCCCGAGACTGCCGGCGCGCAGCTCGTGCGCCCGCCGGGCGAAGCGCTCGTCCTCATGCGCCTCGCGGCTGTAGGCTTTGATTTGGCGGATACCCTGGAGGTCGTCCATTAAGAGCGCGTTCATGGCGCTGGCGGCCTGGCGTTGGACGCGGTAGCGGCGGTGCGCGGTCAGCGTGTACCACATCGCCCCGCCGGCGAGCAACGGCAAGGGAATCATGGCCACCGCCGCCAGAGCGGGATTCGTGGCGAACATGATCGTCGCCACCCCCGCAATGGACAGCAGGGCCACGCTGCCCTGCTCGGTGCCATCGATGAGCACGCGCTCGACCGCGTTGATGTCCTCGATGACCCGCGTCATCAGATCCCCCGAGGCCCGCTGGTCAAAGTAACCCGCCGGCAACCGCTGCAACCGCGCGAAGACCTCGCGGCGCATGTCGAAAATGACATTCTGCTCGAAAATGTTGTTGATGCGGATGCGCAGGCTGTTAAATAAATCGCGCAGAAAAAACGCGCCGAGCAGGCCCAGCACCGCCACCGGCAACAGCCGGGTCTGGCTCCGGCCCACCACATCGTCGATCAGAAATTGCGTCAGCCGCGGGTAGGCCAGCGAGCACCCCATGGAGAATAGCGCGCAGCCGATGGTGGCGGCGGCCAGTCCTTTATAGGGGCGCAGATAGCGCGCGACGCGCCGCAAAATTTCCCAGGTCGAGCGGGAGGTTGCGACGAGGGCCTGATCGTTGCCGCCGAAATAACGCACTCATAAGATATTCTCCAGAAATCCGCCGGGAACAAGCCCGGTATCAGAAAGTGCGTGCAAATCGGGCATTTCTCCCGTAAAAAAGACGTATGCTTCATCCGGTTTCAACCAAAGATCCGGCGGCAGTGGAGGCGGAGGTGCAGACCCGCCACCAGCGGCTGTTTCCCCAGGGCGATGCCCTTTTCGTGCCCCGGGTTTTTGGCTGGGCGGTGGAGTGCTTCACGGGCCGTTACCCCGGCTACCAGGCGGTGGATGCGCGTTATCACGATTTCGAGCACACCTTGCAGGGCACTTTGTGTCTGGCCCGCCTGCTGGCCGGCCGGCAGGAGGCGGGCGCCCAGCCGGTACTGAGCGAGCGGGCGTTTCAACTCGCTATCGCAGCGGTGCTGCTTCACGACACCGGTTACTTAAAACGGCAGGATGACCGCCAGGGCACCGGCGCCAAATACACCGTTACTCACGTCGATCGCAGCGCGGAATTTGCCGCCGCGCTGCTGGCCGAAAAAGGGTTCGGTCCGGCGGAGATCGACGCCGTGCGGAACATGATTCGCTGTACGGGGATCAACGCCAGCCTGGGCGCCATCCCCTTTTCAAACGAAGCCGAGCGCATCGGCGGGCTGGCGCTGGCTACCGCCGACCTCCTCGGCCAGATGGCCGCCGAAGACTACCTTCCCAAGCTGCCGATCTTGTATGAGGAATTCGCCGAGGCGGCGCGCTTTTCAGGGGATCGCCATCAGTTCGTCGCCGGCTTTGCCAGCGCGGACGACTTAATCCGCCGCACGCCCGATTTCTGGGACCATTTCGTCCGGCCGCGCCTGGACGCGGCTCTGCTCGGCCTCCATCAATTCCTCCGGGATCCCTACCCGGCGGGGCCGAACTGGTACCTGGATCGCATCGAAGCCAGCATTGGGCGCCTGCGGCGGCGGCTCGAAGCCGGAATGGATCCGATCTCCGCGGCCTCGGCCGGCACGGTATCAGCGCCCGAGCCGCCCCGCTAACCGCGAGATTCCGCGCGCGCCAGCGCGGCCTCGCGTCTCCGGCCCAGGGTTTGCGCAAGTAGTTCGAAGGACCGGATGAACTTTTGGACGCCCTCTTCCTCCAACTGCCCGGTGGCCGCGTCCAGATTGATTCCCAACTCCGCAAGCCGCTCGAGCGCGGCCCGCGCCTCGGCCACACCCTGTCCCAGAGTGAGTCCCACGCGGCCGTGGTCGCGGCAGGCATCCATCGTCTCCAGCGGCATGGTGTTGATCGTCTCCGGCCCGATCAACGGCTCGACATACTTCAAATCCGGATACGCCGGGTTTTTGGTGCTGGTGCTCGCCCACAGGAGCTTTTGGACGCGCGCGCCGCGCTCCCGCAACCGGCGAAAGCGGTCGCGGCCGAAAATCTCCTCATAAATTTGCCGGGCGATCTTGGCGCTGGCGATGGCCGCCTGCCCATGGACCTGCTTCGCCAACTCCGCCCGCGGCCCGCCGGCTTTCATGATTTCCTCGAGCCGCGGATCGAGCAGGACATCAATCCGGCTGAGAAAAAAGCTGGCCACGCTGGCGACGCCGGACAGCGATTGCCCCCGCGCCATCCGCGCTTCCAATCCCGCGAGGTAGGCCTCGGCCACCTCGCGATAGCGCGGCAGCCCAAAGAGCAGGGTGATATTGACGTTGACCCCCTCGCTGATCAGTTGCTGGATGGCGGGCAAGCCCTCGCGAGTGGCCGGCACCTTGATGAACGCGTTGGGCCGCCGGATCGCCGCCCAGAGCGCGCGCGCCTCGGTCACCGTGCCCTCCGTATCCCGCGCCAGCAACGGCGAAACCTCCAGGCTCACAAAGCCGTCAGCCCCCTGGGTCCGATCGTACGTCGGCCGGAACAGGTCGGCGGCCATCTGAATGTCCCCGACGGTCAGTGTCTGGTAAGTTTCCTCGACGCTCTTCCCCTGCCGCGCGAGAGTTTGGATCGCCTCGTCGTAGTCCTCGCTTTGCCCAATGGCTTTCTCGAAAATAGAGGGGTTCGAGGTCAAACCACTCGCTCCGTCCTCCTCGATCCAGCGTTTGAGCCGTCCGGATTGGATCGCGCTGCGACTGAGATAGTCCAGCCAGACGCTTTGCCCCAGGGCCTCAAGTTCTCTCAATGGATTCGTTTTCATGGATTCTCCCTCGCTCAGGCCGCTTGCGGCAGCCGATGTTTAAGTTCTTCAGGACGGAAAGCTTGCTGGCCCGCGATCAACTCCCGCGCCGCGTCCACCTGCCCCCAGACATTCCAAAGCAGCACCCCGCGCACCCGGCCCTCCTTCTGGAAATACACCACCCCCTCGCGGTGCGGCTCCTTCCAGTCGGCCAGGGCGCTCAGCCGCGAATCCACCTCGCCGACCGCCTCGTACCCGAGATCAAACAGATCGGAATAGAAGAACGGCAAATGGTGGTATGGTTCGCTGGCGCCGGCCATGTTCCGGCCCGCCAGGCGTCCCATGGTGTTGGCGTTGTCCTCGTGTTCCACCCGCAACCGGCGATCCAGTGCGGGGTTGTAAAAATTCGCCACGTCGCCGGCCGCGTAAATTCCCGGGTGGCTCGCGCGCAAAAATTCATCCACCCGGATTCCATCCCCGATCTCGAGGCCCGCTTTTTGAGCTAAATCGACATTGGGCTGGAGGCCCAGGCCGGCCGCCACGCCATCCACGACCGCCTCGCGTCCGCTCCCGGTTTTGACCACCCATTGGCCGCCGCGCCGCGCCAGGCCCGCCGCGGACTCGCCAACCCACACCTCGACCCCCTTCTGGCTGTAATACTCGGTGACAAAGCGCGACAAGTCCGACGGAAACACCCGCTGGCAAACACCCGAGCCGGGGAACAGCAGCACCACTTCCTTCTGATTCATCGCCAGCGCCGCCGCCAATTCCGAGCCGATGAAGCCCCCGCCAATCACGGCAAAGCGTTTCCCCCGCTCCGCCCACTCGCGCAGCCGGCGATAGTCCGCCAGGGTCCGGTAATAAAGAATGTCCTCTCCGCCAAAGGGCAGACGGCGCGGCGATCCGCCCGTGGCGAGCAACAGTTGAGCGTAGCCATAAACGTCTTTTTGATTGTCCGTGATGGTCTTGCGCGCCACGTCGATGGCCACGGCCGTGCGGCCCAGATGCAGGTCGGCATGCCGATCCCGGGTAGGACGCCAAACACTCTCCAGCGGCTTGCCCTTCCAGAGGGCCTTGGTAAGCGGCGGACGATCATACGGGGCGTCCGGTTCGGCGCTGATAATGCCGATCGTCCCCTCCGTGTCCAGTTCCCGAATGCCTGCCACCGCGGCGTCGGCGGTCATACCGCCGCCGACAATCAAGTATTTATAATTTCTCATATTTCCCTTCCTCACCAATTCCCAAGCCCAAATACCCGGGCCGGTTGATTCAAAATCGCTCAGTCCTCCACAAATGCAATGCGGCGAGACGGGTTGCCCGCGCGCCCGCCGGCATCGATCATGAGCGGGATTGCCGGGCCCTCCGATGTCCAGTCGCCTGCCGTCCGGCAAAGTCTCGCGCGGGAAGCGCCGGAGAGATTGTGCTTCGCATGAATGGTTCGATAGCCCAGCCTCAGCCTCCTGCCGCTGGCTCAGGCCGGCGCCCTGCCGGCCAATTCGGGAACCACGATCTCCCGTTCCTTGAAACTGGCGCGCAGGTACTCACGGTTCATGCGCGTGATGAAGCGCACGCTGATTTCCTTCGGGCAAACCGCCTCACACTCGCGATGCATCGAGCAATTGCCAAAACCCTCCCGATCCATTGCCGCTACCATGTGGATGACCCGGCGGGCGCGCTCGGGCTGGCCTTGCGGCAGCAGCGATAAATGCGAAATCTTGGCCGCGGTAAAAAGGGCGGACGAGCCGTTGGGACAGGCCGCCACGCACGCCCCGCAGCCGATGCAGGCCGCGGCGTCCATGGCCAGCTCCGCGTCCACCTTTGCCACCGGCACCGCATTCGCCTCCGGCGCGGCGCCCGTGCGGGCCGAAATGAAACCGCCGGCCTGAACGATCCGGTCCAGGCTGCCGCGATCGACCACTAAATCCTGGATCACCGGGAAGGCCCGATCCCGCCACGGCTCGAGCTGAAGCGTCGCGCCGTCCTGGAAATACCGCAAGTGAAGCTGGCAGACCGTGGAGCCGCGTTGCGGGCCATGCGCGATGCCGTTGATCAGGAAGCCGCAGGCGCCGCAGATCCCCTCACGGCAATCACTGTCAAAGGCCACCGGCGCCTCCCCGCGCCCCATCAGTTGTTCATTGAGGATGTCGATCGCCTCGAGCACGGACAGGTCCGGCTCGGCCCCGGTGAGCTCGTACTTGACCAGCCGGCCGGGATCCTGCGCTGCTCGTTGCCGCCAAATGTGAAAGGTCAGATTCATAAGCCGCTACCCAATCGCGCCCAGCAGCACCCCGAGGGGAATCGAGATAAATCCCAGCGCGACCAGCAGCGTGATCGTCGTGGCGGTTGGGCGAACCCAGACCGCGTACTTCGGGTGATCGAAGCCGAGGGATTGAAACATGCTCCAGGCCCCATGATACACATGCAGCGCCAGCAGGCCCATGGCGGCAAGGTATAATGCCGAGACATACCACACCCGAAAGGCGGTCGCCACGTTATGATAAATGCCGTCCGGCACGAAATCCGGATGCAACGTTCCCGTCGCGAGGTGCAGCACGTGCAGGACAATAAACGCCGCCAGAAAAACGCCCGTCCAGCGCATCGTCCGCGAAGCCCAATCCGATCCGACCGGCGCCCATTTTTGGTAGTTCACCGGCCGGCTCTTCAGGCTGAGCCGGGATAATTGGTACGCCGTCAGAATGTGCAGCACCACCGCGGCGATCAAAATCGCCCGGGCCAGCCACAACCAGCCACCGGTGGATTTCAAAAAGGCGTCCGCCCCATCGATCGGCGCGGCGCCCCCGTAAGCCATGAGATTCAAGGACACATGCAACAGGAGAAACCCGACCCCGAGGGCGCCAGTCAAGGCCATGATCACCTTCTTGCCGACCGTGGAGCCCCAGAACAGCGCGAGCCAATGCGCCCGCGGCGCGGCCCTGATCCCTTCGCGGCGAGGTGTGGCGGCCTGGCTCATGAGCCTTGCGCCGCCCGCGCCGCCTCCCGCACCAATTGCGAGGCGTAGCCCCACTCATTGTCGTACCAGCTCAGCACCTTGACCAGGTCGCCATCGATGACCTGGGTCATTCCCAGATCCACAATCGACGCCCGCGGATCCTGAATGATGTCCGCCGAGACAATCGGATCCTCCGTCACGCCCAGAATGCCCCGGTACCGGTCGCTCCGCGCCTCCTCCTGAAAAATCTGATTCACCTCGCCGACGCTGGTGGCGCGCGCGGTGACAAACACCAAATCAGCCAGCGAGCCGGCCGGCACCGGCACCCGCACGGCCAGGCCGTCGAATTTGCCACGCAACTGCGGGAGCACTTTCGTGGTGGCGATAGCCGCCCCGGTCGAGGTCGGCACGAGGTTCGCCGCCCCGGCCCGGCCGCGCCGCGGCTTTTTGCTCGGGCCATCCACCATCCCCTGGTTCGCCGTATAGGCATGCACCGTGGTCATCGTCGCCTTCCTCACTCCGATCCGGCGATCCATGATTTCCGCCACCGGGGCGATGCAATTGGTGGTGCAACTGGCACAAGAGACCACGCCCTCCGATTTTCCCGGCTCGTTGACGCCTGTCACCCGTGTCACGACCTCCTCGCTTCCCGAGGGAGCAGACAGGATCGCGCGCCGTGCGCCGGCCTGAAGGTGTTTCTCCAAATCCTCGCGTTTCGTGAACCGACCGGTGCATTCCAACACGAGGTCAATTTGCAGCTCGCGCCAGGGGAGTTTCGCCGGATCACGCTCTTGCAACACCCGAATGCTCCGGCCGCTCACGACCAACTGCCCTGCGCTCACCTCGACGGGATGGGGGCAGCGCCCGTACACGGTGTCGTACCGCAGGAGATAGGCCAGATTCTCGAGCGGCGCGAGGTCGTTGATCGCGACCACCTCGAGGCCGGGTGTTTCCAGCGCGATTTTCAACGCCGCCCGGCCGATGCGCCCGAATCCGTTGATCGCAATTCTTTCCATGGTCGCGAGCCGCCCTTTCCCCCGGAGCTTTCCCGCCGCCGGCGCGCCTCAGACCGCGGCCAGCCGACGCGAGCGCCCCGCGGTGGTTTTTTTGAGCCGCCGCTCCAGATAGCTTTTCAGCGCCACCGCGTTGTTGTGCTCCTCGTCGCGAGCGCTGAACACCAGGCAAATATCCTCCTCCCGGGCAGCCTCAAGCAGCGGCTGCCACGCTTCCGGTTTCTGGTCCAACTCAGCAAAATAACGGGTCTGGAACTCCCCCCATTTCGCCGGGTCGTGGCCGAACCAGTGCCGCAATTCGTTGCTGGGCGAAACCGTTTTCACCCAACCCTTCACCTTCACGGCCTCTTTCTTCAACCCCCGCGGCCACAAATGATCCACCAGATAACGCGCGCCATCACCCGCCGCCGATGGCGCATAAACCCGCCTTACGCGTATCATACAATCTCCTGCTCCTACCCTAGTCCTCCGGCCCGGCCTGTCAACCCGGGCGCCCGAAATTTATTCCCCCGGGTGGGCGGAACACCCGATTTTACCTCCGGCCGCCCGTGAGCCAGGTTGAGGCGGGGAGAACAATTATCAATGAAAACACCTGCCACGGTTCGCGGGCATCCGATTCATCCGATGCTGGTCACCTTTCCGATTGGCCTGTGGATCTTTTCGCTGGCGGCCGACATCATCGCCTTTTCCGGCCTGGGCCGGGCCGCGGTCTGGGAGCCGGTGGCTTTTTACACCATGGCCGGCGGCCTGGCGGGCGCGCTGCTCGCGGCGGGTCCCGGCCTGGTGGATTTGCTGTCGATCCGCGAGCCGCGGGCCCGGCGGATCGGCCTGGTCCACATGTCGATCCATCTGCTGGTCGTGCTCATGTTCGGCGCCAACTGGGCGATGCGGCTGACCCACGCCAGCGGACCGGTCGGTCCGTTCATTTTGTCGATCATCGGGGTGGCGTTGATGCTGGTCGGTGGCTGGCTGGGCGCCAGCCTCGTCCATCGCCACGGCGCGACCATCGACTACCCCGCTCCGGCCTGACGCAGAGCGGCGGCCATCGCGTTCCCGGCCAGCCAGCCGGTCGTCCACGCGGCCTGAAAATTAAAGCCGCCGGTGACGCCGTCGATGTCGAGCAATTCACCCGCCAAATGCAAACCCGGGGTGAGGCGACTTTCCATGCCGCGGAAGTCCACCTCGCGGAGCGGCACCCCGCCGCAGGTGACAAACTCGTCTTGATTGAGGCTTTTTCCTGTCACCTCCAGTTCGGTCGCGCGGAGGGATTGAATCAGGCGGCGCCGCCGGGTCGCGGAGAGTTCGGCCCAGCGGATCTCTCTCGCCACGCCGGACTCCGAGACCAGGGCTTCCCACAGCCGCGCGGGAAGCGGCGGCAGCGGGGTGTTGGCGATCCGCCGCGCCGGATGGGCGGCGCGGCTGGCCCCGAACAGGGCGTCCCATTGCTCGGGCGAACGATCCGCGGCCCAGTTTACCCGTAGCGGAAACCGGTAGCCTGATTCCCGCATGGCGCGCGCGCCCCAGGCCGAAAGCCGCAGCACCGCGGGCCCGCTCAGCCCCTCATGCGTCAACAACACCGGACCGCGCTGGCGCAAACTCAGCGAGGGCGCGGAAAGCTCCACCTCGCCCAGGCTGATCCCGGCCAGGGCCCGCAACCAGGCCGCCGCGATATGAAACGAAAAGAGCGAGGGAACCGGCGGAAGCAAGCTGTGCCCCAGTTGAACAGCCAACCCGCCGGCGCCCGGGCCCCGGCAGCCGCCGGTCGCCAAGAGCAACCGCTCCGCAGGCAGCGTCCGGCCCAGCCCCATGGTCAGCTCAAAACCGTCCTCGGTTCGAGCCGCGCCCGCCACCCGGCAGCCCGTAAGCAGCCTCACTCCCGCGTCGCGCGCCGCGCGCAACAGGCAATCCACAATCGTCCCCGACGAGTCGGTGCCGGGGAAAACCCGCCCGTCCGGCTCGGTTTTCAGCGCCACCCCGCGGTTCTGAAACCAGCGAATCGTATCCCCCGAACGGAAACGGTGAAACGGCCCGAGCAGCGCAGAGCCGCCGCGGGGATAGAACTCACTCAGTTGCGACGGGTCGTCGCAGGCATTGGTGACGTTGCAGCGTCCGCCCCCCGAAATGCGCACCTTGCCGAGCAGCCGCGCGCTTTGCTCCAGCACCGTGACGCGCGCGCCCGGAGACGCCTCGGCGCAGGCGATCGCGGCGAAAATTCCCGCCGCTCCGCCGCCCACCACGATCACCCGCCGCTCGTTCATGCCGCGAAAACCTTTGCAGAGCGCCGAGCCGGAGTAAAGCGGTCGCCGCGGCCCTCCCGCCCCATGCTCATGGAGCCAAAAAAGGGCCGGGGAGGTATCCCCGGCCCTGAAGAGATCGCGCCGCTTTGCGCGGCGCGTGAATTCGCGCCCTACGGCATGACCAGGCGGAAGAACTGCGGGCCGGCGCCGGCCGAGATGGTGGCCTGATACACAGCGCCGCTTTGCGTGATCGGCGGGGTGATCGCGGCCCAGGAGCCGCTCGTCAGCGAGGACCGCGCCTCCAGCGAGTAACCGCCGATGGCAGCCGGCCAGGTAAGCACCACGTTATTGCCGGAAGCCTGCGCTTGGAGCGCCGGATACGGCACGAACACGAAGTCGCTCACATTCTGCGTGGACGGCGTCCCGCCATCCGCGCCGGTAAACCCGACCCAGGCCGTCTGTCCGCCCACAATCGTGGGCAGGTCGCCGACCGCCAGCGAGGCTTGGAACACACCGCCCAGGCTGGTGTCCCGCAGCGTCACACTAGCCGTGCCGTTGGCGTAGGCCACGTTCACCTGAATGGGATTGCCACTCGCCACGTTGACCGGCGGAGTCGAGACGTAACCGCCGCGGTCTCCGTTCACATGCCAGGCAATGCCGGGGAACACATCCAGTCCGGAAGACCAAATGTTGAACTCCAACTCCGCGCTCGGCGCGATGCCCGAAACGCCCAGGCTGCCGCCCGCGCCGCCGAGCGCCGTCGGCCCGCGGGGATCATTGTGCAGCACGAACGCCATGCCGTCAGCCCCGCCGCCGCCCACGTCCTGATAGGTGAACGACGCCTGGAAAGCTCCGACGTACACCGGATACGGATAAAACGCGCTCCGCGCCGTGGCCCCGGCGCCGACCGTCAGCGCGAGCGTGTTGTTAGCGATGGTCGCCCCGCCGTTGAGCGTCCATCCCGCCCCGTCGGTGTTAAAGCTCGGGCGGGTTTGCACGGAGACCACGGCCACTGAGCTGGGAGCCGTGCCGTAACTGTTGGCCACGGTCACCTGGTAGGAACCCGCGTCGCCGGGCTGCGCGCCGGCCACGCTCAACACCGCGCTCCGCGATCCGCTGATCCGGCCGCCGTCGGCGAGAGGCGCGCCGTCCTTCGTCCATTGATAATCGAAGGGCGAGCTGCCCAGGGCGGAAACCGCAAGCTGCAGGGTCCGCCCGGCATAGACCACCACGCGCGGCGGCAGATCCACCCCGAAGTAAGGATAGCCGGACAGCACTGTCAGGGTCACCGGGTCGCTGTTGACGGAGCCGAACTCGTTCAGCGCGGTCGCCCGGTACAGATACCCGTTGAGGGTCGCCGGCACATTCGCCAGCACGAGGTTGGCCGAGGTCTTGCCCGCGAGGGGAGTGAAGGTCCCGCCGCCATCGGTGGATTGATACCACTGATAGCTCAGCGCGCCCGCCCCATAAGCCGAGGCGTAGAAGGTCGCCGTCGAGCCTTCCGCCGCGCTGGTATTGGTCGGTTGCAGGAGGAATTGCGGCGGGAAATGCGCGGCGTAAAAATGACTCAGCGCCTGCGCCGGAGTGAAGGCGGTGTTATAGACCGCCACGTCATCAATCGAGCCAAGGAATTGCAGGTTATCGTTCGTCGAGGCGTTCGCCGCCCGGGCGCCGATGGTCATCGGCCAGGTCGTCGCCTGCACCCCGGAGCCCGGGGTGATGGTCGCGCTCGCGTTGGACAGGCCGTCCACGTAGAGAATCACCCTCGAATTCACTTGATCCAGCACGCCGAGCAAATGGTGCCACCGGTCGTCCGGCGTCACGGTGCCGGCCGCTCCGGACACAGTCCCGGCCGAGTTTCGCACATAGAACCGGAACCCGTTATTGGCCGCGCCGCAATCGAGCGCGAATTGCTCTCCGCCGCCGCCGAAACCCTTGGCCACAATGCCCGCGCCGCTATAGAGCTGCGCGGCGGCTTTCACCCAGGCCTCGATCGTGAACGCGCCGTTGCTGTTCGTGGGCGCGGAAAAATCGACTCCGTAAATCCGGCTCACATAGCTGTCAGTGAGCGCCGGATAACCGAGCGACACCGCCGTGTCGGGATCAGCGGCCGGATTGAAGCCGTCCACCCCCAACACCACGTTGGTATAAATGCCGTTGCGGCCGCCGACGCTGTCGTAGGCGATCACCCCGTTGTTGCCCGAGCCGTTGTCGGGACCCTCGCCCAGCCGCCAGTAACCAACCGGCGCGCTGCCGATCACCGCCGTCGGATACGCCTGTGTCGGCGCGCTCACCACGGCCAGCACCGCGCTGCCGCTGACCTTCGCGCCGATGGCGTTGGTGACGGTGCAGGAGAACGATTTGCCGGAATCCGTCGCCTGAACGGGCGGCAAAGTGTAGCTGCGGGCGGTCGCGCCGGGAATCGCCGTGGAGCCATTCAGGTACCATTGATACGCCAGATTCGTCGGCATTCCAATGGCCGTCAGGCTGACGGTCGGCGTCGCGCCCGCGTACACCTTGATCGAGGTCACCGGTTGCCGGGTGATGATTGGCAGCGTTGGTGTCGGATACCCGAGGAATTCGACCTCGCCAATCTGCATCAAGCTCGTGGTGTCATTGTTGCGAACGTGGTTGAATGACAATTTATAGCTGGTGTATCCAACCGTGTTGTTGAACCGGACCTCCTGGAGGACCTGGGTCAGGGGATTGATCGCCGCGCCGGCCGCGTTTCGGTCCGTCGGCAACGCCAGCGGACCCGACGCAATCGTGGCGTAAGTCGCCCCGCCGTCATTAGAACCCTCGAGCACAAAATCAGCCGGATCACGCTCCGCCGCGTCATTCGCGGTATAAAACCGCAGCACCGAGAGCGTGGTCATGCCGATGGACGGCGTCACCGTGAAGCCCACCGGGCCCACAAACGGGGACGATCCAGACGCAAAGTTCAGGTACTTCGTGGTCGTGTGGTTGATCGCGTTGGCCGGCGCCTCGGCATCCGGCCAAGTACCGCCGAAGCCAACCACCGGATCACCGGCGGCCGCCATGTTGGTCAGGGCCGAAAGCACCTGCAAACTGCCCGGCCCATTGGTCGCGCCGCCGCCCGCGTTTAAGGCGGTCAGCCGATAATCGCCCTGGTTTGTGATGCTCACGCCGGTCAACGTCAGCGATGCCGTGGTCGCCCCGCCGACCTGAGCGTTATCCGCCAGGTCAACAAATACTCCGTTGGTCCCGACCTGCCATTGGTACGTGATTGGCGGCGTTCCGCTCACCGGCACGCTGAAGGTCGTCGTTGCGCCCTCAAAGACCCTCCGGCTCGGTGTCGGTTGCGCGATGATAGGCGCGACCGGATCCGTCGTGCCGCTGAGCGCCATCACATAGGTGGTCCAAGCCGCTCCTCCGGCGAGTTTGTAGCGCACCTGGATGTTGGTGACCGGACTAACCGTATTGTTCAACGCAAACTGCGATTCAAACAACCTCGGCACGCCGCCCATGATGTTGGCCACCAGGCCGAAACGCGTGTCCACCCGGCCGTTGGAGATATACGCCGGCGGGACGCTCGAGTTGAACCAGTCGTAGCCGTAGAACTCATTCGTCTGGGTCGAGCCGTCGGCATGCTGAATGACGCAGAGGTTGGTCATGATGCCCGAACCGCCAATGCTGGCGCCCGCGGTCAGCAGGGAGATTCCGGTGTAGGCGCCCGGAGTGACCGGCTTGATGTTCGCCACCTGGCTGTTCGTGCTGATCAGCACCCCGTTCGGCCCCGCATAGCTCGAGGCCAGTTGGTAATGCCGCGAAGGAGCGCTCACACTGTTGACCGTCGTGCCCGCCGCGGGCAGGCCCGTGCCGGGGAAGTTCGTGTACCACCCCTGTTCGTACCAGGTGAAATTCGAATTGTTCGTTCCCAAATCCATCGTCGCAGTGGTCGCGGTGTAGAGGCTGCCGCGATAGAGGGGTTGGGTCGCCTCAATCACGCCGTCGGCGTTGTAGCCAGTGACCGTGACGGGATTGAAGTTCCCCCCGCTCGCGGTCTGCCCGCCCAACGCGAAAATCATCGTCCGGCCATTGCCGGAGGCGTGGTTGAAGTCGATGCTGGTAACCGGACTGGAGCTCGTCACCCCGATGTCGTTGGCCCAAATCCGGCTGCCATCCCGGATGTCAAAGGTCCGGTCGTTATTCTTGACCCGGCCGCCGGCGGTGTAGAACGGCGTGCCGCCGCCAAACCAATCCGGCGAGCTGAAGGTGCCCGCCTGGGTTTCCCCGCTCTGATGATGAATCACATAATTGACCGTGTAGGGTCCGTTGCCCGAGCTGTTGAGCACCGACAGCCCCTTGTAGCTGGCCGGCGTCGTCAAGGTCAGCGTCCCCGAGGTGAAACCGTCATGCCGGCAGAC
This sequence comes from Verrucomicrobiota bacterium, assembly GCA_039806935.1. Taxonomy (GTDB): domain Bacteria; phylum Verrucomicrobiota; class Verrucomicrobiia; order Limisphaerales; family UBA8199; genus JBDHQH01. The sequence goes on from JBDHQH010000077.1 coordinate 15,444, forward strand.
CACCACCACACAGTTGCCCGCGTAATTCGGCATCCGGAAGGTGTGATTTCCACTGGTGACCTCCGCGCCTCCGGCCGGCAGCCCCGCGGTCGTCTGACCGCCGAAACCCTTTTCAAACCAACTCTGGCCGACGTTGTTGGTTGGCGGATCGTCCATTGTCGCGGTGGTCCCCAGGATAAAGCCGGCGGGCCGACCCTCCTTCTCCATCACCGCGTCTTTATTGAACCCACGCACCCCCACCGGGGTGTAGGAGGACATGTCGCTGGATCCGCTCACCGCGAAAACACAGAGACGATAATTGCCGCTGCCGTACTGGATTTCGACCTTCGTCACCGGGGTCGCCGCATCGGACAATGGCAAATCCAGGCTGACCAGGTTGGGCTGCGTGGTGCTGTTCAACGTCTCGAGATTGCCGTTGCCCAAATTGACCCGGCCCCGCGCCACCCATACCGGCGTGACTGTGGTATTGAACCAATCGGTGGTGCTCACCACGAAGGTCTCGACGCCCCCGCCCTGGTGATGCACGAGCACCCTGGTATCCGCGCTCGTTCCGCCGCCGGCCATCAGCAGCGAAAGCGCGGCATACGACGCCGGCGCGTCGAGTGTCAGCGTGGCCGATAATACCTGGGTTTCCAACAACGAGCTGTTCGTCAAACTGTTCTGCGACCCGATGAACGCCACGTTGTTGGTCATATACGAGGGCGGCAGGCGAAACACATGCGCCGGGTCGGAGGCCGACGCAATCTCCGTGCCGGGCGCGGGCAGCCCAGTCCACGGCAGGGACACCGCGTAACCCCTTTCGTAGAACGTGGCGCCGGTGTTATTGGTGCCGCCGTCAATCGTCACGCTGGTGTAGCCGCTGAGCGACGGCGGCGCGGCTTTTTCCACCACGATATCCGAGGTATAGCTCTCCGGGGTGATGGGGATGGGATTGTAATCCGCCCGGGCGCCTGCGCCGCCAAGCAACGCCAGGCCCAACGCCAAAGCGGTGGGTTTGGGGAACATAACTGGTAGGTTTTTCATAGTCGCTTTTTTTCTGAAACCGTGAATCAACGTCGAACCTCGCGGACCTGCGCGCACAAACGCAGCTCCGCTTCACGACTCTCGATCTTCATCATTCGGCGCCAATTCCTTTGGATTGGCCCGAGATTGATTCGTCCCGGAAACAATTGCAAGAGAAAAAAATTATAGGACTTTCCGAATTC
>JBDHQH010000078.1:0-16591 GCA_039806935.1 Verrucomicrobiota bacterium
AGATTCACGATCTCGGGCGGGAGACTAGGGCTCCGCCCCCCGCCACTCAACTCGAAAAAGAGGAAAGGCGTCTGGCCATTGGAGCGGCAATGTGGAAATCAACCCGGGAGAATCCCAAGCCGCTCCTCCGCGCGCGGCCGCTTCCCGGTCTTGACGTCCCCTCTTATCCGGGCAATAAGTTGCGGATGACTATGCCAGAACCTGGAATCCAACCGGCGCCAGCAGCCCCGCGATCCGCCAATATTGAGTCCGTCCTGAATGAGCAGCGCGTCTTTTCTCCACCGCCCGGTTTTTCCGAACGCGCCCTGGTCAAGTCGCTCGCCGACTACCGGAAGCTGTATGAAGACTCGGTGCGCGATCCGGAGGGTTTCTGGGGCCGGCAGGCCGCGGCGGAACTGGCGTGGTTCAAGCCCTGGAGCAAGGTGCTGGACTGGCAAGCTCCCGTCGCACAGTGGTTCGTCGGCGGCGAATTGAACGCCTGCCACAATTGTTTGGATGTTCATCTGGGCACGCCCCGGGAGAACCAGGCGGCCCTGATTTGGGAGGGCGAACCGGCAGCGCCCGGGATGCCCGGCGAGGAACGGACGCTGACGTACAAGCAGCTCCATCGCGAAGTGTGTGTTTTTGCCAATGTGCTCAAGCGCAACGGCATTTCCAAAGGGGACCGGGTGCTGATTTATCTGCCCATGGTGCCCGAGGCGGCGGTGGCGATGCTGGCCTGCGCCCGGATTGGCGCGGTGCATTCGGTGGTGTTTGGCGGTTTCAGCGCGCAATCCGTAGCCGACCGCATCCAGGATTCACAGGCCAAACTGGTGATCACGGCCGATGGCGGTTATCGCCGGGGGGCCATCGTGCCGCTGAAGCAGAATGTGGATGAGGCGCTGCGCCTGCGCGACGCCCAGGGGGAGGCGCAGGCGAAGACGATTCAAAAGGTGATCGTCCTGCGCCGCGCGCGCAACGAGGTCCAGATGCAGCCTGGACGGGAAGTGTGGTGGCACGAGGAGGCGGCGCGAGTGGATGCGGATTGTCCCGCGGAGAAGATGGATAGCGAAGCGCCGCTGTTCATTCTCTACACCAGCGGTTCGACCGGAAAGCCGAAGGGAATTCTCCACACGACCGGTGGTTATTTATTGTTCTCGAAATTGACCACCAAGTACGTCTTCGATCTGCAACCGCGGGATATCTACTGGTGTACCGCGGATATCGGGTGGGTGACTGGCCACAGCTACGTGGTTTACGGGCCGCTCGCCAACGGGGCGGTCAGTCTGATGTACGAGGGCGCGCCGAATTTTCCCGAGCCCGACCGGTTCTGGAGCATCATTGAGAAGTATGGGGTCACTATTTTATATACGGCTCCCACCGCGATTCGGGCGTTCATGAAATGGGGTCCCGAGTGGCCGAACAAACACGACCTCAGTTCCCTTCGTTTGTTGGGGACGGTGGGCGAACCGATCAACCCCGAGGCTTGGATTTGGTATCATGAGGTGATCGGAGGAAAGCGATGCCCCATTGTGGATACGTGGTGGCAGACCGAGACCGGGGGGATCATGATCACGCCGCTGCCTGGAGCCATTCCCGCGAAACCCGGATCCGCCACGCTGCCGTTTTTCGGCATCGTGCCGGACGTGGTGGATGATGCCGGGAACCCCGTCCCGCGCAATTCGGGTGGAAAATTGATCTTGCGCCAGCCCTGGCCGGGCATGCTGCGCGGACTTTGGGGCGACCCGCAGCGCTTTAAATCGGTTTATTGGAGCGAGGTGCCGGGCTGTTATTTCACTGGCGACGGCTGCCGCCAGGATCAGGACGGTTATTATTGGATTGTCGGGCGCATTGACGATGTGTTGAACGTGGCTGGGCATCGGATTGGCACCGCCGAGGTGGAAAGCGCTCTGGTCAGCCATCCCAAGGTGGCGGAGGCCGCGGTGGTGGGCCGCCCGGATGCCTTGAAGGGGCAGGCTCTGGTGGCTTTTGTCACTGTGAAAGGCGGGGTGCAACCCGATCCCGGTTTCCGTGAGGAATTGCGCCAGCACGTGGCCAGGGAAATCGGCCCGGTGGCCAAACCGGACGACGTCCGCTTTGCCGAAGCGCTGCCCAAGACTCGCTCGGGAAAAATCATGCGGCGGCTGTTGAAGCAGATCGCCGCCGGCACGGAAATCAAAGGGGACACCACCACGCTCGAGGATCTGAACGTGCTCGCCAAACTGGCCGCCACGGCGGACGAGGGCTGAGGCGCGAAGGGGCGCGGGATTTTTGCCGGAGAGGCTGGAAGCCTCAGCCAGCGCTCGCGGCAAGCTGACCTTATCGGGTGGATCTCGGATGGCGCCCGCGGGAAGAGCCACTGAATGGGAATGCTTGCCGCAAGGCGAGACCTGTGGCAGAAAGATAATCGTGCTCCGGTTATCCAACCACTGCGGGCGGCGCCACCGGCCTTGGAATGCCGCTCTGGCCGCTGGCTTGCTGATGGCTGCCTTGGCCGCCTTTGCCGATCCGCCTATGAACACGACCACACCCGCCTCCCAAGACGTTTCCGCTTCGGCGCGCCTAACGCGCATTCGCGAGCTGTTGCGCGAGACCCCGCTGATCGACGGCCACAACGATCTGCCCTGGTATTTCCGAAAGCACCAACTCCCGGTGGCCGCCGTGGATCTGACGCGGGACGGCAGCCGGCTGGCGGATCCGCTCCTCACCGATTTGCCGCGGTTAAAGGCGGGATGCCTCGGCGCGCAGTTTTGGTCGGTGTATGTGCCGACGAAGCCCGCGGGAGCGCCCGCGGTGCAGGCCGTCCTCGAGCAGATCGATGTCGTGCGTCAGTTGGTGGCGCGCTATCCGCAAAACCTTGAGCTCGCGCTCAGCGCGGACGACATCGTCCGAATTCATCGGGAAGGCAAGGTGGCTTCCTTGATCGGAATGGAGGGCGGGCATGCGATCCACAACTCGCTGGCGGTGCTGCGCATGACCTATGCTCTGGGCGCGCGTTACCTGACCTTGACCCATACCAAAAACACCGATTGGGCCGACGCCGCCGGCGATGAGCCCAGGCATCACGGACTGACGCCGTTCGGCGGGCAGGTCGTGCGGGAAATGAATCGTCTTGGCATGCTGGTGGACTTGTCGCACGTCAGTGATGATACCATGCGCGCGGCCTTGCGGATTTCCAAAGCGCCGGTGATTTTTTCCCACTCCTCGGCGCGCGCCGTGTGCGGCCATTCACGAAACGTGCCGGACGACGTGTTGAGATTGGTCCGCGACAACCGCGGCATCGTCATGGTCTGTTTCCTGCCGGGTTACGTGGAGGAGGCGGCCCGGATGCATTTCGAGCAGATCATTGCCGAGGAGACGCGGTTGGAAAAGCGGTACGACAACGATGAATCCAAAGTGAAACCCGCCCTGGCGGCCTGGCGCAGCGCGCATCCGTACCCCAGGGTCACCCTCGCCCAGGTCGCCGATCATCTGGATTACCTGCGCCAGTTTCTCGGCGCGGATGGGGTGGGGATCGGCTCTGATTTTGAGGGGTTCAACGGATCGGTGGAAGGCTTGGAGGATGTCTCCAAATATCCCGACTTGCTGGCGGAACTCGCGCGGCGTGGCTGGCCGGACGAGGATCTCAAAAAAGTTGCCGGGGAAAATCTGCTCCGGGTTTTCCGCGAGGCGGAGGCGGTTGCCCGAGCCTTATCCGCCGCGCGATGATGGCATCGCTCCCGCTCCGGAACTCCGCTCGGCTCCAGCTCAAGCCTCTGCCGGGGGATGCAGAGCGCCGCGTAACAGTAACCTGGCTGAAATTTTTATTGGCTCGGTTGAAAAAACGTTACACTGGTTCCCATCGTGATGGATCGTGTCGCAATGGATTCGAGGCGTGAGCAACAGTTGATCGGAATGTATATGGATTTGACCGGCGCGGGCGAAGCTCAGGCGCGAGCAGTGGTCATGCGCATTCTGGAGGGCCGGGGCGCGGAAGCGCGGGAAGACCGGAACGCACCCGCCGCGGAGAGCCCCGGGCCGGCCTCGCGTACCTTTTCTGCCATTGTGCTGGCCTGCGGCTGGCTGATCACCAGCGGCGGGGTCGCGGCGAGCGCGCCAGCCCCGGCTCTGACCAACACCTTTTTTAACCAGCCGCTGTCGTTGCGGGAGGCGGTCGAGCAGGCGCTGCGCGCCAACCCGGCCATCCTCACCGCCCGGAAGGAAATCGAGGCGGCCGAGGGGGCCAGCCTGCAAAGCCGCTCGATCGTCATTCCGAAGGCGGGGATCACGGGTGGATATTCGGCAGTGGAACCTGGGGATTTTGACACCTTCTCGGCTCCGGGCGGGATTACCTTCGGCAACGATCAAAGTTGGAATACCCAGCTTAAGCTGGTGCAGAGTTTGTACGAGGGCGGACGGATGGGTTCCGGCTGGCGCAGCGCCGGGTTGATGCGGCAACAAGCCCGGCTGGCCTACCAGACTGCGGTGGCCAGCGCATTGCTGGAGGTTCGGCTGGCCTATTACGACGCTTTGCTGGGCCATCAGCAAATCATGGTGCAGGAGGCCTCCGTCGAATTGTTGGAACGGGAGTTGGGCGAGACGCAACGCCGCTTCGAGGCCGGCACGGTGCCGCGGTTTAACGTGCTCCGCGCCGAGGTCGAGCTGGCGAACGCCAGGCCGCGCTTGTTTCGCGCGCGCAACACTTTTCGAATCGCCAAAAATAATCTGGCCAACCTGCTGGGGGTGGCAGTGCCGCGAGAAACGGTCGAGGACATTCCGCTGGAGTTGAGCGACCGCCTCGAGGCGACGCCTTATTCGCTCCGTCTGGCGGAAGCCCTGGAGTTGGCCGCGCAAAACCGGTCGGAACTGGGCCAATTGCGCCTGGCCCAGGCCCTGCGAAAGGAGGACGTGGTGACCGCGAAATCCGGCTACAAACCCAGTCTTCAGGGCTTCGTCGGCTATGATGCTCACAACTCGATGCTCAGCCGGGATTTGACGGACGAGTTGCATGGATGGATCGCCGGCGCGCAGCTTAATTGGAGTCCTTTTGATGGGTTGCGCACCCGGGGCCGAGTGCGCGAGGCCCAAGCCAATTATGAAAAGGCGGGTATCGCTCTGGAGGATGCCGGGCGCCGCATCGAACTCGAGGTGCGCACCGCGTATTCCGATTTCACCGAGGCGCGGGAATTGCTCGCCTCCCAGGAGAAGGTGGTGGAACAAGCCGAGGAAGCGCTCCGCCTGGCCCGCACCCGCTACGACGCGGGCACGGGGACCCAACTGGACGTCCTCAGCGCCCAGACCGCCCTGACGGAAGCCCGCACCACCCGGATTCAGGCGTTGCGCGATTACTCGGCCGCCCGGGCCAGACTCGAGCGCGCTGTGGGGGCTTGACAAGTTTTGGCCATGCGACTCTAATCGGCAATCAGAAAGGACGATGCTTATGAAACGAATCGTTCGCTGCCTGTTGATCCTGCTTTGCGCTTTCGCGGCTCTCCCGGCGCTGGCCAATGAAGCCCAGGTTAGAATGTGCTGTCTCTCCCTCCGTTTCCAGCGGCTGAAGGATCGATCGCTTGGCTATGATTTGGATCTGAGCACGTTCGTTTACGGTGTGAATGGCGAGCTGGCGCCGGGGTTCGTCACGACCTACACCCATGGCGCCAAGGCGTCCCTCCTCGACGAAATCATGTGGGATCCGGACGAAGGCTTGATCGGGATCAACCTGCCGGCGACCGATGCCGATCAGAATGGGATTGCTGATTTTTTTGAGGTCGAAAAAGGAGTCGATCTCCAGACCTCGGGGGCTTACAGCATCGATTTTTGGGGTTCGGGCGCGGTGAATGCGACCTGGCGCCGCGCCGCCGGACAGAAGGACGGAGAGTGCTGGCTGAAAATGAGCTACTTCACTTTTTACGGTTACTTTGAATTGCTCGAATTCACCGGGCCGCTCAGCTATACGCCCGGATCGAGCACGGTCACCGGCATGGTTCATCTGACACAAACCATGAACCCGGAGGTCACTATGGGCGGGCCGGTCTCCTGGGTGAAGGTGGAGACCAATCGCTTCAATCTCCTGCTCCTCCAACCGGGCGAGTGGACCAATGTCTGGGACCAGACCTTGCCGTTTCTCGATGCCCAGAGCCGGCGCAGTGGCAGCCGGCCCGCTAATTATGACGGTTATTTTGAATTCGAGGATTTTGATCCGGGATCACCTTATGACCCCGATTTTTGCTACTGGATTTTGCGGGTTACCGATCTGAACGATGCGAACCACAACGGAATCCCCGATTTCAGCGACGACCCCGGCGGCGCCCCGCTGCGGGCGCCAAGCCTGGCATTGACGCGAAATGGAGGTCAGTTGCTCCTGAGCATCGCCGGCGAGGTCGGGCATGTCCACCGCGTGGAGGAAGCCCTGACCCTCGCTCCGCCGGACTGGCGGGAAATCAGCGTCTTCAGCCTCACCAGCGATCCGCAAACCATTCAAATTCCCGCGCCTTCCGGCACAAGATTCTGGCGGGTTGTCGCCCAGTAACTCTGGCGAGTGCGGAAAGGGGGCAAACGTCAAAACCCAGGGAAAGGGGACATCAACATTTCCGCGGTGGCATCGAGATCGGTGTTGAGCCGATCCAATTCTTGATGCAGCGGGGAGAGCGCGGCAGGGATGGCGCTCGCCACCGTGGCGCTCAGCTCCAAGGTAGTCCGCGGGTACGTGAGTGGGTGAGGCGACGGCGGCGGCATCATTCGCAAATAGGCCAGGCACAACACACAACCAGCGACCGTGGCCAGGCCCGCGATCCAGCGCCATGCCGGGCGCCGGCGCGCGGGGCGCGAGCCAGCCTGGCGCACGGCAGACATGATTTGGGCATGAAGAAAGGGAACCTCTCCACACGAAACCGGCCGGCGGAGTTCGCCTTCCAGAGCGGCAACGCGACAAGGATGGTCATCTCCGCCGTTGGGGCGGGCCGAAAATCGTGAAACAAACAGTTTCATAGGCTGGGGCGGTTGAGGACTGGCCGGCGCGGCAGGCCGAGTTCCCGCGAGGTTTCCGCGTCGGCTTCAAACTGGCGCAGCAGACGCTGCCGCGCGCGAAATAACAACACCTTCACATGGGGCCGGGTTTTGCGCATTGCGCGCGCCACATCCGCCACGGGCAGCTCTTCGGCGTAGTGGAGCCAGAGCGCCTGGAACTGCGTGAGGGTAAGGTTCTGGCGCGCGGTTTCCCAGATTGTCCCCCGCGCTTCGCGGCGCTCCAACAGCGAGGCCGGGTTTTCCTCGTCCACCCGCTCGGGCACCGGCTCCTCCGAAAAACGCCGCGAGCAACGGAATTGATCGGCGCAAAGATTCCGGGCAATGCCAAACAGCCAGCTTTTGAATGAGCGGCGGGGATCGAACGAGCGCAGGGATTGGAACGCTTTCACAAAGGCTTCCTGAGTGACCTCGCGAGCGATCGAGTCCCGGCCGGAACAGGTTCTGGCGAAGCCATAGATGCGGGATTCATAGCGGCGGACAAGCTCTTCAAATGATTCCAGGCATCCGGCCTGGCTGCGCCGAGCCAGCGCCGGATCGGTTTCGTTCTTGAGCTCCGCTGCCATGGCTGTCCGGTTGATGCCGTGATTATTCGCTTTCGGCTTGCTTCCGCGCTTTTCGGGCGGCATCCGCCTTGATCATCGCGATGACGTCGGCGATCGGCAAGGTGGCATGGGCTGTTACTCGCGACCCTTGCGGAGCCACCGTCAATGCCTCGGCAAACTTCACCGATTCCGGCCGGCCTGTCTGCAGCTTGGTGAGCGCGAGCAGGCCTTTGGCGACTAAGGCCATGTTGGTGGCGATCTCCTCGCTTTTGGTTTCGACCGTGAGCTTCGCGTTCACCTGCCGGTTCAACTCGCTCACGAGCAGGCTCGCGCCGCTGGCCAGCCGAAACACATCGGAATTGGGCAGGCTCGCGGGCAGATCCAGCTTGCCGGCCGCGCCCTGGATAAAAACCGAGGAATCACCCGTTCCGCCAAACAGCGGCCAGATCTTGCTGGACGCCAGCGATGGCGTCTGGCCGTCCAGGACATCCAGAGCGGCGGCGATCGGCGCCTCGCGCTGGCTGAAGAGGATGATTTTGCCGCCATGAATCGCGGCGAAAGTGCGTGGCTGCAAACCTCCCTTTGCCTTCTTGTTGTCATCAACCCAATTATGGATGACATGCCCATTGTGGTTGGTGCTCTGGTGGTCTTTTGCCGCTTTGGCCAGCGTGATCAACCGTTCCGAATCAAAATCCGCATTGACCAGCAGAACCCCATCCTCCGGCGAACTGGTGCTGTAAACGGTCAGGCCGTGCAATTGCCGGCGCGGATCGAACCCGAAGATGGAATGAAAGGCGGCCAGCTTCGCGGCGGGTTCCGGTTTTTCCGCCTCGGCCAGGAGGTATTGTCCAAGGCCGGTCACCCGCAAGGCGTCGCAATCCAGATGAAACGCCCAGGCCGGTGAGGCTGGCAGGTTTTCCCGCTGTACGGGACCGGCGACAGCGCTCAGTCCGGTCCCGAGGGTGATGGCCAAAGCCAGCCAATTTTTGCTCATTTTCGTTGTGAATTTCATAATCATATTCGTATTGTCACGGGCATTACGCGCCGGCCCCTGGAAAGGTTACAGCAACCGGAGAAAATTGCTGGGAAACCTGAATCTCCGGCTGGACAACCGGCCTTGGGTACTGATTCATTCGGCCTGTGCAAGCACGATTCATCGCCCCGATATTGAGCCTGGCTGCTTTAACCGCTACTTTGCCGCTGGACCAAGTTCAGGCGAAAGACCACAGTGCGTCGGCGGACTACCCCTGCCAACCCGTTCCTCTCACCCGGGTGAAGGTGGCGGACAGCTTTTGGTCGCCGCGATTCGAGACCAACCGTTTGCGCACGGTCTGGTACGATTTCCAGAAGTGCGAGGAGACCGGCCGCATTGATAACTTTGCCAAAGCCGGCAAGCTCATGGACGGGCCCTTCCGCGGTACGCCCTTTGATGACTCGGATGTGTTCAAGATCATCGAGGGCGCGGCCTACACGCTGGCCGTTCATCCCGATCCGAAGCTCGAGGCCTATCTGGACTGGTTGATCACCAGGATCGCGGCGGCGCAGGAAGCGGATGGCTACCTGTACACGGCGCGCACAATCGATCCCCGGGGAAGAGTAGATTTTTTCGGGCCGACCCGCTGGTCCAAGCTGGTCATGAGCCATGAGTTGTACAACCTGGGCCACCTCTACGAGGCTGCCGTCGCCCATTACGAAGCCACCGGGAAACGCTCCTTGTTCGAGGTGGCTCTGAAGAGCGCGGATTTGGTGTGCCGCACCTTTGGCCCGGGGCCGGGACAATTGCAGGAGCCGCCCGGCCATCAGGAAATTGAGATCGGCCTGGCAAAGCTCTATCGGCTTACGGGCAAACGAAAGTACCTCGAGCAGGCAAAATTCTTCTGCGACCTGCGCGGACGGGCCGGCACCCACTCACTGCGCGGCCCGTATCAGCAGGACCATGCGCCCATTACCGAGCAGCGGGAGGCCGTCGGCCACGCCGTGCGGGCGGGATATTTTTATTGCGGAGTGGCGGATGTGGCGGCCCTGACGGGTGAAAAGAGTTACCGCGAGGCCATGGAGTTGCTCTGGAGCAACGTGGTGGAAAAGAAGCTTCATTTAACCGGCGGCATCGGCGCTACCCCCCAAGGGGAAGCTTTTGGAGCGGATTACGAGTTGCCGAACGACACCGCTTACTTGGAAACGTGCGCGGCCATCGCCAACGCCTTTTGGAATGAACGGCTCTTTTTGCTTCACGGCGACGGCCGTTACGTGGATGTGCTCGAGCGCGTACTTTACAACGGATTTCTTTCGGGGGTGGACTTCAGCGGCGACCGGTTTTTCTACCCTAACCCGCTGGAGAGCGATGGGCAGCGCGCCTTCAACCACGGTTCAAGGGAGCGCGCCCCCTGGTTCGGCTGCTCCTGCTGCCCGGTCAACGTCGCGCGGTTCATCCCGCAAATCGCCGGCTTCATTTACGCGACCCGGGCCGACGCGGTGTTTGTAAAGCTGTTCATTGGCGGGAGCGCGAATCTCGACCTGGACGGGACTCCGATTCGGATTGCGCAATCGACCCGTTACCCGCGCGACGGAAGGGTGGCCATCCGGCTCGATCCCGGCACGCCGCGGAAATTGACTCTCAACCTGCGCATCCCGGGATGGGCGAGGAATGAACCGGCGCCTGGCGATTTGTACCGGTACGATGACGGCCTGCAGCCCGAGTATCAGATCACGGTGAATGGGAAGCCTGTCAAAGTGAAGCTGGCGAAGGGTTTTGCGGCCATTCGGCGCACCTGGAAGCGAGGGGACACGGTGGAGTTGGAGTTGCCGATGCCGGTGCGCCGCGCCGTTGCCCATCCGGCGGTCGAGGCGGACCGCGGCCGCTTCGCCGTCGAGCGGGGCCCCCTGGTGTATTGCGCCGAAGGAGCCGACAACGGCGGTGAGGTGCTCGGGCGGCATTTCCCCGGCCCGGTGTGGTTCCGGACCGAAGAGCGGCCGGATTTGCTGGGCGGGGTGACGTTGGTGCGTCTCGAATCGCTGTCCGCCCAGCCGCTGGTCTGCATTCCCTATTACGCCTGGTGCCACCGAGGCGCGAATGAAATGCGTGTTTGGTTTCCCACCACCAGGATGGAAACCGCGACGCCGAAGCCGGCCCTGTAACGCCCGGCCCGCGGCTCAGCCCGCGAGGAAATGAGGCCAGGCGGATTTTCCCGCGACGACGTGATCGACAGGGTCTCAACCCATTTCCCCGTCCGCGAGGGCGGGAGAAACTATTTGGCCATCCCGAGCCCCGTTGGCCAAATGAAAACGAGATTCGACATCAAAAGCATCGCGGCCGGGCTTGGCGCCGGCGTGGCACTCACCTTTCTCCTCGGCGCTGCCGTGCCACAACTCAATTACCTCGGACGCTTCCAGGTCGCTGGTTCCGGCGCCTTCTTCGTCATCGTGGACACCGTGACCGGGCGGGCCTGGGTGGGGGACTTTCACACGATAATCAACAACCCCATTCCTTCCGAGCACAGTGGCGGGGATGCCCAGCAGCGGTTCTTCTTGCCCAAACCGCTGGAAGCTTCGCCCCGCGAGTAAGGAGCTTCCAGCGCGGAGGCGGAGCGGAGGGCAATCGGAAGCGCCGGCATCTCCGGCCGGTCGGGAATCATGTACCCCAGACGGTTTGGCCGTCTGGCTGACATTGCAACCGGGCTGGAACTTGCTATGCTACGCGCACAATGAAATTTGGACAGGTGGCAAAACGAGTGTTCCTGTTTGTCCTGGTCAACCTTTTGGTCGTCACGACCATCTCGGTGATCCTCGGTCTGCTGGGCGCGGGCCGGTACTTTCACCAGGGCGGGTTGGCCGGTCTGGCTATCATTTGCCTCATTTGGGGATTTGGCGGCGCATTTATTTCGTTGGCGCTCTCGCGCGTCATGGCCAAATGGATGATGGGGGTGAAGTTGGTTCCGCCGGACACGACGGATCCGACTTTACGCGAGTTGGTGCAAACAGTGCATGCGCTGGCGCGGCAGGCGAATCTGCCCAAGCTCCCGGAAGTTGGCTATTATCAGGCGGACGAAGTCAACGCCTTTGCCACGGGCCCGACCAAGTCGCGGGCGCTGGTGGCCGTGTCCACCGGTTTATTGAGGCGGATGAATTCCAGCCAGGTGGAAGGCGTGCTGGCCCATGAAGTCGCCCACATCGCCAATGGGGACATGGTGACAATGACGCTGGTCCAGGGCGTGATCAACGCCTTTGTGCTCTTTTTGGCGCGTATCCTGGCGTTTATGGTCAGCCAGGCCCTTCGCTCGCGCGATGATGATCGGGGCGGGGGATTTCTCCTGCAATTCCTGCTGGTGCAGGTTTTCCAGGTCGTGCTCTCGATATTAGGCATGATCGTGGTCTGCTGGTTCTCGCGGTACCGGGAATTTCGGGCGGACGCCGGCGGCGCGCGCCTGGCCGGGCGTGAGAATATGGTCAGCGCCTTGCGCGGATTGCAGCGACTTTACAATCCGGCCGCGGCCACCGCCGGGGCGCAACAATCTCAGGCCTTCCAGGCCCTGAAGATCGACAATCATCCCAAAGGGTTGCTGGCGCTGTTCGCCACGCATCCGCCGTTGGAGGAGCGCATCGCCCGGCTCGAACGCGGGCGCTTTTAATTACCCGAGGTCCAGGGAGGCGCGGAGGGTGGAGAACATCCGCTTGCCGGCATCCACACCCACTGGTTGCTTCGCTTTCTCGCTGGCATGCTCAACGAGCTCGGCGGGCAGTTCCGCGAGAAACGGGGAGGGGCGGCAGGAGACGAGTTGCCCGTATTTCCTCCGTCCGGCGCAGTGGCTGAGCGTGAGAGATTTCATCGCTCGCGTGATCGCCACGTAAAACAACCGGCGCTCCTCGTCCAGCGTGTTTTCCTCCTGGGCGCGGGAGTGCGGCAGCAAGCCATCCTCGAGGCCGGCCACATAGACGTGGGGGAACTCCAGGCCTTTGCAGCTATGCATGGTGATGAGCGTGACGGCGTCCGCGCCGGCGTCCGCGCCGTCTGCTTCCCGGTCCCCATCGAGGGTGACGTTTTCCAGAAAGCGCTCGAGCCGCCCCATTAAGCTCCGGGGTTCCCCGGTTGCCTCGCCATCGAGCAGCGGGAATAGCTCCTTCAGATTTTGCACCCGATTGTCGGCGGCTTCGGGATTTTTCTCGAGCCGCCGCAACTCGAGGCAATAGCCCAGCCGCTCGAGGAGATCGTTGGCCCAGCGGCCCAATCCGCCGGGATCTCTCGCGCGCGCCGGATCTCGCAGAGCCCGTTGTTCATCCTCGACCAGCCGCACGAACGCCTCGATCGCCTCCCGGGTGCGGGCCTGGAAGCCTGCGGTCAGCACCGGGTTTCGCATGGCGGTGAAAACCGAACAGGCGCGCTCCTGACTGGCGGCGAGCAAGCGTTCCATGGTGGCGTCGCTCAGGCCGCGGGCGGGCACGTTGGCGATGCGCAGCAGGCTGACATCATCATCGGGATTTACGAAGGTTTTGAGATAACTCAGAAAATCGCGGATTTCCCGACGATCAAAATAGCTTTGGCCGCCGATCAAGCGGTAGCGGATGTCGGCTTGGCGCAGCGCGGTCTCGATGGCCCGCGACTGGGCGTTGGTGCGGAAAAGAATGGCGTGATCGGCCCCGGCGGAGCGCTGGGCGATGGTCGAAAACCGGATCAAATCGGCCAGGCTGCGCGCCTCTTCCTCGTCGGAGCGGTATTGATAGAGCACAATACGCGAGCCGTCGCCATTTTCGGACCAGAGCTTTTTTCCGCGGCGTTGGACGTTGCGCTGGATCACCGCGTTCGCCGCCCGCAGGATGGTATTGGTGGAGCGGTAATTCTGCTCCAGTTTGATGATCTTCACCTCGGGAAAGAATTTCTCCATGTCCAGCAGATTGGAGATTTCCGCGCCGCGCCATCCGTAGATGCTCTGGTCGTCGTCGCCGACGACGCAGAGGTTGCGGTGCTCGAGGGTAAGCGCGCGCACGAGTTGGAATTGCGAGGCGTTGGTGTCCTGGTATTCGTCCACCATGACGAAACGGTACTTCGCGCGGCAGGCTTCCAGAGCGTCGGGATGCCCGGCAAAGAGCCGGAGCACGAGCAGGATCAGGTCGTCGAAGTCCACGGCATTGCGCGCCTTCAAGGCTGCTTGATAACCGGGACGGATATGTTGCGCCATGCCCAGCAGGTCGGGATCGGCAAACCCGATTCCGCGGGCGCCGGCGTTCTTGAGCCGGCTCAGCAGCGAGAGCACCCCTCCGGCATCAAGGGCTTTCGCCCGGCTGGAAATGCGCGCGAGAATTTTTTTTACGGTCGAAAGCTGGTCCGCTTCGTCGTAGATGACAAAGTTGCGCTTGTATCCCAGCTTCTCGATATGCTCGCGCAGGATGCGCGCGCACAAGGAGTGGAAGGTGCAGATCGTGGAAGCCTCCGGCGCGGCCGCCGGATCGCGTGATTGGGGACGGCGCGGCATCAGCCGGCTCAGGCGCTCGCGCATTTCCCGCGCCGCCTTGTTGGTGAAAGTCACCGCGAGAATCCGGCCCGCCGGGATGCCGCTGGCGATCAGGTGGGCGATGCGCGTGGTGATCACCCGCGTTTTGCCGGTGCCGGCGCCCGCCAGAATCAGCACCGGGCCGTGGATTGTCTCCACCGCCTGCCGTTGTTGGGGATTGAGTCCGCCCAGGTTTGCCATCCGTCCGCCAGCTTAACCGCCGGGAAGCTCCAAACCAAGACTGGAGGCGGGGGAGGCTTCCGGTTTTTAGATTAGCCGGGGCCGGCGGGCGGGCGGCAGGGTGAAACCCGGGGACGCGGAAGGCCGGCGCCCCGGTCTTCGCCCGTCGAGCAGCGTTTGCCGAAAGGCGCGAACCAACACGCCCATTTGCCACCGCGGCCGCTGAGCAGCAGAAATCCGCACAGGCCCATTAAAAATATGTTTTCGGCAATCTTGCGACAAATGAAGACCTCGCCGCTGCCGCAGCCGCAATCGAATTGCACGGCGCAGAGCGGCAGATGCCGCTCGGTGGCGATGTCCAGGGCGCGTTGCAGGACCACGAACGTAAACGGCGCCAGCAATCCGAGCAACAGCAGCGCCGCGCCGCGGACGGCCACGCCCGCCAGCAGCAGTATGCCGCAAAACACCTCGAACCAGGGCAGGACGGCGGCGATGACGTTGAGCGCCAGGGAGGAGGAGGTCAACTCGTAGGCGCGGGTGAGTTTCAGAAACTCGACCGGGTGCAGGGCCTTGCCCAGCCCCATATAAACGAACAACGCCCCTAAAAGCCAGCGCGCCAGCACAGCGCCATATTCGAGCGCGGCAGATTTTGCCGGGGCGGCCCCCGCCTTCACTTCGCGGCTCCTTTCTCCAGCGGATATCCATGGCTGGACCACTCGGCGTATCCGCCGGCGTAAACATAGACGGCATCCCGCGCGTTTGGGGCGAACTCCCGCAACATCACGGCCGCCAACTCGCTGTCCTCGCAGTCGCCGCCGTTGCAGTAGATGATGATTTCCCGCGCCAGTTGCAGCGCCGGAATAAGCTGGGGGAGAAACGCCTCGGGGCGGTAATAATCGAACTGCACCGCGCCCGGCAGGTGTCCCGTCTGATAATGTTGATCATCCCGGGCGTCGATGATGAGCACCTGCCCGGTCGCGCGGCGGGGATCGTTTTGAGCCTGCAGCACGCGGTTGGTATCGGCCAGTTTCAGGCCGTGCCCAGCCAGGCGAGCGGCCAGGGCCGCCAGGGAATCCGCGGGAGCGTTGCTGCCCGGGGCGGCCATCCGGGGTGTCGGGGCTGGAAAATAATCCCGGGTTAATCGGAGGCCCCGCGGGGAAAGCGCGTTGGCGGCCAGGGCCGCCATAGCTCCGATGGCGATGATGGCGAAGGCTTCCAGCAAGGTTCGTTTCACCGTGCGGGCAGCGTCCTTAATGGGGAATCGGGGGTGGCGGCGGGGGCACGGGGGCGGTCGCCGCGGGCAGCCTTTGGCGCGGGGGCTGTGTGACCGGCACGGCAATCTCCGGGTAATGGGGATTGCTGGTTTTGGCGGTGAATTGGACCGCCCGATCCTGCGGCAACTCGAATCCGGCGGGAAACGTCAGATTCACTGAATACGTGCGCCCGGGATTCATTTCCTGCATCTTAACCTCGACGCCGGGGATATTCAGCGATCCCTCGGTGACACTCAACGGGTTGGTGCTGTTGTTCTGCACGGTGAACGAGGGGCTGATCTGGTTTTGCAGCGGGGCCATCGGCAGCGACACCTGCGGCGGAAGAATCACCACCGCCGGCTGGACATTGGCCCAGAAGGGCACGCTCAACAGCGGGGTGTTCGTCGAGGAGGTGCGGATGCTCACTTGTCCCTGGACGGTGCCTGGTTTCAGCGGCGGGGTGGTCGCAATCACCAGTTGAAACTCCTTGCCGGGAACGGTGGAGCTTAACTCGGCGGTGAAGGCCGGGTTATTGACCTGGGGCGCCTCCAGCGTCAATGGTTGCTCGGTGTGGTTGGTGATGCGGACGGTGGTCGTGGCGAAGCCCGCGTCCGGGGGAACATTCAAAACCGCGAAGGCCGGGACAAGTTCGATGGGTTTCCAGATTATGCCTTTGAGCTGAAGGGTCACCACCGGGTGGGTTCGGTCGTTGCATTGGACCGTGATCGTCTTGAGCACCTGGCCGTTGAAGTTCGCGCTATTGAACTGGATGGGGATCGATCCCGTCTCGCCGGGGGCCACCCGCCGGCTCCATTCGCCGGCGGTCGTGCAGCCGCACGAGGGCTGCACTTGCGTGATTTCGAGGCTCTGATCACCGATGTTTGTGAACACGAAACTGTGTTTCACCGAGTCACCGGCCTGGATTTTATCAAAATCCAGGACCGAATTGGCGAACGCGATCCGAGGTCCCGGGCCTTCGGGGGCGGCCGGCGCGGAAGCGGCCTCCGGCTGGCTGGCCAACACGCGGATCACCGCCAAACCAGCCAAGGTCACGAAAAGTTTCATTTTGACGTTCATAAGCAAAATCTAACCAAGGCTCGCAAAACCGGCTCCGGATTCAAAGCCTATTTTCAGCGAGATTCTCCGGTGC
>JBDHQH010000079.1:0-16530 GCA_039806935.1 Verrucomicrobiota bacterium
ACGCGGCGGGCGATGGGATGCCGGGCCAAGGCGCCATGCCAAAAAACACGAACCTCTCATTGGCTCTGAGAAGCTGCCTATCCGCACTCGAAAACGGATGTGGCGCGGGCCGACCCCGGTTTCGGGTGCTTACGATACCGTGATGAGCGGAAACCTCGGACCAGGGCCCCCGGGGCACAGGACAATCGAAGGCCCGCGATTTAGCGGAACACGCTCACGATCGGCGTGGAGTCCATCGCGGCAAGCGGCCGGACGTCCAGGAGCCAAAGCGCGGTGGCGCCAATGTCACCATTGCTGGCGGGCTCCGAGATGTTAAAGCGCGGTTTCACGCCCTGACCCCAGGCGACCCAGGGGATGGCGATGTCTTTCGGGGCCCCTTTGCCGTGGCCCCGGTCATGGCCGCCGTGGTCGGCGCTGATAAGAATAACGCTGTGTCTGGCGATTCCCGCTTTGCGGATGGCGGTGACCACGACGCCCAGGGCCTCGTCCGTGCGGGCGAAAGCCTTAAGTTGTTCGGAGGATCCCCACCCAAAGGCGTGGCCGGCGCTGTCGGGATCGGCCAGGTGAATGAAGCAGAGGTTGGGCTTGTGCTGGAGGATGCACGCAGCCGCCTCCGCCGCCACGATGGCGGCGGGGACCACACCCTCCTTTCGCACGTCCGGGCCGCCGGTGTCGCTTTTCAGAATCAGCACCGCCTGGTCGCGGTCGTAAATGAACTGATCCACCGTGCCGGGTTGCAGAAGGTGTTTGAATTTCTCCTTGGCCACGATCATTGCGGTGGAAAACCCAGCCTGCCTGGCGGCGGCAAAAATCGTCGGAAAGGAAATCACTCCTTTCTCGGGGATCCAACTGTTCCAGGAAACCTTGTGCGTATTGGTGCGCGCGCCCGTGAGCATCGAGGCGTGGCCCGGCAGCGTGATCGGCACGAGAGTCTGCCCGTTCCAAGTGCAGGCTCCCTCCGTGGCCAGCCGTTTGAGCACCGGCATCCGGCTGTTTTGAATGACCCACGGCGCTCCGCCATCCATGCTGATGATGAAAACGTGATCGGTTCGAGGCGCGGCGCTCGCGAGGGAAGCCAACCATCCACAAAAAAGCCAAACCAGAAGACGATAAACAGATCCAATCATGTCACCCATTATCTGGCGAAGACAGACAAGCACAAGCCGAGATTCCCAGCGGATCTCCCTTTTAATGATGAGCCGCCGAGGGCCGAAACAAAAGAGACCGGGGCCGGTACGAAATGTTTCGCCGCGCGAGGATGATTCGCTGGGCCGTACCGCCCAACCGCCCTGAAGCAAACGGAAAATGCCGGATGGGCCCGGTTGGCACAGGCTTAGCTAGCGGAAGCCTGAGCCGGCGCGGAGCTGAGTGCTGCCCGCCGCGAAACCAACAACGGCTGCGAACAGAAAGGATGCCCATGAGAGCCGCGAGGAAACGAAGCCAAAGGAACTGCCCGCCACCGGAAAGCTTCTCCTTCGGGACAGGTGAGGGCCAATGAACAGCGGCCGGCGACGGCGTTGGCGAGAGTTTAACCACCATAATCGGTGCGGGAGAGGACCGCGCAAACACAGAGAAGAAAAAGCATGACCAACGAATTCTTACAGTATGGCGGCGCAATGTCCGAGGCCATCCCTGCCCGGCCAATGAAAAATGCCTCAAATGGCGCGGGCTCCCGGGGCTCGGCTAAAGCCCGGCGGTTGCGGACGCATGCCTCCGATTGGCGTCCGCTCAGCCAGGGTTCGGCGCCACGGCCGCCCAATCTGCTGATTCTCGGCGCTTCGGGCCAGGTGGCCAAGGCATTTTTGTTGCGCTTGCAGGAACGGCGGGCAGAGTTCGGCCGGCTGGTTCTGCTGGATCGCGACAGCCGGGTTTTAGAGGACTCCTGGCTCGACCACCAACTGCTGAACTACGAATTCCTTCAATGCGGTCTCTTTTTGCCTGAGGACACCGCTTTTTATCGCCGCCTCCTGGCGTCCCGGGGGATCGACGCGGTGTTGGACCTTACGGATCTGAACACCCTGCCGGTGTTGGAGGCGACTGACGGCGCTGGGGTTTCCTACATCAACACAGCTCTGAACGATTCCCGCCGCGGGGTGGCGGAGGTGCTCGCCGCCATTCATCCCAACCGAAAGCATCCGCGCCGGGCCGCGCATATCATCAGTTCGGGAATGAACCCCGGCGTGGTGAATATCTGGGTGTGGGAAGCTTTTCAAACCTATGGCGCGCCTAAGGAAATCATCCATTTTGAGTACGACACCTCCAGTCCAGCGGACGGATGGCGCCCCATGGTCACCTGGTCGCGCCAGGAATTCCTGACGGAATCGGTCTGGGAGCGCACCGGACTGGTGGCCGATGGAGAATTGCGGTTATTGCCGGGCAACGCGCTGGAGCACGGCCAGGACATGACCTCAATCCTGGCGCCCGTCCTGCCCTTGGCGCGTTATCCCAAGGGGCTTTTGGTTTTACATGAGGAAAACGTGAAACTGGGGCAAAAGCTGGGCGCCTCCTCGAAGTATCTTTATGCCATTCACCCTCGAACCATGGAGTACTTGGAGCGGACTTGGCGCGAGCGCGGCCGCGTTGGGATTGAGGATCTGGAACTGGGGGATAACACCTCGATTCCCCTGACGGGTTCGGACACGATCGGAGTCTGCCTGAATTATCCCGAGCGAAGCGTTTATTATCTGCATAGCCTGGATAATGCGGGGATATCCGGCACGAACGCGACCTGCGCCCAGGTGGCGGTGGGAGCGGAAGCCGCGCTGAACACCTTGCTGGTCGAACCGCTCGCGCCGCGACTGTATTTCGCCAGCGACCTCTACGACACGGCGTATCGGGACTTTGTCATGCGCCATTTGCGTGTGGACCACGTCCTGCTGGAAAAAGAGAAACTTTCGGCGCGCCCCGGGCACTGGCAGCCGGGCGGGCGCGGGCTGAATCCCGCGCGACGGCCTGAACCTCGATCCGCACGGACTACAACCTGCAAAATCAAAACATGAATCAACGCAAAAAAACCAGAGTGCTCATGATCAGTCCCGACGAATCCGTTCGGGACAGCGTCCAGCAAATGCTCAGCGGCGAACCCTTTCAGGTGCTGCCGGCCGAGACCGGACAGCAAGCTCTGCGAATGCTCCGCGAACATCCCCTGGACGTGGTGGTGCTGGATCACCAAACCCCGCTGGTGAAAAGGTCGGGTCCGGGTGAAAACACGAAAGTGATCGAGGCCATCATTGATGCCAGTCCGTTTCTGCCAGTGGTGCTGGCGTGCGAGTCAGCGGTGAAATTGGAGCACCGGATGAGATTCATGGCCGACCTGATCATCACCCGGCCGATTCAAGCCGCGGCGTTGCACGAGGCCCTCGACACCGTGTTGAGCGAGAGCCTGCGGGAGCGAGCGTTGCGCAAAGCGGGCGGACTGCGGGTGCCGCGGATGGCGGTCTGAGTCCGAACGCGCCGGCCAGGAATGAGAAATCGAAGAATTTTGGTGGCGGATGACGACGGCCCCGTGCGCGAGGGTTTCAAGAAGCTGCTCGCGGCAGAGGGCGCCGAGGTGTTTGTAGCGTCAGATGAAGTCCGGGCGCTCGAGCTGTTCCATTCGCAACCGATGGATCTGGTGATTCTGGACATTAACCTTGGCGACGACGACGGTTGGGAAGTGTTTGAGCTGATTCGGCGCGATGATCCCGGCGTGCCGATCGTGATGATTACCGCGGAGTCGGCCCAATTCGAGCGGGGACTCCGGGCGGGCGCCGATGTGCTCATGGAAAAGCCCATTGACGTGCCTTCATTTTTGGCGGTGATCAACGCGCTTTTGGAAAAGCGGCATTGGGGAGACCCGAGTGCGGACCACGGCTGTAGGCGCGGAGCCAGGAGCGGCATCCGGCTTCCGCGATCGTCGTCCATCCTGCTCTCGCCCGAATTTGAGGCCGTGCAGCCGCGCTGGCATGGTGGCGACGAGGAGACAGTCGCTTCGGGACGGCGGGCCGCGATCGGCGAGCTGAAGGGTTGGAGAGCTCAAAATTCATGAAAATCGTCTGCGGAACCAATTTTGGCCCACGCGCGGCCGAAGCTGCCGAGGTCGCGGTGGAGTTGGCGGCGCGCACCGGCGGGCGGATCTGGCTGGCGCATGCGCTGGATTCGCGGCTGCCGTCGCTGCTGGATCAGAATCCGCGCGATTACCTCCTCGGCCGGCTTCGAAAACGGTTGTCAGGAGAAGCCGATCGCTGGCGCGCCGCCGGGGTGCCCGTGGAGGAGCACCTTGGCAAAGGCTCTCCCGACCGGGTGCTGGCGGGGTTGGCCGAGCGCGAGGAAGCGGCCCTGATTCTGGTGGCTTCACCGGGAAGAGTCCGGACCGCTCGCTGGCTTAATGACAGCAGCGCCGAACGAACCGCGCAGAGCGCCTCGGTGCCCACTCTGGCCGTTCGCAAAACGGAGCCGTTGCTGGCTTGGGCCCGGGGAGAGAAGGAGTTGAAGATCTTCCTCGGTTATGATTTTTCTCCGAGCGCGGATACGGCGGTTCGGTTTGTGGCATCCCTCAGCCAATGGGGCGCGTGCCGGGTGGCCGTCACCTACATCTCCTGGCCGCCGGGTGAAACCTGGCGCCTCGGCCTTGGCGGTCAGCCGCCATTCGCCGGGAATCCGCCCGAAGTGCAGGCGTTGCTGGAGGAGGACTTGCGCGAACGTTGCCGTTCTCTGATCGGGCGGGGTCAGGCGGCCCGACTGCGGGTGCTTGCCGGCTGGGGCGGCATCAGTTCGCAATTGCTTGAGCTGGCCGAGGCGGAGGAGGCGGATCTGGTGGTGGTTGGCACGAATCAACGCGCCGGTTTGGACCGATTTTGGCTCGGATCCGTATCCCGCGAAATATTACGACGAGCCCCCATGAATGTCCTTTGCGTGCCAGCCGCCGCCGCTGAGACTCCACCGGAAGCAAACGTGGCGTTTCGCCGGGTGTTGGTTCCGACCGATCTGAGCCGGCTCGCAAACACGGCGATTCCATTTGGCTATCGGGCGGTTCAGAGGGGAGGGAAGGTGCTTCTGGTTCATGTGCTCCCGCCGAATGGCCTTCCGCCGGATGCCAGGCCGGCCCGGGTGGAGGCCGCCGCCCGTCGCAAACAAGCCCTTTTGGGCCGGTTGCGGGCGTTGGTTCCTCTCGCCTTCGAGGCTCGAGGCATTCAAACCCAGATCGAGATTGTGGAACATCAGCACCCGGCGGTGGGTCTCTGTCAAGCGGCCGAGCGGTTTCGGGCGGAGTTGATCTGTATGGCTTCCGCGGGCCGGACCGGGCTGCAAAAGCGGCTGCGCGGGTCAGTTACGGAGTCGGTGTTGCGCCGGAGTCATCGTCCGGTTTTGATTGTGCGTGACTGAACCGGGTGGGTGGGCAGGGGACTTGGAACGGGTTGATTTCTTGGCGTTTTGAATTGGCGGTCGGTTCCAAGCTGAGGAATTTTGAGTTGGAGGATGGGTTGAAAAGGCGAGAAACAGAGTTTATGGCAGGCGGAGGGGGCGCGCGTTGCGCCAGCCCGGGGAGGAGATTTGCCTCCAGGTTCCGCGGAGCTCCCTCGCCGCCGGCGAGGGCGGGTCAAGTGGCAAGCTCATCCGAACCGCCGGCGCGCTTGTGGACGGTAGTTTTGGCGGGCGGCGAGGGGCAGCGCTTGCGATCCTTGATGGAGCGCTGGCTCGGCGGTCATCGCCCCAAGCAGTACTGCGCTTTCATCGGGACGCGATCCATGCTGCGGCACACGGTCGAACGCGCGGAACGAGTGTCCGGGATGGAACGGATGTTAATCGTGGCGGCTGAACATCATGAGGTGTTTCTTGAAGAATGCCTGGAGCCTCGGTATCACGGACGGGTCATCTTCCAACCTCGCAACCGGGACACCGCTCCCGGGATATTCCTGCCCCTGACCCGGATCCTGGCTGCTGATCCCGGGGCGAAGGTCGTGATCTTGCCCTCGGATCATTTCGTGTTCCCCGAATCCGCCTTTCTCTCAGCGGTCCGTCGAGCGGTTGTGGTGGCTGGCGGGGAGCCGAAGAAAGCGGTATTGCTGGGCGCGAATCCCGATAGCGAAGAGACAGAGTATGGGTGGATCGAGGTGGGTCAGGCCGTGGGCGACCTCGACGGACACCCCATTCGAAGAGTGGCCGGATTTCGCGAAAAACCCGATTGGGCCACGGTGCGGCGGTTGCTGCACTCCGGCGGCCTATGGAGCACGATGGTAGTCGCCGCGCGCGCGCAAGCCCTGTGGGAACTTGGCTGGCGCCATCTTCCGGTGGTGATGTCGCGCTTCGAAGTGTGGGCATCCTCGATCGGCAGCCGGCACGAATCGGAGGCTCTGGCATCCATGTACGCGAGACTTCCCTCAGCCAACTTCTCGACCGACATCCTGCAAGCGTCGCCGGAATCACTTCTGGTGATGGAGTTGGACGACGTAATCTGGAGCGATTGGGGGACCGAACGGCGAATCGTTGAGCTGCTGCACCGATTGGGCAAACGACCCGCTTTCCGCGATGCCCCGCACCTGCACCCGGCGCTGTGATCTCCCGCCCGCTTCGTGCGGGCTGAGATCATTCACGATTTCGAGGGTCGCTTTTTGTGCGGCCTCCGTCATTATAGTCCGCGGAATGAATGACCGGATCAAGAGATGGATATGGCTCCTGGCCCTGGGAGCCTGGGTTTTCCCAGTGGCCGCCCAAACCGGGGCGCCCGTCGTCATCGCGCATCGCGGCGCCAGCGGTTACTTGCCGGAGCATACGCTTCCGGCCAAAGCGCTCGCTTATGCGATGGGCGCGGATTTCCTCGAGCAGGATGTGTGGCTCAGCAAGGATAATGTCCCGGTGGTCTTGCACGAGTTCTACATCGACACGGTTTCGGATGTCGCCCGGAAATTTCCCGGCCGCCAGCGCGCCAATGGGCGGTATCACGCAATTGATTTCACGCTGGCCGAGCTCAAGCAGCTCGAGCTGACAGAGCGATTCAACTACCGCACGGGCAAACAGGTTTATCCGGGACGCTTTCCCACCGGACGTTCTTCCTTCCGGATCGTGACGCTGGAGGAGGAGTTGGAGTTTATTCAAGGCTTAAACCAAAGCACCGGTAAAAAAGTGGGTATTTATCCGGAGATCAAGTCCCCGGCCTGGCATCGCCGGGAAGGGCGCGATCTCAGCCCAATCGTGCTCGATCTGCTGGCGCGTCACGGTTATCAGACGAAAGCGGATCCGGTCATCGTGCAGTGCTTCGATTTCGCGGAGGTGAAGCGCATTCGCGAGGAACTGGGTTACCAGGGGCGGCTCATCCTGTTGCTGGGAGAGAAGCGAGGGGCGGACAACACCGATTTTCCTTATTTCAAAACAAAAGCCGGCCTGGCGGAGGTGGCGAAAGTGGCTGATGGGATCGGCCCCTCATTGGAAGCCATTGCGTCAGGCCAGGATCTTGCCACGGTTCGGATTACCGATTTGGTTCGAGACGCGCACGCGCTGCGATTGCTGGTGCATCCCTATACCGCCCGGGCGGACGAGCTCCCCGCCTACGCGAAATCGCTGGAAGACGTGTTTGAGGTTCTCTTTCGACGGGCGGGGGTGGATGGAGTGTTCACCGATTTCCCCGACCGCGCGACGGCCTTTCTGCACCCCGGCGGCGCCAGACGCTGACGCCGCCGGGGAAACCCGCAAACGCCGCCTCAGCGCGCCTTGCCCGGGTGGTAGAGATTCAGTTCCGGAGGCTCGAAAGTTTGCTTCAACGGCAATTTTCGCGAGTGGCCATCCACGAAAGTGAAATTGCTTCGGTGTTGGTGCCGGTCGAATGCCACTTCCCCCTCAGCATCCTGGCGGGTGATCCAGTCTTGCGCCATGAGATGATCAATATCGCCAACTACCTCGGCAAAGGCCACGGTGGCGCTGGGCTTGGGAATCAGGGTGACTCGCCGGTAATCAATCGGGGATTCCTCCAGAACCTCAAGCTCAAAATAGACGTTCAACCCGTAACTGATCCGTGGGGGCGGGGCGCGGTCGGCGGGGCACCGGTAAATGGTGGCGGCCAGGTTGCTGAGGGTGGCGCTGTCCGTGCCAGCCTTGTTGAACTGCGGCGCCAACGCGCGTTCCCAGGGCAATTCGCGGTGCGCAAAGGCCGAGTGCTGACTGCGCGGGAAGACATCTCCGTTCTCGTCCGCGTAGAGCCGGGTCGCCAGCCCAACCTGCCGCAATTGGTTGAGGCAGTAGGCGGTTCTGGCGGAGTCTTTCGCCCGGTTCAAGGCGGGCAGCAGGAGCGCCGCCAGGATGGCAATGATCGCAATCACCACCAACAACTCGATCAAGGTAAATCCGGATTGATTCTTCACGGATCGTAACGGAGCCGCCAAAACTGCGGAACGGACGGCGCGTCCAGGTGAACCGCAGCTTTCCCGTTGATTACCTCGGCGGGTTCAGGCACCGGCAGCCAATCGCCCTCGTCCAGCGATCCGCTCGAAAGGAGATGCCAGCGCAGCGCATTGGTGACCCACGAGATGGTGATTTGGTTTCCCGGCTGGCGCGCCAACTCGAGCGTGGGCCGAAGCTCCGGCGCATTCGTCCATCCCAGATCGAAAGGCCCGGTGCTGGACCCGGCAACCTCCTGCCCAGTACTGGTGTCCAGCAGGAAAAGCTCAAACGTGGCGCGGAAAGTGTTCGTGCCTGGGCGCGCAGCGGCGGCGAAGTGCCACATCATGCCGTTCCAGGCTAGCGCATTGGTGCTGGCCTCCGTCCCGAAGCAAGGATTCCAAGTGAGTGGAGTTCGGCTATCGTTATAGTCAAAAAACGCCAAGCCGGGTGTGGAGTCGAGTTTTCTGATCCAAATGGCTTGCCCCGGCGGCGGCAGATCCGTCATGGCCGCCATATCCCAGCCGTAGCGGCGGCTGAACGCCATGCCTTGACGGCTGGGATCGAGGCAATTAAACCAGGGCGCCGCCGCGGAAAAGCAATCAAGGGGATGGCTGGCCAGCAGCGGCAGCAATTGCGGGAGTGTGTTGGTTGCCTGAACCAAATCAATCATCAAGCGTTGGGCGTCCGCGTGATAGCTTATTCTGGGCATCAGCATGCCACCTTGTCGCGGCACGCTGGACAAGACCGCCGCCCGGGCGGGGGCCGACGGCAGCCAGATCGCCGACAATAACGCTGCCAGCGCAGCGGCCGCGCTGTTCCGGCGTAAAGACGGCAACCGGCCTTCTTCTCGAACTTTACAAATTTTCATTGCTTACAATTTTTTGGTGTTTAATGGTTTCGGTTGATGCTCCGTTTCTGGCGTCGCGGCCAATGCCACTGCCTGAAAGGGGATCATCGGGGACCTTGTCCGAGGAACGGCAAGGTCGGTCGTTTGGACCGCCGCGGGGAGGGCGTTTTCGATTTCGCGCCCTTGGGGATTTGCCCGCGTCGCGCCAGGAGACGATCGGCAGAAGCAATTCTCCGCCCCGTCTCTTCAGCGTTACGCCCCCGAGGATTCCCGCGGAGGAGGCGTCGGCGGGGAGGCCTTGAAATCCGATTGGAAAATTTGGATAAACGGCACAGCGAGTTTCGCCATCACGGGCGCGGGGGGGACAGCGATGGCCCGGGTTTCCCAGAACAGTTCGATCTTCCTGCCTGAATTCAACCAAGGCGCGTGCCGCTGCTTTTCCCGGTCGTTTTGAGTTCCCGCCGCAACCTTCAGACACAATTGGCAGGGATGTTGGCCATCGAAGGTCATCCGCACGGCCTCGCTGACGGACGCGTTCCTGGAGAAGTTGGCGAACATTTGCGCCCAGGCATAAGTTTGCAGGGCCGCCCAGTGTCCGCCCAGCATCCCCACGACGGCCGCCAGCGACAAGACATGGCCCAAAATGTTAAACCAACGCGTCACCAATCCGAACTTTAAGTAGCACATTTGGGGTGATTTGCCAGGGCATTTCCGCCTGAATTGGCAGGGGCGCTTTCCCTGGTCAATTACTCGCGATGGAAGTCCACGCCCACAAGACAGACGTCGTCCGTAAAGTCTGCGTGGTCAGTGAAGTCGCGCGCCTCCTCGAGCAAGGCGTCGAAAAGTTCGCCTGAACAGAGCGTCAGCTTGCGCGCGATGGCGGCCTTGAGCAGAGCTGGAGTGTAAATTTCGTTGTGGGGATTCTGCGCCTCGACCAAGCCATCGGTGTAGAGAAGGATCAGATCGCGGGGGGCGAGCTGCGTCTCGGAAGTTCGATACGCCGCGTCCTCGAAGAGCCCGAGCGCCGGCTGGCTTTTATCCGGACGATTGGCCAGTTCGACCACTTGGCCGGCGGCGCGCCGGACATGGAAGGGACGGGGGTGACCGGCATTGGCGAACTTGACCGAGGAGGCTTCGCAATCCGCTACCAGATAGAAGGCGGTGGTCAGGAGCGGGGTGCCCGTGTGTTTGAGAATTGCGCATAGATCCGCGTTCAGCTTGGTAAGGAACTGGCCCGGTTCCGTGGCGAGCGGCTTCAGTTCCTCAACCAGCGCGCGGATCATCGCAGTGACGAGGGCCGAGCGAACACCGTGTCCGGCCACATCGCAGACAAATACCCCCGCCTGGGTCTCGGAGAGCGGGGAGACGGTGAAGAAATCGCCGCCCACACTGTCGGTGGGAAGATAGCGGTTGGTGAATTCAAAGGCGCTGCGCTCGCCCTTGCCACAGCGGAAGCTGGGGTATTGCTGGGGCAACATGGTGAGTTGGATCTCGCGCGCCATCCGCAGATCCTCCTCCATCTGGGCGTTGCGCGTCCGCAGTTCCTTGCGGCTGCGAGCCAGGGCGGCGTTGGCGCGCCGGATTTTTTCCTCGGCCTTTTGTTGCGCCGTGGTGTCCCAAAAGATCGCTTGCAGCCCCAGGATTTGGCCCGCCTCGTTATAAATGGGTGTTTTCACCACTCGAACGTAGATTTTGCCGCCGCCGGGCGGCTGGTGTTCCTCGACCGCCTCCAGCGGCTTGCCCGTGCTTAGCACTCGCTGGTCATCCGACTGGTATTTGCGCGCCAGGTCGCCGGGGAAAAAATCGAAATCGGTTTTTCCCACGATTTCCTCGAGGGGACGCCCGAGGCTTTTACAAAACTGTTGGTTGGCGAAGGTAAACCGCCCCTGCGGATCTTTGCGAAAAATATTCTGCGGCAACGTCTCCACCAGCGAGTGATACAACGATTCCGAGTGCCGCAGCTTTTCCTCCGCGGCGCGCTGTTGCGTGATGTCCTCGACGGTGCCCTCGTAGTACAGCAGGCGGCCTTCAGCGTCGCGGATGGCCCGGCAGTTCTCTGAAATCCAGATGAGACTCCCGTCCTTGCGATAAACCTGCGATTGGAAACCGGTCAGCGTGTCCTGCTGCCGCATTAAGCGCGTGAATTCTTCCCGCCGGCCGGGCTGCGCGTAAAGACCGGTGCTGATGTCGGTGAGCACCGCGGCCAATTCTTCGGGGGAGGTGTAGCCGTAAATCCGGGCGAGGGCCGCGTTGGCGAGCAAATATCGCCCTTCCGGAGTGGTTTGGAAAATTCCTTCGACCAGGCTGTCGAACAAACTGTGGTATTTCTCTTCCGCCTCCAGCATCGCCCGATCCAGGCGATGGCGCTCGATCGCGTAGCGGATGGAACGCTTCAGCCAGCCGGGGTTGAGCTGCTGCCGGACCAGGTAGTCGTGCGCTCCGGCATGCACGGCTGCCAGGGCGACGATCTCGTCATCCGATCTGCCGGTGACAATGATGGGCGTCTGAGGAGCCGCCGCGCGGAGCAACGGGATATTTCCAAGTCCCGCCCCGTCCGGGAGGGCCAGATCCGTGATGATGCCGTCAAAGTGGCGGCTGGTGAGGGCCGCCAGACCCGAGTGCAGGTTTCCGGCCACAAAAATCTCGCTGGGCAAATCGCGCGCTTGCCAAAGCATTTCGCCCAGGTACCGCGCGAATGCGGCGTCGTGCTCGATCAGCAAAATTGTGGATTGCGCCATAGCCATGGACGTCTGGCATTCCTGCGGTGACACCCGGCCAGCGTCCCCGCGAGCATGGCAAGAGCGGGTGGCGGGGGCAAGCGGCCAAATACACGTTATTCACGCTGCCTTTCCTCCAGCTTCAGGCAGCCGCACGGTGAACGCGGCGCCGCTGCCGGGCGGGCTGAACAGGGTGACCTCCCCGCCGTGGGCTTCGACGATGGCTTTCACGACGCTCAGGCCCAGGCCCAGACCTCGTTGAGAGCGGCTTTTGTCCGAGCGATAAAGCCGGGTCCAGATTTTTTCCCGCTCCGCCTCCGGAACTCCCGGCCCGGTGTCCTGAAACACCGCTACAGCCTCATTTCCCCGGCGTCGCAGGCTGATCTTCACGGTGCCGCCGGAATCGGTATATTTGATCGCGTTGTCGAGCAGGTTCGCGAATGCCTGCCGAATCCGAGCGGGATCGATCCAAGCCTCGCAAGGCAGGGGACAATCCAACTCCATCCGCACTTGCTTTTCGTCCGCCACATACTCGTACAACTCCATTACCTGCCGCGCCAGCTCGCCGAGATCGGCCGCCTCACGGTGGAGCTTCATCATGCCGGTTTCGGCTTCGGTGATATCCATCAGCGTCTCGAGCATTTTCAAAATGCGCTCGGATTCCTCGACGCAATCCGCCAGGGCTTCGCGCGCCCGGGCAGGTTCGGCCTCCGGTTGGAGCGCGGTTTCCGCCGTGCCGCGCAATCGGGCGAGCGGCGTCCGCAAATCATGAGCGACGTTGTCGAGTGATTCCCGCAGAGCGCGGATCAGGCCCTGATTCTTGTCCAGCAAGGTGTTAAAAAGCCGGACCAGATCATCCAACTCATCATCCGACGCGCGAGGGGGCACACGTTCCTCGAGGCGGCCGGTGCGGATAATGGAGCGCGCGGTATGCACCAATTGCCGGATGGGCTGGAGCGCGCGCTGGGCGAAGAGCGCGCCGACCAGGATGCCAAGGAGCACCGTAACCAGTTCGACGACAAAAAAGCTGCGGCGCAGCGGCACCAGAATGGCGCTCCGGCTGTCGGTCGTGCGCCCGACTTGCAGCAGCAGGCCGTCCGTTAGAATGGCCGACGCCAAAGTAAAATCCCGCTCGGCGCTTTGGGGAATGCGGATCAACCCAACCTGCCGCCGGTAACCCTCCCAGGCCGGGAGATCGCGAAAGGTCACCCAATCCTCCGGCGCGCTGAGGAAAAGCACCCGCCCGGAGCCGCTGATCAGTCGCACGAAGGTGCTGTTCTGCGGATTCGCCGGCTGGCTGCGCACCCAATTGCGGAGCGCCCCCACTCCTCCGCCTTCGTAAACGGCGGCAGCCTCCTTCAATCGTGCTTCCAACACCTCGCGATCCTTCCCCCCGATCGCCGCCGCCAGAAGATAGTAGGCCAGCAGGAACATCGCGCCGCTGCTGAGCGAGAAGATCAGGGCATACCACAAGCTGAGCCGCAAGCCGATGTTCCGGCGAAGTGGATCAAGCAGCCTTAAGGACATAGCCAACCCCGCGGATGGTGTGGATGATTTCCTTTCCCCGTCCGAGCTTTCCCCGCAACCGATGCACCAGCACGTCCACGACGTTCGTTTGTGGATCGAAACTGTAATCGAAAATATGCTCAAGAATCATGGTCTTGGTGACCGGACGATTCGGATTGCGCATCAGATACTCCAGCAGTGCGAACTCGCGCGGCTGCAGTTCGATCTTCTCCCCGCCCCGCCGGACCTCGCGCGTCAGCAGTTCGAGCGTCAGATCGCCGACCGCGAGGCGGGTGGACTCCGATGCCTGGCTGGAGCGGCGGATTAACGCCTGGACGCGCGCCAGCAACTCCGAGAACGCGAAGGGCTTGGGCAGGTAATCATCACCGCCTGCTTGCAGCCCGCGGACGCGGTCATCCACACTCGCTTTGGCGCTCAGGATCAGCACTGGAGCGCGAATGCCGGCGCCGCGCAATTCTTTGAGCACCGCGAGGCCGTCCAGTTTGGGCAGCATCAGATCCAGCACCACGGCGTCGTAGGGAATCGCCTGCGCCCGAGCCAGACCGTCGTGACCGTCGGCCGAGCGGTCCACGGCAAAGCCGCTCTGTCTCAATCCGTTGACCACGAAAGAGGCGATTTTGTTGTCGTCTTCGATGACCAGAATGCGCATGAGGTCCGGCGCGCCGAACTCCGGCCGGGCAGTGGCTTCCCCGGCCACAGGAAGCGGCGCGCCCCCGCATATTCCATGGTTCGCCTGCATATTCAAAGGATTTCCTGGGACGAAAACGCCCTCCCGGCCGAGTGCGGCAACCGGGAGGGCGGGGGCTAAGGCATCGAATCAGCCCGCTTTTTCCCCTTCGTCCACCACGACGAACCGGCTGGCGCCGTTTCGCCAAACTCGGAGCAGCGTGGTTTTGGAGTCCGCGCTCTCCGTCATTTTTACCGCCTCCTCGGCGCTTTTGACCGCTTTGCGGTTAATCTCGAGAATCACATCACCCCGTTGCAGCCCAGCTTCCGCGGCGGCGGAGTCTGGCGCGACGTCGCTGACCACTACACCCTTGATATTGGAGGGCACATTCAATTCCTGGCGGGCGCGAGCGTCGAGATCCGCCACCGCCACGCCGTTGAGAGTTCCGGTATCCTCGCTTTGGCCCTGGTTATTCTGCGCCAACCCTCGCGCGCCAGGCGCTTCCTTGAGCGTGACCTCGAGGGTTTTCCGTTGTCCGTTGCGGATTACTTGCACGGGGACATTATCCCCAGGCGGCGTGCTGGCGACTTCCAGCTTCAAATGGCGGCTGTCCGCCACCGATTTGCCGTTGAAATCCGTGATCACGTCTCCCTCCTTCAGGCCGGCCCTGGCGGCGGGACTTTGCGGGGTGACTTCGCCAACCAATGCTCCCTGGTTGCTTTTGAGCTTGAATTCTTTCGCCAGGGCGGGGGTCAGGTCCTGAATCAGCACCCCCAGGTAACCCCGCGTCACCTTCCCGTCTTGAATCAGGCTGGTCATGACGTAACGTGCCAGATTGGTTGGGATGGCGAACCCGATGCCTTGGTTGCCGCCACTCCGGCTCAAGATCGCAGTGTTCAAGCCGATCAGCCGTCCCTCCGTATCCACCAGCGCGCCGCCCGAATTGCCGGGGTTGATTGCCGCGTCGGTCTGAATGAAATCCTCGTAATCCAGCCCAAGCGCGCCACCGCGGCCGGTCGCGCTCACAATGCCGGTGGTCACCGTCTGTCCGATGCCAAACGGATTGCCCACCGCGAGCACTACATCGCCCACCTCCACTTGATCGCTATCGGCCATCGGCACAATCGGCAGGTTGGTGGCTTCGACCTTGATCACGGCAACGTCGGTTTTGGGATCCCGCCCCACCACCTTGGCGGTGAACTCGCGGCCATCCTGCAGCGCCACTTTCACCTCATCGGCTCCGTCCACCACGTGATTATTGGTCAGGATATAACCATCTCCAGTCACGATCACTCCCGAGCCGATCCCCATCTGGCGCGGCACTTCCAGCCGACGCTGATTTGGCGCGCGACCGTTGAATGGATCGCCGAAGAACCGGCGGAAGAAATCATCCATATCGGGCGGGGCGCCGTTGAGCGAGGCCGGCCGGGCTTTGATCGTCGTATAAACTTTCACCACGCCCGGGCTGACCTTTTTCACAATGGGGGCGAAACTGTTGTGGCCGCCCAGTTCACGAGCAATCGGCTGCTTATCCACCAGGGGCGGCGTGAAAGCCGGTTGCTTCGGTTTTTGGGTGAAGGCAATCGCCGATCCCCCGAGCGCCACCAGCACCGCCAATCCCAGCGCGACGGTTCGCTGCTTACGATTACTGAATACCTGTCTCATATTTTCCTCGATACGGTTTGTTGCGTTTCCAAAAAGCTCAATCGCTCTGAAACAATAGACAACCGCCCCTTAACCACAGCCTTACCGCAACATTACAGCTTTGTAAGATTTGGCGGCGAGGCCGCGGGAAGGGGACGCGGCCGGCCGTTGCTGCCGCGGAACCGGGCGGCTTTAGACGTCGATGACCGGGCCGTCGTCGCCCCGGCGGCGGGGAGGAGGGCGCCTTTGCCTTCGCACCCGAACTCGAGTTTGGTTGGTTCCCGCTAAGGCATTTAACACCAGGGAGACGAAACTGATGATCAGGGCTCCCAAAAAAGCCCAGCCAAAGGAATCCACCTGGAAAAATCCATCCAGCAACAACCCCGTCAAGTAGAGAACCACCGCGTTGATGACCAGCAGAAAGAGCCCGAGAGTGACCAGCAACAAGGGCAGGGCGAGGAACATCAGCACCGGTCGAATGAGCGCGTTCAAGATCCCGAGCACCAACGAGGTGATGAACGGAGACCAAAAACTGTGATTGGCGAAGTGCAAGCCGGGCAGGGCATAGACCGCAACCAGTACGGCCAGGGTATTGATCATCCAGCTTTGCAGAAATTTTCCCAATCCGGGCATCTGCGACAGCTTCCCTCATAACGCGCCGGTTTACAAGCGGTCTAACGCCCGGCGCCAGGCTTCTCGCCTCACAACGGTTTGGGGAATTTCCAGCTTGAAAGTAGCCGTAACCTGCCGAGCTGGCAACCCCAGGCAAGCGCGGG
>JBDHQH010000080.1:0-16371 GCA_039806935.1 Verrucomicrobiota bacterium
CAGACGGGGAACGCAGCCTAAAGGCTGCGGCTACATCCCGAGTGTCCGATCGGGAATCCCCATGTAGTCGCAGCCTTCAGGCTGCGCTGGCGTCCGGGCCAGACGGGGAACGCAGCCTGAAGGCTGCGGCTACATCCCGAGTGTCCGGTCGGGAATCCCCATGTTCCGGGCCAGCCTCCAAAAGAAAGTCGCCGCTCCCCGAGCGGATTTCCCCCCTCGGCCCGGGCAGCCGCACCGAAGCCCTTACCCAGGAGAAGAACCAAGGCCTTGAGGAGAACCGGGTAATTTGCACCGCCCCGCTGGAGGCGGAGGAGGTGGGTTTCCCCTTCGCCCGCCAAGGGGCGCGCTGGCTGCGCCAGATCCGCGGTCGAAAGGACGAGGAAGTCGCGCTGATCACCAGCGCCACGCCCGAGCGGCTGAGCCCCGCCGCCTGGCTTCAGTCCAACCGCCAAAAGCGGGGCATGGAAAACGGCCTGCACCAACGGCTGGATGTCTCCCTCAACGACGACCGCTGCCGGGTGCAAAGCAAGGCGGACATTTGGCTCTTCGGCATGGTTCGGCGCCGGGCTACCAGTCTTTACCTGGAATGGCGCTCCACCCGCCGCCGCCTCGAGCACGTTACCATCAATGCTTTTCAAGCGCGGTTAGCCGAAGACCACCGCCGTGAGGCCATCCAGCTCGCAACCACTTCGCGACCAAGCACCCGCAACTTTCATGAATTGGCGCTGATCGCGATTGACAAGGGTGATTCGCGGTTTGACGCGGCGAGTGCGGGCCGTAACATGTCGGGGCGGCGATGCCAATTACAGTTTCCATTGTCGAAGATAACGAGCAACTGCGCGGGACGCTCGCGCGGGTGATTAACCGCGCGGAAGGTTTTCGCTGCGCCAGTCATTACGGCGATGCCGAAACGGCCCTCGAGGGTCTGCCGGGAGACAAGCCCGAGGTTGTGCTCATGGACATCAATTTGCCCGGGATGAACGGCGTGGAATGTGTTCGACGGCTGAAACGGATCGCGCCGGCAACTCTCATTGTGATGCTCACGGTGTACGAGGACACGGAAAACATTTTCGCGGCGTTGGCGGCCGGGGCGACGGGGTACCTGCTCAAGCGCACCACCAGCGCCGAGTTGATCGAGGCCATCCGCGAGGTGCATCGCGGGGGCTCCCCGATGACCACCCACATCGCGCGCAAGGTGACGCAATCTTTTCAAAAAACGGGACTTTCACCGCAGCCGGCGGAAAACCTTTCCACGCGCGAACAGGAGGTGCTTGACTGTCTCAGCCAGGGGTTTCTTTACAAGGAAATCGCCGAAAAATTGGGCATCAGTTACGAGACGGTGCATACCTACATCCGCCGGATCTATGAGAAATTGCAGGTGCGCACCCGCACCGAAGCGGTGGCGAAATTTCTCAAACGATAGGGCTTCCGGATCGGAACGAGCTCGAGCTATGCTGGCTTACTTGAACGGATTATTCCTCCCACAGGAACAGGCGGTAGTGTCCATCTCGGACCGCGGTTTCATGTACGGGGATGGGTTGTTTGAGACGATTCTGGTCATGAACTCGTCCCCTTTCCGGTGGGCGCAGCATTTTGAGCGACTGGCTCGGGGAGCGGAGTTTCTGCGGCTCAAACTGCCTTTTTCAAGCGAGGAACTGCTGGCCTCCTCGTTAGAATTGATCCGCCGCAACCACACCTCCGCCGGATTGATCCGGCTGACGGTGTCGCGGGGATCCGGGCAACGGGGATACTCGGTTTCGGGTCCCAGCCGCCCGGTGGCGGTCATGACCCTGCATCCGGCGCTGGCTCGCGACCCGAATCTGCCCCCGCAGTGGCGGCTGGCCACCACCTCGATCCGAGTTCCCGCCAGGCAACTGCTGACCCAATTCAAGACTTGCAATAAGCTGCCGCAAATCATCGCGCGAGCCGAGGCGAGCGAGGCGGGCGCGGACGAGGCGCTGATTTTGAACACGGAAGGGTTTGTGATTGAAGGCGCCAGCAGCAATCTCTTTTGGCTCCGCGGGCGCGCCTTGTGCAGTCCGCCTGTCGAGAGCGGCATCCTGCCCGGGGTCACCCGCGCCGTGCTGCACGAAATCTGCCCGGAGCTGGGTCTGGAATGGCGCGAGGAGAATGTCCGCGCCGAGGAACTCGCGAACACGGAGGGGGTGCTGCTCTCGCTTACTTCCATTGGCCTCGCGGAGGCGACCGAGAAGGATGAACAGCCCCTTCCGCGAAGCGCCGCCGTGCCCCACCTTTGGCGAGCGTTTTGGACTTTGGTGAAGGAGGAGACTGCGTCGGGCAGTCACCGGTAGGTGAACGGCAGATCCCGCCTGGAGGTTGGACAGCCGAACCCGATGTGCGACCTTTGTATTAAGAAAGAACATCGATGGATCAGTTTAACGTGGATGGCAACCAGGATACTTTTGAAACCCATGAAATCGGGATCGAGGGGATGACTTGCGACAACTGTGCGCGCCGGGTCGAGAAAGCCCTGCGGGCCAATCCCGGCGTGCGGGAGGTGAGGGTGGATCGCCAGGCGGCGCGAGCCACTGTCACCTTTGACGCCAGCCAGACGGACATGCCGGCGCTGCACGACGCCTTGCTCCGGAGCGGGTACCGTCCGGCGCCCGCCGTTTTGTAAACTTCGGGCGCGGCTATGAAATGGTCATGGAAAGTGATGAAGATCGCCGGGATTGGAGTGTATGTGCATGCCACCTTCTGGCTGCTTCTGATCTGGGTGGGCTATGTCCGTTTCACTGCCCGCGGCCGCTGGGAGGACGCCGCCGCCGGGGTGGCTTTTATCCTGGTCTTATTTGCGATTGTGGTGATGCATGAGTTCGGCCACGCGCTCACCGCCCGCCGTTTTGGGGTGCGCACCCGGGATATCACTTTGCTGCCCATTGGGGGCGTGGCGCGCCTGGAGCGCATTCCTGAGGATCCCAAGCAGGAACTGCTGATTGCCCTGGCGGGTCCCGCCGTGAACGTATGTCTGGCAGCGATTTGTTTTGCGCTCATTGGAGCCAACTGGCAACTCGGGCAGTTCACCAATCTCGATCTGATCCGGGGAAATTTTCTGGGCAATCTAATGTGGATCAACGTGGGATTGGCGGTATTCAACATGATGCCGGCTTTTCCCATGGATGGCGGGCGGGTGCTGCGGGCGCTGCTAGCCATACGCCTGCGTTACGAGCACGCCACCCGCATAGCCGCCTGGGTGGGGCAGGGGTTGGCCATGTTGCTCGCTTTCGGAGGCCTTGCCTCGATGCTTTTTGGCGGGCCGCTCTCGAATCCGTTCTTGATTCTCATCGCCATGTTCATCTGGATGGGCGCCCGGCAGGAATACGAGTTGGTAAGGATGCGGAGCGCCCTGGCCAACCTCACTGCGGGTCAGGCGATGCTGCGCAATTTTAGCACGATTCAGGCTGCGGATTCGCTGGGCTTCGCCGCCCAGAGAATGGCGGGTGATTGGCAGCCGGATTTCCCTGTGGTCGATCGCTCGGGGCGGTTGGTGGGGATGTTGACCCGGGTTGGCCTGCGCGACGGTCTCTCGCGCTGGGGGATAGGGGCGCCGGTCGAGCAGTGCATGATTCCCTCGCCGGAGATCGTCGATCCAGATCTGCCGATTCGAGAGTTATTGAGCCGCCCGCGTCTGTTGGCCCAACGGATTCTGCCGGTTGCCCGTCACGAACAGCTTTTCGGTGTGCTGGATGTGGCCCGGCTGGGTGAATACCTCTCGGGCACGTTCGAGGCGGGGCAGGCCTGGCGGGGCGCAGCGCCGCCCGTCATCTCCGACTCCCGCCACCTTTAACAGCCAAGACCATGAAAGCGATAAAATCCTGGACGGTTTGGTTGATTCCGGTTTGGTTAGCCGCAGGCCCAGCTTTGGGAGAGGATCAAGTGCAACTCCGAAACGGCGATCGATATGTGGGGCACGTGCTGTCCTTCACCACGAACCATATTCAATTCACCAACCCGATCCTGGGCGAAATCCGGCTTCCGCGCAGCCAGGTGGCATCCGTGCAATTCGGCGTGACGTCATCGGTATCACCCCTGACCAACCTGGCGCCGGCAATCCAGCCGACTAACGCCAGCCCCGAGAGCTCGGACCTGGCGGCGCAAATCGGTTCGGCATCCGGACTGATCAAGATAATCGAATCACAATTTCTCAATGGCGCCGGGCCTGAAGCAAAGCAGAAATTCCAGGAATTGCTGCGCGGTCTCTCGACCGGAAAGCTCACGTTGAGCGATCTCCGCGCGGAGGCGCGAGCCGCCGCCGATCAACTGCGCGCGGTGAAGCAAGAGTTGGGCGACGAGGCGGGTTTTGCCATCGATGGTTATCTGGCGATTCTGGATAAGTTTTTAAAAGATCCGGGGGCGGAGGCCCCGGCCAAACCCGGCGCTAAATGAAACGCTCCCGGAAAATCCCCCACGGGGACCGCCGGCCGTGGGCCAAGGCAACAATCGTTTCACTTTGAAAATACAAACTTTAACCGTGGGTTTGAGAGTCCGACACCCGAAATATGGTGTTGGGGTAGTAAAGAGCGTCTCCGAGCACCTGGCCGATATCCGGTTTGATGATGCGCTGCGCTCTCTGGATCCCGAGCTGAGCGAGGTCACGCCCGCCGAACCGGGCGCTTCCATAACCGGCCTCGAAGTTTCCCTGCGACAATTTGTGGAATCAACCGTCGAGGCGGTCCTGGACCAGGTCGGTGTCGAGCGCCCTGAGGAAACAGTGGCGTTGCTGGCCGCGCGCTGGCAGCGCGGGAGAATGGTGCTGCATCCGTCCGACCCGGCTCTTCAGACGAAGGAAGTGCCGCTCGAAGTCTTTTTCCACAAGATCGTGGGGGTGCGGAATCAGTTGCGGGTGCTGGAGCAGAAAATCAACGCGCATCCGAATCTTCCCGACGCCGAGAAGGTGGAGTTGCAGCAATATATCACCCGATGCTACGGTTCACTGACCACCTTCAATCTGTTGTTCAAAGAAAAGACCGACCAGTTCTCGTCCAAGGGCGAGTGAGCATGGCGGATCCACTTCGCCCTCGATTATGATTTCGTGTGGCCGAACACATGTTTGGTCATTTCAAACATGGTCAACTCGGCTTTTCCGTCGAACATCGGGCGCAGTTTGTCGTCGGCGCGAATGACGGTTCTTCGTTTTGGATCTTGCAGTTTATTGGCGCGGATGTAATCCCACAGCTTGCGGGTGATTTCCGTGCGGGGCAGGGGTTTATTCCCGACCACCGCTGCCAGCAGATCATCGGGTTGAACCGGTTTCATGAACCCGCCGCCCGCCTTTTTTTCCCCCGCGCTTTTGGTTGCCATAAAAACAATTGCTTGGCTGTAAAGCTAGAATGGCCGACCGGCGGACTCCATAGGGTGCTTCACCCAAAGTCTGGCAGCGGATCGGCGAAAGGGTTGGCGTCCGGCCGGGCTGCGGGATGGTGGAGCCGACAGGAATCGAACCTGCGACCTTCTCATTGCGAACGAGACGCTCTACCAACTGAGCTACGACCCCATCCCAAAGGCGGGGTGAACTATGCCCCAACTGGGCCATGATGCAAGCGCAAACCGCCAGCGCAAACCGCCAAGCCCGTCGTTTCGTTGATTTTGCGCGGGTGGAATTACCGCTTTACGCGGTGGCGGTCTTGCGGTTTCATGCCCTTGTCCAGTGACCGTCGGCACCTCAGGCAAAAAACCGGCCACTCCGCTCGCGCATGAGCGGGGCGGGTTTCTGACCAAGTTTACGGTGCTGCGGGATGCCTCGCGGGAATTGTGGATCACCTTCGCCATCAAATTTCTCGGCATTGCTGCTTACGCGCTCACGAATTCCACCCTGGTTTTGTGGCTTTCCGCGGATCTGGGTTACACCGACGAGCAGGCGCTGGGATTGGTGGCGGCCTGGTCTTTGGGAATGACGATCACCACCCTCCTCGTCGGCTCGTTCACGGACGCGGTAGGGTTGCGGCGGACGTTTTTTTTGGGCGCTTGGATTTGTGTGGTTGCCAGGGCGGCGCTGGTGTTTACGAATCATCGGTGGTTGGCGCTGGCACTCGGGGTTTTCCCGCTCGCGGTGGGCGAAGCGCTGGGAACACCCGTGCTTGTCGCGGCAGTCAGGCGCTACTCAAAGACCTCGCAAAGGTCCATCTCGTTTTCGATTTTCTACACGATGATGAACGTCGGGTTTCTGGCCGCGGCGTATATCTTCGATTTTATCCGCACGGGCCTCGGCGAGCACGGTCAGCTGACGCTCCCGCTGGGAGGCGTGCGGATTGGCACCTATCAGGCGATTTTTCTGGCCAGCCTGGTCATTGAGCTTTGTCTGCTGCCACTGATCTATTTTCTTCGGGAGGGCGCGGCGGTCACCGATGAGGGTTTGGTCATCACCCCGCGCCAGTTGGCGCGCCCCGGTGAGAGTTTATGGCGGGCCTCGGTCTTGACGATTCGAGACAGCGCTTCGAGCACGGCGCGCGTGTTCGCGGATTTGTTCCGGCAACCCGGAGTGTACCGGCTGCTGGGGTTCTTGATGCTGATCGCGTTCCTCAAACTCATCTTCATGCAGATGTATTACGTCTATCCCAAGTTTGGCATTCGCGAACTGGGGGACGGCGCGCCGGTGGGCCACTTGTGGGCCATCAATGCCTGGGTGGTGATCGGCCTGGTGCCGGTGATCGGGGCGCTTACCCAGCGCTTCCATGCGTACACGATGGTGATCGTGGGGGGCGCTCTTTCGGCGGCCTCCGTATTCATCATGGCTTTGCCGACATCGTGGTTTGTGCCGCTGGCGGACGGACCGTTTGGCCAATGGTTGGGCCACTGGTACTTGAGCCTCAAAGGCGACATTCATCCATACTATGTGATGATCGCTCTCTTCGTGGTGGTATTGTCGCTGGGAGAGGCGTTTTACTCCCCGCGCGTGTATGAATATGCCGCCGCTATCGCGCCCAAGGGTCAGGAAGCCTCGTACGGCGCTCTTTCTTATGTGCCGTTTCTCCTCGCCAAACTGTTGGTGGGAACCGTGTCCGGCGCGCTCCTGGCCCGTTATTGCCCGAAAGAGGGTCCGCGGAATTCCGGAATGATGTGGCTGGTGATCGCCCTGCTGGCCAGTGTGGCGCCGGTGGGCCTGTTGGCGCTCCGGCGTTATCTCAAGGTCCAGGAGGCGGGACGAGCGGACTGAAAATCAGCTCCCCTTCACTGCCTTATCCACGGTGCTACTTCAACTGAGTCCGTTAATCTTCGCCGCCGGCCCTTTCGCCGCACTGTCAAGATACTTTCATTTCCGCGCACTGCGTTATTGATTCCCGCGTTCTTTTGAGCGAAATCTACCGAATTTATTTACGTCCGTTTGCGGCCCACGGCCGCGGAAGCACAGCGCAACTATGAAGACTGTTCATCGCGAAACCAGCGGGGCCCCCGCGAAGCAGGGGCTCTATGACCCCTGGTTCGAGCACGAGGCCTGCGGAGTGGGGTTCGTGGTCAACTTTAAGGGACGCAAATCCCACGCCATTGTCCAGCAGGCGATGGAAGTGCTGTTGAACCTGGACCACCGCGGAGCCTGCGGTTGCGAAAACAACACGGGCGACGGCGCCGGGATTCTGATCCAGCCGCCGCACGAGTTTTTCC
This sequence comes from Verrucomicrobiota bacterium, assembly GCA_039806935.1. GTDB lineage: Bacteria > Verrucomicrobiota > Verrucomicrobiia > Limisphaerales > UBA8199 > JBDHQH01. The sequence continues at coordinate 7,621 of JBDHQH010000080.1, forward strand.
GGCTGGTGGCCCGGGAGGCGCGTCTGAGTCTGCCCGCCGCGGGAGACTACGCCGTCGGGATGGTTTTTCTTCCGCCCGGCGAAGCCGCCCGGGCGGAGCAGGAGAAGCTGCTGGAGCGGATTGCGTCCGAAGAGGGACAACCGGTGCTGGGCTGGCGAACAGTCCCGACGAGCAACGCCACTCTGGGCGGCGCGGCGCGGGCCTCGGAGCCCTTGATGCGGCAGGTGTTTCTGGCCCGGAGCGCGAAGCTGGCTGACGACCTGGCCTTCGAGCGGAAGCTTTATGTCATTCGCAAGCGAGCCGAGAAACTGATTCGCTACTCCGGCCAGGTGCCGGGCGGCGAGTTCTTCTACATTCCGAGCCTCTCGGCCAGGACGCTGGTGTACAAGGGCATGCTGCTGACCACGCAATTGCGCGAATACTTTCCCGATCTGTCTCACCCGGCGATGCAATCGGCCCTGGCGGTGGTCCACTCCCGATTCAGCACCAATACCTTCCCGAGCTGGAACCGAGCCCATCCCTATCGCTGCCTGGCGCACAACGGGGAGATCAACACCCTGCGCGGGAATATTAACTGGATGCGGGCGCGCGAGGCGGTGTTCGAGTCGGGCCTGTTTGGGGACGAGCTCCAAAAGTTGCTGCCGGTCGTTTGTCCGGACGGCAGCGACTCGGCGATGCTCGACAATTGTCTGGAACTGCTGGTGATGACGGGGCGTTCGCTGCCGCATGCCATCATGATGATGATCCCCGAGCCCTGGACCAAGCACGAGAGCATGAGCGCCGAAAAGCGGGCGTTCTACGAGTATCACGCGTGTCTGATGGAGCCGTGGGACGGCCCGGCCGCCATCGCGTTCACCGATGGCCGGCAGGTCGGCGCGGTGCTGGATCGGAACGGATTGCGCCCGGCGCGGTTTTACGTCACCAACGACGATCTGGTGATTCTGGCCAGCGAGGTCGGGGTGTTGGAGTTGGCTCCTGAGCGCATTCAACAAAAGGGGCGGCTCCAGCCCGGGCGGATGTTGTTGATCGATACCGTGGAGGGCCGCATCGTGACCGACGAGGAAATCAAGCATCGCATAGCCGCTGAACAGCCGTATCGCGCCTGGCTGGATGAGAATTTGGTCCGGCTGTCGGAAATGCCCGATTCGGGCGTGGCGCCCGGATCGGATGCCGTTCCCGTGCTGGCGCGACAGCAGGCCTTTGGCTATACCTTCGAGGAGTTGCGGCTGTTGCTGGCCCCGATGGCGAGGGACGGCGCGGAAGCGATCGGCTCGATGGGAACGGACACACCTTTGGCCGTGCTGTCGGACCAGCCCCAACTGCTGTTCAACTATTTCAAGCAGCTTTTCGCGCAGGTCACCAACCCGCCCATCGACTGCATCCGCGAAGACATCATCATGTCCACCGAGACGGCCATTGGCTCCGAGCGCAACCTGCTCGAGCCCGGGCCGGCGAATGCCCGGCTGATCGAGTTGAAGTCCCCGTTGTTGAGCAACGCGGAGCTTGCGCGGCTTCAGCGCCTGGGCTTGCCGGGATTCAAGGTGGCCACCATTCCGATCCTGTTCCGGGCGGCGGGCGGGGCCGGAGAGCTGGCCAGGGCGATGGACGAAGTCTGCGCCAAGCTCAGCCGCGCGGTGGCAGAGGGAGTCAATGTGGTGGTGCTCTCCGATCGGGGAGTAGATGCTCAATGGGCGCCCATCCCTTCCTTGCTGGCGGTGGCGGGCGCGCACCATCACTTGATCCGGCAAGGCGAGCGCACGCAGGTCGGGTTAGTCCTGGAGTCGGGGGAACCGCGCGAGGTTCATCATTTTTCGCTGCTGATCGGCTATGGCTGCGGTGCGATCAATCCTTATCTGGCTTTCGAGACCCTCGAGGAGATGATTCGCCAGGGTTTGCTGGCCAGCGTTGATCACCCCACCGCCTGCCAGAACTACCTCAAAGCCGCCGTGAAGGGGGTAGTCAAAGTGATATCAAAAATGGGCATCTCCACGATTCAAAGTTATTGGGGAGCGCAGATTTTTGAAGCGGTTGGGTTAAAGCAGTCTTTCATCGACCAGTATTTCGCCTGGACCCCGACGCGGATCGAGGGGATTGGGATCGAGGAAATTGCCGGAGAAACCTTGCGGCGGCACGCCCGCGCTTTTTCGGAGCGGGCCGAGTCCCGGACGCTGGAGGTCGGAGGACAGTACCAATGGCGGCAGGATGGCGAGCCTCATTTGTTCAACCCGCAGACCGTTCACAAGCTGCAAGCGGCGGTTCGCGCGGACCGGCCTGACATTTTCCGGGAGTATTCCTCGCTGGTCAATGATCAGAGCCGGCGACTCTGCACCCTGCGCGGCCTGTTCGAGTTCAAGCGAGTAACGCCGGTGCCGCTCGACGAGGTCGAGCCCGTCGAGAGCATCATGCGGCGGTTCAAGACGGGAGCGATGAGTTACGGCTCGATCAGTCAGGAGGCGCACGAAACTCTGGCCATTGCCATGAATCGGATCAGCGGGCGCAGCAACACCGGGGAGGGCGGGGAAGATCCCGAGCGCTACCGTCCGCTGCCGAACGGAGACTCGAAGAACAGCGCTATCAAGCAGGTTGCCTCCGGCCGATTCGGCGTGACCAGCGAATACTTGGTGAACGCCCGGGAGTTGCAAATCAAGATGGCCCAGGGAGCGAAGCCCGGCGAAGGGGGCCAGTTGCCCGGCCCCAAGGTGTATCCCTGGATCGCCCGGGTGCGGCATTCCACCCCCGGGGTGGGTTTGATATCCCCGCCGCCGCACCACGACATCTACTCGATTGAGGATCTGGCGGAGCTGATTCACGATTTGAAAAACGCGAATCACCACGCGCGCATCAGCGTGAAGCTGGTGTCCGAAGTCGGCGTGGGAACGATCGCCGCCGGGGTGGCCAAGGCCCATGCCGACGTGGTGTTGGTCAGCGGACACGATGGCGGCACGGGCGCCTCGCCCCAGACGGGGATCAAGCATGCCGGGCTGCCGTGGGAGCTGGGGCTGGCGGAGACCCATCAAACGCTGTTGTTGAATGACCTGCGCTCCCGGATCATCGTCGAGACGGACGGCCAGTTGAAGACGGGCCGGGATGTGGTGATCGCCGCCCTGCTCGGGGCCGAGGAGTTTGGGTTTGCCACCGCGCCGCTGGTGGCGATGGGCTGCATCATGATGCGGGTCTGCCATTTAAACACCTGCCCGGTGGGGGTGGCCACCCAGGATCCGGAGTTGCGCAAACGGTTCGCCGGGCGGCCCGAGCATGTCGTCAACTTCATGCGCATGATCGCGGAGGAGGTTCGCGAGCTGATGGCGCAACTCGGCTTTCGGCAGATGAACAAAATGATCGGGCGCAGCGACCGCCTCGAAGTCCGGCACGCCATCGAGCACTGGAAGGCGCGCGGGCTGGATTTCAGCCGGATCCTCTATCAGCCGGAGGTGCCGACCGAGGTGGGGCGTTTCTGCCAGATTCCCCAGGATCACGGGCTCGAGGAGGCGATGGACAACACGGTGCTAAAAAAGTTGTGCGCCCCGGCCATTGAACGGCGAGAGAAGGTGCTCGCCACCCTGCCGATCCGGAATGTCAACCGGGTGGTGGGCACCCTCATCGGGAGCGAGATCACCCGCAAGTGGGGGGCGGAAGGTTTGCCCGAAGACACCATCGAGATTCACTTTGCCGGCAGCGCCGGGCAGAGTTTTGGGGCATTTATGCCGCGGGGCATGACTTTCCTGCTGGAAGGCGATGCCAACGATTACGTCGGCAAAGGGCTCTCCGGCGGCAAGATCATCGTATTTCCGCCGGAGGCATCCACGTTCGCATCCGAGGAGAACATTATCATTGGGAACGTCGCGTTTTACGGCGCCACCGCGGGCGAGGCGTATATCAGCGGAATGGCGGGTGAGCGATTCTGCGTCCGCAACAGCGGCATGACCGCGGTGGTCGAGTCCGTGGGCGATCATGGCTGCGAGTATATGACTGGCGGACGCGTGATCATTCTTGGCCGCACCGGGCGTAATTTTGCCGCCGGCATGTCCGGCGGCATCGCCTATGTATTGGACGAGAGGGGCGATTTTGCCGCTGGCTGCAACCGGCAGATGGTCAATCTGGAAGCGCTCGCGGATGCGGATGAAAGCGAGGAGGTATGGAAATGCATCCAACGCCACCACACCTACACGCGCAGCGCGCTGGCCGGCCGCATCCTTGCCGACTGGCGCCAGGCGAGGCCGCGGTTTGTAAAGGTGATCCCCAAGGACTACCAGCGCGCGATCGAGTCCCTGCGACGCGTTCGGCAATCCGGTCTCAGCGGGGAAGCCGCCGCGATGGCCGCTTTCGAGGAAAACGCGCGGGACGCCGCCCGCATCGGCGGCGGCTAGAGACTCTGGACGATAAAAATTATGGGCAAACCAACGGGTTTTCTGGAATACCTGCGCGAGTTGCCGCTCGACCGGCCCGCGCTCGAACGGATCCGCGACTGGAACGAGTTTCATCAACCCATGGCCGAGTCGGACCTCCAGCATCAGGCGGCTCGCTGCATGGATTGCGGGGTCCCCTTCTGTCATACCGGTACTCTACTCAATGGCATGGCCTCGGGATGCCCCATTCATAACCTCATCCCCGAATGGAATGATCTGGTCTATCGTGGCTTGTGGCGGGAAGCTTTGGAGCGGCTGCATAAAACCAACAACTTCCCGGATTTCACCGGCCGCGTTTGTCCCGCGCCCTGTGAGGGCTCGTGTGTTTTGGGCCTGCATGCGCCGCCCGTGACGATTAAATCCCTCGAGTACGCCATTATTGCAAAGGGATGGGAGTCAGGTTGGGTGGTGCCCAGGCCACCGGGCAAACGCACGGGAAAAACTGTGGCGGTTATTGGCTCCGGCCCCGCGGGCCTGTGCGCCGCCGCCCAACTCAACCAAGCCGGGCATCGGGTGGTTGTTTTCGAGCGCGCCGATCGGCCTGGCGGCTTGCTCATGTATGGCATCCCGAACATGAAACTGGACAAGGAGGCAGTACTCCTGCGCCGCATTCGGCAAATGGAGGCGGAGGGCATCGAATTCCGCGTAAACACCGAGGTCGGGGTAAACTATCCCGCCGCCCGGTTGCGGCAGGATTTCGATGCGGTCATTCTTTGCACCGGGGCCACGCAGCCGCGGGATTTGCCCATCGATGGACGCCGGCTGAAAGGCATCCATTTTGCGATGGAATTCCTGGCTGGAAATACCCGCGCGCTCCTGGATCATCAAAACCATGGCGTCTCCCTCTCGGCCGAAGGCAGAGATGTGATCGTTATCGGCGGCGGTGACACCGGAACGGATTGCGTCGGCACGTCACTGCGACAGGGTTGCCGCAGCCTGACCCAACTGGAAATTCTCCCTCGTCCGCCAGCCGAGCGGGCCGGCGATAATCCCTGGCCCGAGTGGCCCAAGGTGTTTCGCACGGATTATGGGCAGGAGGAAGCCGTTTCCCGGTTTGGAAAGGATCCCCGGAGCTTTCTGACAACCGTCAAACAATTCATCGGAGACGAACAAGGCGCCGTGCGGGAGGTGTTGACGGTCCAAATCCAATGGGAGCGCGGTGGCCGCGGGCAATACATTCCCCAAGAAGTACCCGGCACGGAGGAGCGGCGTCCCGCCCAACTCGTGCTTTTGGCCATGGGGTTTGTGGGGCCCGAGTCAGCGCTGCTCGACCAATTGCAAGTGGAGCGCGATCCACGCTCCAACGCCAAAGCGGAGTTTGAAAAGTACGCCACCAACATTCCGGGCATTTTTGCGGCTGGCGATTGCCGCCGGGGGCAGAGCCTCGTGGTCTGGGCGTTTCGGGAAGGCCGTGGCGCGGCTCGCGAGTGCGATCGCTACTTGATGGGAGAAACCGGATTGCCGTGACCGGCCGGAATGCGGCGGGCAAACCGGGTGCCATTCCTGAGTCGATGTGGCGGCCTGTCCGGCGGCGTCTGCAACAGCGCGGAATTTCGGAATTTCTTCCGGCTGGCCAACCCTGGAAAACTTCCGCATTCTGAGGCGGATAGGCATGAAGATTACGCTGTTCATTCCCTGTTTTGTGGATTTGATGTTTCCACAAGTGGGGATTGCCATGGTCAAAATCCTCGAGCGCCTGGGGCACGGCGTCGAATGTCCCGAGGAAGCCGCCTGTTGCGGGCAGCCGGCCTTCAACTCGGGCTACTGGGACGAAGCCCGTGAGGTTGCGGTTCATACGCTCGAGCGTCTGCGCCACGCCGAGGTGGTGGTGATCGCCTCCGGTTCTTGCGGAGCGATGATGCGGGTTTTTTTTCCAGAGCTGTTCCGAGGCACACCCCAGGAGGCCGCGGCGAAAGAACTGGCTGGCAAATGTTATGAATTTTCGGACTTCCTGGCGCGCAAGCTGGGCATCACCGATCTGGGCGCGCGCTTTCCGGCGCGGGTTACCTACCATGACGGCTGCCATGGGCTGCGCGAACTCAAGATCCATGATCAACCGCGGGTGCTGTTGCGCCACGTTCGCGGGCTGGAGTTGGTGGAGATGAGCGACAAGGTCTGCTGCGGTTTCGGCGGCACTTTCGCCGCCAAGTTTCCCTTGATTTCGACCGCCATGGCCGAGGTGAAATGCGCCCAGGCCGAGGAGACCGGCGCGGATTATATCGTGTCGAGCGACTCGAGCTGCCTGATGCAGATTCAGGGATTGATCGACAAGCGGGGCGGCAAGCTTAAGACCATCCATCTGGCCGAGGTGCTGGCCGCGTCATGAAGACTCCCGCGCGCGAGTTCAAGGAACGGGCGGCGGAGATCACCCGCGACTTGCGCCACCGCAAGCTGATTAACACTGCCCTGCGCAATTACGAGGGGGTGCGCGATCGGACGCGTTCGGCCTACCGGGACTGGCCGGCGGCGCGGCGAGCGGCGGCGGACGCCAAGCGCGAGGCGCTCGGCGGACTGGATCGTTGCCTCGAGGAACTTACCCGGCGATTGGAGGGGCGTGGAACCAAAGTCCACTGGGCTGGCAACGGGCGGCAGGCCTGCGATCTGGTGCTCCAGATTGTCAAAGACAAGGCCGCCCGTTCCATCATCAAATCGAAGTCCATGACTTCCGAGGAGATTCACCTCAACGAAGCCCTCGCGCGGGCGGGGTTCGAGGTGATCGAATCGGATCTGGGCGAGTTCATCGTCCAACTGCGGCATGAACCTCCCTACCACATTGTCTTTCCCGCCATGCATCTGACGCGCGGCGAGATCAGCGATTTGTTCGCGCGCGAGCTGGGCAGCGCGCCGACCCGGAACCCGGAAGATTTGACGATGGCGGCCCGCCGGGCTTTGCGGGAAAAGTATTTGACGGCGGACGTCGGCCTGACCGGAGCCAACTTTGCCATTGCCGAAACCGGAATGGTGTCCATCACCGAGAATGAGGGCAATGCCCGGCTGACGGGGGCGCTGCCCAAAACGATGATCACCCTGCTGGGCATCGAGAAGGTGTTGTGGCGGCTGGAGGATCTGGCGCTGTTCCTGCCGATGCTTGCCACGATGGGCACCGGCCAGCCCTTGACGAGCTACAACACTCTCTATGGCGGCCCGCGCCAGCCAGGAGAAAGTGACGGCCCCGCCGAATTCCACGTCATTCTGCTCGATAACGGGCGCACCCGGATTTTGGCGGATCCCGAACAGCGCGACGCGCTGCAGTGCATCCGCTGCGGCGCCTGCCTGAATGTATGTCCGATTTACCGCAATGTGGGTGGGCACACTTACGGAACCACCTACTCCGGCCCTATCGGCTCGGTCATCACACCCCATTTCCGGGGCTTGCAGGATTGGAAGCATCTTTCCTACGCCAGTTCGCTGTGTGGCGCCTGCACGGAAGTCTGTCCGGTGATGATCGATCTGCATCATCATTTGCTCCAGAACCGGCGCAATGCCGCACGGGGGAAGCCGTCGAAACTCGAGCGGCTGGCGTTCAAACTGTTTGCCGCGATCATCAACCGGCCCTGGCTTTACCAATTGGCCAAGCGAATGGGCAGGACGGGTCAAAGATTCCATCCCCTCATCAAAGGAGGCCGGCTTGATCCAGCGAGAGCCTGGACGCGCACGCGCGAGCTGCCGCCAATTGCGCGCGAGAGCTTCAAGGAATATTGGCGGCGGCGGGAGCGGAGGGGCAGGTGACGGAACGGGAGAAGATCCTGGGGCGAATTCGCGAGGCCTTAAGTGCGGTCGTTCCCTGGCCGGCGTCTTCCGCCGGAACGCTGGCCCAACCGGCGCGACAGTGGATGCCCATTGCTGGGGAGACACCCGAAGAACAACTCGAACTCTTCCAACAAAAGGCCGCTGAACTCAAGGCCGCCTTCCATCTGCTGTCTGGTCCGGAGCAATTGGCTGAAAGTCTGCGCCAACTTCGGCAGGCTGAAGGCTGGAACAGGGCCGGCCTGCATCGGGGTCGCCTCACCGCGCTGGCGCAGGCGGCGTTGGATCTGCCGATCTGCTGGACAGATGCGGCTTACGCCCCACGGGAGCTGGAATCCTGCGAGGTGGGCATCACCGAATGCGACGCCCTGATCGCCCAGACCGGCAGCGTGCTGGTCACGAGCGGCAGCGCGGGAGGGCGAGCCTTGTCGGCGTTGCCTCCACACCACGTCGTCCTTGCCAACCGAGAGCAACTCGTGGGCGATCTGGCCGACGCCTTCGCATTGCTGAAGCACAAGTACGCCGCCGCCTGGCCCAGTATGATCTCCTTGATCACCGGCCCGAGCCGGACGGGGGATATTGAACGGATCCTGGTCCT
>JBDHQH010000081.1:0-15882 GCA_039806935.1 Verrucomicrobiota bacterium
ATGTAGCCGCAGCCTTTAGGCTGCGCTCCCCGTCCAGCCCGGACGCCAACGCAGCCTGAAGGCTGCGACTACATGGGGACTCCCGATCCGACACTCAGAATGTAGCCGCAGCTTTTAGGCTGCGCTCCCCGCCTGGCCCGGACGCCAACGCAGCCTGAAGGCTGCGACTACAGGGGGATTCCCGATCCGACACTCAGAATGTAGCCGCAGCTTTTAGGCTGCGCTCCCCGCCTGGCCCGGACGCCGACGCAGCCTGAAGGCTGCGACTACAGGGGGGTTTCCCGATCCGACGAAGGTTGGCGTTGATTAGACCGCCCCGCGCAAGGCGCGCTCGATAAAGTGCTGAAGCTGGGCGGCGGGCTGGGCGCCCTGCGTGCGGGCGATTTCCCGGCCTCCGTGGAACAACACCAGGGTTGGGATCGCGGCGATTTGGTGGCGCTCGGCCAGGGCCGGAGCGCCTTCGGTGTTAATTTTGGCCAGCAGACAGCGGCCCGCGGTTTTGGCCGCCAGCTTTTGGAACTCGGGCGCCATCATCTTGCAGGGGCCGCACCACTCGGCCCAGAAATCCACCAGCACCGGCAGCCGCGCGGTCTCAATGAGCGAGTCAAAGACGGCCTCGCCCTCGAGTTCGAGCGCCTCGGCGGGCGGGCCGAGCGGATGCTTGCAGGAGCCGCAGCGGAGCTGGCTACCCAGGTTCGAGAACCCCAGCCGGTTCTTCTGGCCGCAGTTTCCGCAAACCTCCACCACACCCCGCAGATCGATCGCTGTCGCATTCATGCTCAAAAGTTACTTCACCGCTCCGCCGACGCAACCAACTGACGCCCCTGGATCAGCGCCAGCATTCGGCGGGCGGCGCGGCGGCCGCTGGCCAAAGCGCCTTGCACCGTGCCTTGCTCGCCGGTGTCATCGGTGGCCTCGCCGGCGAAAAACAAGGTTTCCTCGAGGGGCCGGCCCAGCTCTCCCGGCAGGTGCTCCATGCCGGCCGGGGTGTAGCTGTATCCCCCGCGCGCAAAAGGATCCTCGCTCCAATCATGGGTGAAGGCGCCCGCCAGATTCTGCCGAACCGAGGCGGGATCGACGCCTAAAATCCGCGCCGCTTCCGCCAGCGCGATCGCGAGCCGTTCAGCGGACGTTTTCCCGATGAACGGCCGGGTTTGCGGACCGCCCGCCCAGGCGGTCAGAAGCGGCAGGCGCGAATCGGACCACCAGGTGCGAAAGTGGGTTTCCGGGGAATGAATCCATCCGGAGTTCTCGACGGGCAGGAAAGCGGCGGGAAAACGCAACGTGATCCTCACCGCCGGGCCCATGGCGAGACCGCGAATAGCCGCGCGCTTGGATTTCAGCGGCGGATCGAAGCGCACCCCGTCCAGTTGCAGCACGCCGAGGGGCAGAGTCACGACGGCGAACGTGCTGGAGAACGTCACGGCTTTTCCCATCATTTCAGCCAGAACCGTCACCTGCCGCGGACCCCAGCGCAACTGCCGCGCGCGGACGCCGCACCGGATCCGGGCCCCGCGCTGTTCGATTTCCCTTTGCAGCGCGTCCAGCAAAGCGCCATAGCCCCGGCTCAGCCGGAACTGCCACGCGCCGTCATCCAGTTCCGCCGCGTGTTCCGCCTTGGCCAACGCGCGCGTCCCGATGCGATCAATCGCCGCGGCGTGGAAACCTTCCACATACATTCGGGCCATCGCTTGCGCCCCCTCGGTCAAACCTGTCGTTTGTCGGAGGTGCGACGCGAAATCGCGGTCGGGAGCGGCGGCATCGATGGTTTCAAACACCTTACGGAGAGTGTTCCAGGGCGGCGCCATAGATTCCAGGCGGCCGTTGCGGGCGCGCCAATGCCGGTCGGAAACCTCCAGGCTGCCAAGGCCAAATGCCTCGAGCAGTTCCCACGTCTCGGTCCGCGCGCCATGAACGAACTCGGCCCCCAACTCCACCGGGATCGATTCCGGCTGGCTGAAGATGGTGCGCATCCGCCCGCCGACCCGATCGCCGGCCTCCAGCAAAGTGACTGGCACCCCCGCTCCGGCCAGCATCAGCCCCGCGCCCAGTCCGGCGATCCCCGCGCCCACAATGATGACCGATTCCACCATGATGAACGGTCCCTGGAAAATCCGGCGCGCGCCAGCGGGCGGAAACCCGTCCCTGAACTCAGAAGGATTTCCCTCCCCCCGAGGTCGGATGACGGCCGGCCCGGATGGCCGGGGTTGAACCGGAACGTGTGATGGCTGCCTTGGCAACGCGCCCCCGCCGGGTGGGTGGCGGGGGGGGCGGTGGCGGAGATAACCATGGACATTACTCACTCATCGGCTCAGTATCATAAGCGTCTTGTCTGGCACACTTTTCAACCGCACCGCGGTCCTGGCGAGCCGGCTGAAGACCGGGCTTGTTCGTCCTGCGCGGGTGCTGGCCAGCCTGGTTCTGGCTGGCGGCGCGATGCTGGTCGAAGCGGCGGCCTCGGAGCCTGCGGCGGGCCGAAGCTTCGCCGGCTCGGCGAGTTGTCGGGAATGTCACCCGAAATTTTATGAGCTGTGGGCCACCTCGTTTCACGGCCTGGCGCTGCAGCCCTGGTCGGCGGCGCTGGCGGCCACCCTGCCGGCCCAAACGAACGAAATCCGCGCCGGGGAATTTTCTTTCCACGCCGATCCGGCCCGGGGGTTGGTCGAGGAGCGGGGTCCGCGGGGCGTGAGCCGGTATCCGATCCAACAGGCCACGGGCGGCAAGAACGTTTATTATTTCCTGACCGAGTTGGAGCGGGGCTGGCTGCAGGTCTTGCCGGTGGCCTATGACGCGCGGCGGGGGGAGTGGTTCGACACTACGGCCAGCGCGCTGCGGCACTTCGCGGATCATCCCGATGCGGCGTTGTATTGGAAGGAGCGGCCGTTGACATTTAACACCTCGTGCCACAGTTGCCACGTCAGCCAGCTCGCGAAGAATTACGATCCGGCGAGCGACAGCTATCGCACCACCTGGGCCGAGCCGGGCATCAACTGCGAAACCTGCCATGGCCCCTCCGCGGAGCACACGCGGTTGTTTCGGGCGCTGGGGACCAATCCGCCGCCCGCCGACGCGCTCCGGGAGCCGCGGCTGATCGTGACGCGCGCCCTTTCAACCGCGCAGCGCAACGATATGTGCAGCCCCTGCCACGCAAAGATGACCCCGCTCACCGATGCCTTTAACCCGGGCGACCGGTATTTCGATCACTTCGATCTGGCAACGCTGGAGAACCGGGATTTCTATCCCGACGGCCGCGACCTGGGTGAGAACTACACGTTGACGCAATGGCGCCTGAGCCGCTGCGCGCAATCCGGCCAGTTGGACTGCGTCCACTGCCACACCTCGAGCGGGCGCTACCGTTTCCACGCCCCGGAGACCGCGAACCAGGCTTGCCTGCCCTGCCACTCCGACCGGGTGGAGCACGCCGCCGCCCACACGCATCACCCCGCGGGTTCGCCGGGGAATCGCTGCATCGCATGCCACCTGCCCACCACGGAGTTCGCGCGCATGCGCCGTTCGGACCATTCGATGCGCCCGCCGGCGCCGGCGGCCACGCTGGCTTTCGCCTCGCCCAACGCTTGCAACCTATGCCATACGAACGAAACCGCGCACTGGGCGGACCAGCGGGTCCGCGAATGGCGGCGGCGGGATTATCAAAAGCCGCTGTTGGAGCGCGCGAGTTTGCTCGCTGCGGCGCGCCGGGGGGAATGGCGGCGGTTGCCGGAGATCCTCTCCTGGCTGCGGGAGGCTGGCGCGGAGGAAATCTGGACCACCTCCCTCGTGCGCGCCCTGGAGGCCTGTCCCCAAGAGGAGAAATGGCCGGTCCTGCGCCAACTCGCCGGGCATCTCTCGCCGCTGGTTCGCGGCGCGGTGGCCGAGCACCTGGGACGACGCCTGGACCGGGAAAACCTGGAGCTGCTCCTGAAACTGGCCGCCGACGACTACCGATTGCCGCGCGTGCGGGCCGCCAACGCGCTCGCGCCGGTCCGGGAGGAGGAGTTGCCGCCGTCGCAGCGCGCGGCCGTTCGCGCGGCGCTGGCCGAGTTGGAGAACTCGTGGCGAGCGCGTCCGGATGATATTGCCTCGCGCTTCAACCTGGGGAATTTCCACCTGGCCCGCGGCCAGGCGCGCGCGGCATTGGCGGAGTTTCAAATGGCCGGGCGCCTCGATCCCACATCTTTCCAGCCATGGGTTCACTCCTCGCTGGCTCACAATGCGCTCGGGGAGAACGAACCGGCCGAAGCCGATCTGCGCCGGGCGCTGCGGCTGGCGCCGACGAACGCCGCCATTCATCTGAACCTGGGCCTCTTGCTGGCCGAGATGCGCCGTCCGGGAGAGGCCGAAGCCGCGTTCCGCGCCGCGCTCAAGGCGGATCCGGCTCTGGCACAGGCGGCGTTCAACCTGGGTGTTCTCTTGGCGGAGAAAAACCCGGAGGAATGTCTGCGCTGGTGCGGGCAGGCAGCGCGAGGGGAGCCTGGCGAGCCGCGCTACGCCTATACCCTGGCTTTTTTTCAACAACGGCAAGGCAAGCTCCACGAGGCGGTCGGCACGTTGCAAGAGCTGATCGGGCGCGAACCGGCGCATCCCGACGCCTACCTCCTCTTGGGCCGGCTTTATGAGGGGCAGGGAAAACCGGACCAAGCCCTGGCGGTGTACCGCCGGGCCGCTCGCAATTTGAAACTCCCGGAAGGGCTCCGCGCCCAGTTCGCCGCCCGGGCCGGGTCGAAAGATTGATTCGTCGCATGACGCCTTCTCAAATGCGCCGGCTCCTCGAAACGCGGGACCTCCAGCTTACCCGCTCGCTCGGGCAGAATTTCATGCACGACGCCAATCAGCTTCGCCGGATTGTCGCGGCCGGCGAGCTGACTCCCCAGGATCGGGTTCTGGAAATCGGCCCTGGACTGGGGCCGTTGACCGAACGCTTGCTGGCGAGCGCGGGGGAGGTTCTGGCGATCGAGAAGGACGCCCGCCTGGCCGCGATCTTACGCGAGCGTTTTCCGCCCGGCCAGCCCCCCGGCGATCGCCTGACCGTGAGCCGCGAGGATGCGCTCGAATCCCTTCGGCGCGAACCGCGGGATTGGCGGCAGTGGAAATTGGTGGCGAATTTGCCCTACTCGGTGGGTTCGCCCATCCTGGTCGAACTGGCCCTTGCCCCGCACCCGCCCGAGCGCCTGGTGGTGACGCTCCAGTTGGAGGTGGTCAAACGACTGATGGCCGGCCCCGGCGAGGCCGACTACGGCCTCCTCACCCTGCTGGTGGGCCTCAACTTTGAGGCCGGACAGTGGTTCAAAGTGCCGGCGGGCTGTTTCTTCCCCGAGCCGGACGTGGACTCCGGCTGCCTGGCGCTGGCGCGCCGGAGCCCCCCGCCTTTGTCCGAGGCGGAACAGCGGGTGTTTGTGCGATTGGCAAAGACCAGTTTTTCGCAACGGCGCAAGATGATGTTGAAGCTCCTGAAGCGCGAATGGGGGCCGGCGACGCTCGAGCGCGCCTTCGACGAGCTGGGACTCCCGCCGCAAACGCGGGCGGAAAACGTCAGCCGCGAGCAATTCCTACAGCTCGCGCGCCGGCTGGCGGGCTGAGTTGCCGCTGGCTCACAACAGGCCGCCAGCGCGAGGCCCGAGAACGTCCCTGCCCGGCGGCGCTATAAGGCGACGGGATTCAGGCGAAAGAGACGCATTGGTTGGCCGGTGGCAATGGGATCGGCGACGGAGAAGGTGCCGCTGAGCCCGATACTAATGCGGGTGAGCGGCTGCCAGGAGGCAGCGTCGGAAGACCAGAGGATGTCGAAACTTTGGCCCGGAGGGCCCGAGCCCATGAGGGTGAGCTGGCGTTGATTGTTCATGGCCAGCACCAGGGTGGCGGCCGGGGGATGGGAGGCGGCGCCCGGAACGGCGCTGATTTCAACCGAATAGCCGCTCTCGAGGCCGTTGGTGCTGACAGCGGTGGCGGCGAAAAAGTAGATCCCGCCGGAGATCAGGTTCGAGGCGGTGACCGAAGTGGAGAGGCCGGCGTTGAGGATGTTGGTGTAATTGCCGGAGACGCCGCCGATGTAGAGCTTGTAATGACTAATGCCCGGGCTGGGGCTGGGATCCCAGGCGAGAGTGAGATTGGACAGGGGAATGGCGGGGGGCGGAATTGCGGGAGCGGGCGGGGCAGCGGACAGGAAGCTCAGCAGCAGAAGCTTGACGGCACCCAGCAGCGGGCGTTTTGGCGGCATCCGGGGCGGTTTGCCAGTTCCCATGCGAGCATGGTGTCCGGAGGCGGCGGGAAGCGGAACAAGGCAGTTCCCAAAAGGTCCCGGGAATTTCCTTGGCTTTGGTCCAGCACCGAGGCCCTTCGTGCCGGCGCGCGCATTTCATCGCGCAGGGCGATGCCCGGCGTTGACGCCCGAGCCGGCTTTCTTCATTTTTACCGCACCGCGCGCCCTTGCCGGCGGGATTTATGAGCGAACCTTTCGAGATCAGGCCCCTCGCCCGCTGCGGGCGGGACATTGGCCGTTTTCTGAACGTGAGTTACGGGATTTACGATGGAGATCCTTATTGGGTGGCGCCTTTGTTGATGGATTTAAGGAAGGTTTTCACGGATCGAAATCCGCTCTTTGAACACGCCGAAATGCAGCTTTGGGTCGCCGCCCGCGGCGGGCGGGACATCGGACGGATCGCGGCCATCGTGGACCGGAATTATAACGAGCTGGCGCGGTCGGACGGCGCGGCCGGGCCGGCGGCGTTTTTTGGGTTTTACGAGTGCGTTCCCGAGGCGGCGGTGAGCCGCGCGCTGTTTGAAGCGGCCGAGAATTGGGCCCGGCAGCGGGGCCTGCGCCGGGTGCTTGGGCCGATGAACCCGACCACCAACGACGAATGCGGCCTGCTGGTCGAAGGATTCGACTCGGCGCCGGTGTTCATGATGACCTACAACCCGCGGTATTACCCGGAACAGGTCGAGGCGCAAGGCTACGCCAAGTCCAAGGGGTTGCTGGCGTATTTGATCGATCTCGCCGACATCCCGATGGAGCGGCTGACGCGGATTGCCGAGAAGGTCAAACGGCGAAATCCCGATCTGGTCTTTCGCCCGGTGTTGAAAAAGACGCTGGCGCGGGATCTCGGGAAGGTGAAGGAGGTCTATAACTCCGCCTGGGAGGAGAATTGGGGGTTTGTGCCGATGACCGACGCGGAGGTGGATTTCATGGCGGGCCGGCTCAAGCCGCTGCTGATGGAGGGCCTGATCTGGCTGGCCGAGGCGGGCGGGGAGCCGGTCGGTTTTCTGCTGGCCATGCCCGATTACAATATCGCCTTGCAGCCGCTGCGCGGCCGGCTGCTGACGCCGAAGCTGCTCGGCTCTTTGCCCGTTCTGCTGGGATGGAGAAAGCCGGACCGGACGCGGGTGATCACGCTCGGCGTGAAGGCGGAATACCGCTCGCGCGGGCTGGAGACCGTGATGCTGATCGAGGGGCTGAGGACAGGCTTCCACGCCGGCGTGCGGGAGTCAGAGGCCTCCTGGATTCTCGAGGACAACGTGATGATGCGCCGCGTGCTCGAGTCGATCGGCGGCCGGGTGTATAAAAAATACCAGATCTACGAGAAGCCCCTGTGAGGGGCGGACCCCCGGACGGATGGTTACGCCGGAATGATCGGAGCCTCCCGGCGGACGGGCGCCGGGCGCGGCTCGAAATGGAAATAGAGCCGGTTGCCGAGCGGAATGAGGAGCAGGGCGGTGGCGAGGCCGGCCAGCGCGTCCACCGCATAGTGATAGCGGCAATAAACGGTGGCGAAGGTCAGCAGCAGGGCAAGGACGGCATGCGGCCAGCGGATGCGAGGCAGGTAGAGAAACGAAAAATAGACCGTGCACCAGGCAATGGCCACATGGCTGCTGGGAAAGGCGGCGCCGGGGGCCTCAAAGACGCGGTACAGGAAAGACACGATCTGAAAGAAGGGTCCCGCCTGCGGGCCGGGAGGGAAGGAATCCTGAGGGACGAGCGCCTGCAGCGGGGCGGGCGCCTCGTAACCGGGGATCTCATGATAAAGCACCCGGGGACCGATGATCGGGACCGCGATGTAGGCGAGGTAGCAAAG
Organism: Verrucomicrobiota bacterium; assembly: GCA_039806935.1. Classification (GTDB taxonomy): domain Bacteria; phylum Verrucomicrobiota; class Verrucomicrobiia; order Limisphaerales; family UBA8199; genus JBDHQH01. The sequence continues at coordinate 8,067 of JBDHQH010000081.1, forward strand.
ATAGAAGACGAACGAAACGAGCGAGACAAAATGCGAAAACTGCCGGCGGTTGCGATAGAGCAGGGCGAGGCCGACGCCGGCGACCATAAAGTAATAGGAGAAATAGGCAGCGTAGAATAGCTCGCTGAGCGGCAGCCAGGGCAGGGCATCCATGAACCGGGCGGCAGGTTGAAAACCGAACAGCGCCTGATCCCAGCGGATCGCGACCGGATCCAGATACTCGGGGAAGAACATCCGGTTGATCCAGCCGGTCTCGGCGAAGAAAAAAGTGTAGAGGAGCACCGGGTAGAACTGCCGCAGGAAATCCAGGAATTTTTGGCTCGGGCGGGCGGCGGCCCGGGCCAGCAGGCCATGGATCATCAGGAACAGCGCGGCATGAACGGCCAGCAGACCGCCCCAGTTCGGCGTCGTGTGGTTGTGGAAAAGCAGGATCAACGCGGCCACCAGGACGTTGTAGCCCTGGGTCGCGTAATCGACGAATTTGTAATGCCGCGTCAACGCGACGTGGAGTTCGCGCGGCTCAGCCGGTAGGCCTCGGTGGTCGTGTAGTATTTGGCGATCATGTTCGGCACTTCCCAGGCTGGCAATTTGCCCCGCTTCAGGTAATCGAGAAAGTTTTTGGTCACCTGGGCGAAGTGGGCTTCATGGCCGACAGCGTATTCCTCGGGGATGACAATTTTCCAGCGGGGCCCCGCTGTTTTCACGTCCACACCCGGATAACGCGCGCTGAGGGCGCGCACTTCCGAGCGCAGCAGATCCTCGAACTGATCCGGAGCGGCGCCGGAGCGATTCTCCACGTACAACGTGGGTTGATATTTTTCCTCGGCCCCCTGCTGGATCACCAGGCTGGCTTTGCTGCCGCGCAGAATCGAGAAGTGTCGGTCTTTGGCGCCCGGAGGCGCCTCGAAGTTCCAAATGACAGTGACTTTGGCATGGATCCCGCGCAAGGCGTAGTTGACCTCTCCACTGCCAAAAACCTGCAGATTGTCCTGGGCATCGACATCCGCTTTCAGGTAATCCGGGTAAGCGGATAAGCCGGTGACCTTCTGAAATTGGGCGGGGGTGAGGGAGGTCGCCCAGCGGCGGGCGGAATGCACCTGGACGTCCTTCCGCCAGTTCAATGTTTTATTCGGAAAACATTCCCACTGAATCAAATCCACGAGGTGAGTGCCGACATCGGGCACCGCCTCGCCCTGTTGGCGAACATCGAAAAACCAGGCGGGGCGAATCAAGGGTTTTCCGGCCACTTCCTTCGAATAATGGTGGACGCTTTCCATCTCGACCGCGGGCTGCCCGGGCGCGCCTTTGAGAAGCCGGCCGAAAACCAGGCGCGATTGGGCCAGCTCGCGTTGCAGGATCGAGGTGATTTCGTGCCGCTCGGTCATGATGTCGTAGATCAAAACCTTGTTCCTGGCCGCCGCGGCGAAGGTCTCCTGGAGCTGGTCGAACCCCTCGGGCGTGATGGCCATGGGTTTGTCCCCCAGCACGTTGAACCCGGCCTCGACGGCTTTGGCGATGTATTCCGTCTTATGCAGGTTGTTTCCCGCCAGCACCACGACGTTGCCGGCGTGGTCGGCAATCATCCGTTCCAGAAAGTCGGCGCCGGTATAGACTTTCTCCTCCCAATGCGTCGGATTCGCGGCGCGCGAGTTGAAGGCGCGGATCATTTCCAGATGAGCCTGCAATTCGGGGCCTTCCGGCGCATACACGCGCACCACCGGATCGACTCCGGGGTACATGTCCTTCTGCACGAGCCCGGCGTGGAAATGGCCCGGATCAAGGGTGATGAGCCGAACTTCTGATTCGGCCGCCGGAAGATGGGTGGCGGCGGTCATGAGGAAAGCCGCGAGCAAGCTCGGAATCGACCGGGGCATAGGTCAGGACTTTTTGAGGTAATGATCCACTCCGTAGGGAGCGCGTTGCGGGCGCGAGCGCAAGCCATTGGCCTGATCGTCGCCGAGGAACTCTTCCCGGGCGGGATCCCAGCGCAGTTTGCGGCCGAGCTTCATGGCGATCCAGGCGAGTTCGCAGGCGCTGGTGGAGCGGTGCGCCTGCTCCGGATTCGTGGCGGCCGGCTGGCGCGTCCGGATGCTCTGGAGCCAGTCCAGGTGATGATCGGCGCTGGCGTGCAGATGAATCTCATTCGGCCCGATCGGCGAGTCGAGGATGGATTTGCTGCTGGCGGCGAACGCTTTGCTGTTGCCGGTGGCGGGATCGCTGGCGGTGGCTTTGGCCGAACCGCGGCTGACAAAGATCCAGCCCTCGGAGCCGATGAATTTCACGCCGTTGGGGTAATTGTTATCAAACACCATGACCGCCCCATTGGCGTACCTGGCCTCGATGTGGTAGGGGCCGTGGACGTTCCACAAGCCTTTTTTCGGGAACTCGGCCCGGCCCTCGATCTCGACCGGGCCGGTCATCTCGGTGTTCATGCCCCAATGGCCAATATCGACGTGGTGCGAGCCCCAGCCGGTGATCATGCCGAGGCAGTAGGATTCAATCCGCAACCAGCCCGGACGGGAGTAATCCTGCTGCGGATGCACGCGTTTTTCGGTGTAGGGCGCCTGGGGCGTGCAGCCGAGCCACATCTCGTAATTGAGGTTTGCGGGCACGGGCATCTCGAGCTCCTCGTCGCCGGCCGGGTCGGTGGGCAGACCGATTTCCACCCGCTGCACTTTTCCGATTCGGCCATTGCGCACGAGTTCGCAGGCGCGGCGAAACTGGGGCCAGGGGGAATCCGAGCGTTGCTGGCTGCCAATTTGAAAGGCGACCTTCCGCGCGCGGAGCGTATCGCTGACCTGCCGTCCCTCGTGAATGGTCATCGAGAGCGGTTTCTGGACATAAACATCCTTCCCGGCCAGCGCGGCGGCCACCACCGGCTCGGAATGCCAATGATCCGGGGTGCTGATGGCGACGGCGTCGATTCCTGGCTGCTGAAGCAGTTCGCGGTAATCGCCGTAGGTCTTTACCTCCACGGTCTGGCCTTTCCCGGCGTAGTAATCCGTCACGTACTTTTGGGCGTGGCCCAACCGTTTGGAATCGAGATCGCAAACCGCGACCAGGCGCGCGAGGTCATGCTTGAGAATGCCCGGCATGTCCATTTCATGGGCGATGCGGCCGCAGCCGATCTGCGCGATGTGGATTTTGTTGCTGGGCGCGGCGGCGCCGAAAACCGAGGACGGGACGATGGCGGGCAGGGCCATCGCGCCGGCGGCGCCGGCGAGGGAGCGCTTCAGAAAATTGCGGCGGGAGAAGGAGGCTTTTGTATTCATGATTTCAGGACGTGAATTTGCGGTTCAGGTTTATTTCGCGGCGGGCGGCGCGGCCGCGTCGGCTCCCATGGCCCAGAGCAGACCGCCGAGGAGATGCTGGGTGAGCCGGGGATCCGTGTAGTGCTCGGGCTGGTGGCCCAACGCGGTGTACCACGATCGGCCCCCCTCGAACTCGTGACGCCAGGACAGGGGATACTCGTCGCCAAACTGCCGGCCCGGATAGGTATCCTTGCCGGGATCATTCAGGTTCTTAAGGTCGCCCATGAGCAGAAAATGAAGCCCCTCCGGCATGTGCTCGACATAGTAAAACTCATCCGTCCACTCAAAGGTAGCGGGCAGGCTCTTCGTCGAAATGTCCCCCGCGTCCTGAACTTTCACCGTGAAGGTCTGCATTTTGGCGTGGCGCTTGAATTTGCCGCCGATCAACGACCAGAACCACGGCCAGTTGCGCATCGAACCGGTGGCGGAATGAATGCCAACCACACCGCCGCCGCGGTGGACAAAGTCCTGAAGCGCCTCCTTTTGCGCCTCGTTTTCAAAAATCTCGTTGTTCGTGTTGTCAAAAACGATGACTTTATACTTGGCCAGCCCCGCGCGGCTGAAAAGGGAGGGGTCAGCCGAAACTTCGACCGGAAAGCCGTTCTCCCGGCCAAGCTTTTGGATGGCTTCGGCGCTGGCCTTGAGGTTGTCGTGGACATAGAGGCCTTTGCCGGTCTGGTTTTTGGTATAGACCAGCACCCGGCGCTCTGCAGAGGCGGCGGGCGCGGTGGCGGCAAGGGAGAGGACGAAGACGGCGAGGAGGCCCAGGATCTTGATCTGATTCACATTCATAATGCGCAAAGTGTATCAACGGGAATGGCGTCGCCGATGATGCTTCCGCAGAGAATGACGCGCGCTCCGCGGCGCGGGTTACACGATTCACCACCGGTCATCACGATTCAGTATGGTCAGCGAAAAACCAGGAGCAAGGGAAATCCGCCCGGTTGCCAAACGCGACCCCGCTCCGTGCTCATTGAAGCCGGAGAACCGGGGCGAGGGGGTGACCGCACCCGCGTCAGGGAAGCTCGGACCGAGCCTCGAGGGACCGGAGATCCTGCGCGCTGCAAAGGCGTGCTCCTGGAGTTTGCCAAGCCAGGCGCGGAGACCCCGGCCTGGAAACCGGAAATGTTTCGCGGCTCGTTGCTCCGGGCCTGGAGGTACGGGAGGCGCTGCGCTTGACGCTCCGGACAAAACGGGTTTGATTGCGCGCCATGTTGGGATTCTTGTTACTCGCGGCCCTGGGCGTTTTCGGGGCGGGCGGAGTCGCGCTTGCCGCCGGCCCGGCGGCGGACTCGCTGCGGATGCTGGTGATCGCGCCGGCGAGCTTTCACTCCGCCTTGCGGGACTTCATCGCGCATAAACAGCGGCTGCTCCCGACGGAATTGCGGTCGCTGGAGGAGGTGCTCGAACGGAGCCCGGGGGTGGACGATCCCGAGAAACTGAAGCGCTTTTTGTACGGCGAATGGCGCGCCCGCGGGCTGGGCTACGCGCTGTTGGTGGGAGATGTGGACGTGCTGCCGGTGCGCTACATGACGCTGGACCGCGTGACCCCCGAGGCGTTCGACTACGCGTTTTATCCCAGCGATCTCTATTACAGCGACCTGGCCGGGCCGGATGGCTCCTTCGACGATTGGAATGCCCGGAAGGACGGGTTCCACGCCGGCTATTTCGGCGAGGTCCGGGGGGAGAAGAACAAGGGCGATCCCATCAATTTTGACGCTGTGGATTACCGCCCCGACATTGCTGTTGGCCGCTGGCCGGCGAGCACCGCCGAAGAGGCGCGGCGGATGGCGGCCAAATCCATCCGTTACGAGGAAAGCGTGATCGTCGGCGTCCGCCCGAGCCTGCGGCGCGCGGGTTTCATCTCCGTCGGCGGCTGGGTGGACACGCGCGACCTCCTGGACCGGCTCGCCGCCGGGCTGCCCGGCGGCTGGCAGGCGGAAAAGCGCTACTACGGAGATACCAATCGACCGGCGGTCACCGCCGCTCCGGACCACGCCCAAATTCGCAACTTGCTGACGGACGGAGTGGGGCTTCTGGTCCACACGGGGCACGGCCAGCCGAACGCCTGGGAGAAATGCTTTTCAGTCCAGGATCTGGACCGGATCACCAACGCCGCCCACTTGCCCGTAGTGATCTCGGCCGGATGCAGCACCGCCCATTTCGCACCGCTGCCCCCCTACGAGCCTTATGTGGACGCAAACGGCCGGGAGCACGCCGGCACCGACCACCACGAGATATTCAACGCGCCGCCCCCTCCCCCCTCGCCCTACCAGAGGCAGGCTTTCAACCCGACCGGCCTGGGCGAGGAATTCCTGAAGCGCGGCCCGGACGGCGCCGTGGCCTACATCGGCTGCAACACGGGCAGCCAGCCCTGCGGCCTCACTCTGGTCGAGGGCTTCATGCGGGCCCTCGCCGGAGCCGCTCGGCCGCGCCTGGGAGACTGCTGGGCCGATGCCGTCCGTTACTACTACGATAAGGAAAACCTCGCCGGGCTGAAGCCCTCCCAGAGCTGGTATCCGCCCAGCATCTTCTTTCAGGGAATGAAATTCATGCTGTTCGGCGATCCCAGCTTGAGGCTGCCCGCACCCGCCCCCTGAGGGCGCCCTACTCGACAAACTCCAGCACGCCCGCCCGCGCCGGGGCGTGAAAGGTGCCGGTTAGCGTCGGGTTCCACGCCAGCGCCGCCCCACCGGCCAGGTCACGGCGGAAGAGATTCAACCGCCAGGATCCTCCCACGCGCGGCTTGACCCCGCCCAGCGCGCGCAACGGAATGCGCAGCTCGCAGGTCCAGACGCGCGCGCGGGAATCGACCCGCACCGCCGACTGGAACCCGCTCTGCCAGGCGAAGTCCTTCCGCGGCAGGTCCACCAGCACGTCCAGCCGCTCGTTGGTGGGAGCCACCTCAAACTCCCCGTAGCGCGAGGGCGCCTCCGGATCGGGCGACACAAAGGCCTCCACGACGTCTCGATCCCAAAGACTGACGCCCTCCCGCTCCAGCGAAAAACGCTTGCCCTCCGCCCGGGCGGGGCGAAACACGGTCAGTCGCGTGAAGGGGCATTCGCAGGCCAGGTAGAGCGAATCCTCGGACCAGACCGCGCGAACGGTGGTGGCCAGTTCCGGGCGGGCGGATCCGTCCGGCGACTGCCGGTCGAGCGTCCCCGGCGCCGCGGTTTGCCAGATTTCCTTGGTCAGATCGCCGTCCGGCTCGAAATCGCGCGTGGTACGCCGCGCCTGGAGCACCGGCGCGGGCAACGCGCGCGCCAGCAGCTTGCGGGCATTGTCGAAATAAATCTTTCGCAGCACCCCGGCGGGCAGGCCGATGGATCGGATGCTCCAGTCGCCCTGGATGGGGGTCATGTGCGCCCAGTCCTTGTCCCAGGTTTCCAGCCAGCGGTACTCCTTGCGGAAGAACACCTCGGCGTCCGCCAGCGACGGCGGCGGTTCGTTGCCGCTGGAGCCCAAAATCATCCTGCCGGACAGGGATTGGAAATCCGTGCCGAAAAAGATCCGGTCCTGGTACTGCACGAACAAACGGTGAACCCGCGCCGGGTCGTGCCGCCCCAGCTCCGGCATTCGCGCGGCCAGATCAACCATCATGTTGGGAGCTTGGGCCAGCGACCGCTCGACCCAATCCAGATCCTCGGCGTTGTTGCCGAAATGCACGCAGACAAACGTCGTGCCGGGATGCCGGACGATCACCCGGTTAAGCCCGTCGATCAACTCCTGAAAGGTCGGGTGCTTGTTGGTGTCGCCGAACCACCAGCCGGGATGGTCCTTCAGCTCCTTCCACCGCTCGTTCCGGTCGTTGTAAGGCTCGAAGAAAGCTTTCGGATCCCCGACATGGAAGGAGACCGGCATCTGAAGCTGGCCCAGGCGCTCCCACATCGGATCCAGTTTGGGATCGTCCACCCGCAAAAGCCGGCCCTGGCCGTCGCGCAGATAGAGGCCCAGCCGTTTCCATTCCTTGAAACCCGCCGCCCCCAGCCGCCGCCCCTCCTCGACCTGCCGCACCGCCTGCTCGGCGAAATCCGGCTGGTCCCAGTTTTTGTAGTCCAGATTCATGTAGTGAACCCAGCGGCGCGGATGCAGATGGTCGGCCAGCCGCTTGTGCGCCTCGAATTCGCTCGGCCCGCCGTGCGGCCCGGGCGTGACCGTGCCCGGGGTCAGGTCCACCCCCAGGCCAATGCCCGCGGCGTCCATGACCCGAACCGCGCGCGCCAGCAACTCCGGACGGTATTCCAAGTGCTGGTGCAGGTCCACCAAACGGTGGTCCGCGCGCCAGGCTTGCGCTTCCCGGCGCGCCGGAGCGTTATCCGCCCCGGCGCGCGCGGCGAGCGGAAGAAAAATGCCCGCGCCCAGCGTCAGGCCCAGGAAAGCAAGACATCGCATAAGACTGGCCAGATTGCGGGGATTCATCGTTTGTCGTCGCATTTTTGCGGGTTCATTCTACCAGCTCCGGCCGCGGCACGCCATCCGCAAGACCGCCTGGCATCCACCCTCTC
>JBDHQH010000082.1:0-15784 GCA_039806935.1 Verrucomicrobiota bacterium
CGCGGCCCTCAGGGCTGCTTTTGGAGGGTGCGCAAATCCACGCTGGCCGGCCGGCTGTACACGGGAATCCGCGCCGCCAGGGCGTCGAAGCCGAGGAAATAACCACCGGAGTCCGGCGATTTGCCCACGCACTCGAAGCGCAGGATGTGTTTGCCGGCGCTCAACGTCTGGACGCCCAACTGGTCGGAAGAGGGGACGATGTTCGGATTGTAGAGATCGAGCCTGGCAATGGGCCGGCCATCGAGCAGGATTTGGTAAATGCCGTAATCATGCGAATGCACCAGCCTGGCGGTGAGTTGGGTGGTGGCCTCCTTGGGCATCTCGAAAGTCACCTCGATCCAGCCGGAATCATTCGGGGGGCGGAAGAATAGTTGTTTGCCGTCGGTGACGCCGCCCAGCTCCTGGATTTCCATCGGCGCCTCCGAATGTTTGGCGTCGGCCACGGCGGCGTGGCCTTTCAGAAGGATCTCCTCGCGAAAGGGCAGCCGCTCAGCGCCTGGCGGCAGGGGCGGGAAAGGCTTGTGCGGCTCGTGCTGGTACCAGAAGGCGACGCTGGAAAACAGGTCGTCGCGTTCAATGTAGCCGGTGGAAGTGCCGTCGGGGAAATCCTGCCCGCCTTTATGCTCGATTTCGAGGCGAAGCGATTTCGTAAAAGCGACCGGGTCGGTGAGGTGCCAGCGGTAGGCGCTGCCGCGGTCGCCCGTGCCGTAACCCTCCCAGAGGGGAGTGCCGTAAAACGGCGTGGATTGCTCGCGAAATCCCCAGCCGTCGCAAAAATAGTCCTCGGTGCCGGTGCCGCGCAGGCTCGGCTCCTTTTCTCCGTCGAGGTAGAAGAAATCATCCCCTTCGCCAAACCACCCCGGGGAGGACTGATAGACGCTCAAGACCGTGCCGGCGTACTGCCCGCGCCCTTGCAGATCGGCGATCAAATAATTCTGCCCCATGACGCAGGGGAATTCCTGCCGGTACATGGCGTGGAAGTAGGCGCTCTCCTCGGGCAGCGAGGGCAGTTTTTGCCAGTCCACATAATAATAAAAAGCGTCGCACGGTTTTGCTCCCTCATTGGTGACGACGATCCGGGCGGACTTGCGGAAGGGCATGGGCCAATAGCAGTTGCGGCCGCGGCCCTCGGAGGTGACGCAAACGGGCAGCGACGTGAACGCTTTGTCCACGCCCATCCCGATGCCGAAAAAGTCGCCGATCGGGCACTCCACGCTGGGATGGGTTTCGCCGTCCCAATAAATTCGCAAGGTGAGCAAGCGGGAATAAAACGGCTCCTGATCGGCGATGGTGACCCAGATATGCACGATGCGACCAGGGCCTTCGAGATCGGCCACCACCAGGCTGCCGCCGGGTTTGATCCAGCGGCAATCGCCGTTGCCTTTGGCCCAATCGGCGTCGGAGGACGAGGCCCGCATGGTTTTCATGTCCCGGAGCGTTTCGATGCCGGACAACAGGTTGCCGGGAGTGAGTTGCGCGCGGCTCAGGACGTGGGAGGCGGCCAGGGCGAGGATGATGGAGAGGAGTCGGGTGATCATGAGGTTTGGGGCATTCGTTGGATGGATGATTGTCAGCCGCCTCGAGCGGGTTTCATGGGGATGATTTCCAGCGCCTGAATCATCGCGTCGTGTCCGGGCGTGGAATGGAACCGCACCTCGATCACGCCATTTTCAGGCGCCACGTTTGGGAATTCACGGCGATAGGCGCGAAAGGTTCCCACCTGGTCGCGCACGTTGAGGTTTTCAATCACCCGCCGGCCGTTGATCCACACCGTGGTGGGGCGGGAAACGGGCTCCCATTGATTTCCCTCGCGCTCGAGCCAGGGCGTTTCGGGCGTGTCCGCCCAATGCAGGCGCACCCAATAGGCGCCGGGCCCGACGGTGAGGTTCACGCTAAAGTCCGGCGCGTGGACGCCGTAGCGGTAAATTTCCTCGTCGCCGGTCCCGCCGATGTACATGCTGCGGCGCCGGCGCCACCAACAGCGCGCGACGGTGTCCTGGTTGGCGCCGATTGGGGCGATAAATTCGGTTCCGGGACGCCAGGTGTGGCCTTGCGAATCAACATAATCCTGGCGTTCGGTGTAGCCGAAAATCAGCCGTTGCGGACCGGTCGGGCCGCCGCCGGAGCCGAATCCGGCGTCGCCGACGGCTGGCGAGAACTGGGCCGATTCAATGGCGATTCGCGTTCCCTGCGCCAGGGGATTTTTGGCTCCGCGCGCGACCACCCGGAGCTCGTGCGGGCCGTTGGTCAGGCCGCTTTTGATGAAGATCGGCTGACCGCTTCGCGCCGCCGGGTTCCAAGACTCGATCAGCGTGGGTTGTTGGACCCCGTCGAGGAAGGCATCCGCCCAGCCGCCGCCGGGGCCGACGGCGCCCAGCACGCGGATTTGGTTGCCGAAAAAGCGCAGGGTCGCGGTTGCGCCCGCCTGGCTGGCCGAATAGGGCGCGGCTGGCAGGGAGGTTTCCTTCCGCCACTCGCCGGTGAACTCGAAGGCGGCGGGCCCGGCGAGTTGCTGGGGATCTTCGCCCGTGATTTCCACAGCGGTCCGGCCGTCGTGACGCAGGGCGAGCAGCCAGTCGCCGTTGGCCAGGGGCTTGAGCGTGTAGCCCGTGTGATCCAGCGACGCGCGTTCGCGCAAGCGCCGGCCATTGGCCCGGATGACGCCGGGGCGAAAGGCGAGCCGGATCACCTCATGCACGCCCGGCGGGGCGTCGAAAGTGTTGTAAGTGATTTTTCCCTTGTCATAGCGGACCTCCCGGACCACGGAAGAGGAGCGAACGATGTGGTTCTCGCGGTTGGGCGCGAAACATTCCGGGAGCCAGCCGATGGCCTCGATCAACTGGCAGAGCGGCCAGGGATGCGCCAGGTTGGACCATTCGGCGGTGGCGACTTGATCGCCGAAGAGGCCGTCCTTGACGACGCCATTGGGGAGGCTGTCGTAGGTGGCCATCAGCAACATGCGCCGGCCGATCTCGGTGGCCCAGGCGCTCCGGGCGAGGGCGCCGTAGCGGAGCAGGGTGGGGCCGGCGGTGTATTGGTTGTAGGAGAGGGAGGTGCCGCAGCAAACGGAGGATTCCGGGAAGGCCCAGGCGCCGCTATAGACATTTCCGCAGGACTTGGGATCGGCGCAGTTGCGGTTCCAAAGCAGCGAGATCATGTTGCGGACATCGTTCCGCCAGTGGGGATAGGCCGCGGGATATTTCAGCAGATGATCCGCGCACATGGACACCATGCCGCACATCATGGGGTTGTCCCAATCCCAGTAGGTGCGGCCCCAGGTGTCGTCCACCCACCAGGCGGGGAGCATTTGCTGGTTCAGGAATTGCCGGCCCGCGTCGCGCGCCTTGAGCAGCGCATTCGCCTTCCCGGTGTGGCCGATTTGAATCAGATCCTCGAGGAAATCAACGATGACCGAAGTGGTGCCGGTCAGCACATCCGACCAGCCGACGACCGAGGGATCCACGTAGCGATTCCAGGGGGAAAGCTCCGGGTGCTCGAACTGGCATTTGGCGGCGAAGACATCGCCCCAATGCGCGGCCATTTCCAGATAGCGTGGATGGCCGGTGAGTTTGTAGGCGCGCAACACCTCGATGCCGGTGATGGCGCAGAGATCGAGCTGGTTGCGCCCGGCGGGGTCGCATTTTCCGTAGGCTTTCCCGCGGGTGGGGGTGCTGATGGGGAACCGGGGCCACTCGGCGCGCTCATCCGTCAGTCCATAATCAAGGATGTAATCCACCGTGAGCGGGATATAGACAAACGCAATCGGATCGCCGCTGTATTGGTAATAGGCGGTGAGCCCTTTGACAATGCTCCAGGCCCGCTGGGCCAGGTCGCCGCACATCCAGTCGGTGGTGGGCGGGATGAGAATGGCGCCCTCGGGAGAGATGTTCCAGTGGGAATTGTAAACGAAGTCGGGCGCGGCCATCACCGCCTTGGGGCGGTCCACCCAGGGATACCGTTTGAGGACATCCACAGCAATCCGGAGGCGTTCGTCGATCTGCCCATTCAACCCGTGATGCCAGGGAGCGATGACCCCGTGGGCATCCAGCCGGGCCGGATGCGCGTAGTAGGAAACGAGATTGGTGGCGGCGCGCGCGGGCAGCGCGAAGGCCAGCGTCAGCAAGCAAACACCGGCGAAGCGGACGCATGCGGGGCCGGGGCGTTTCATGGCGAAAAGTCGCGCGCGACATCCGCAGGCGGGCCGTTGTGCAGACCGCAGGAGGCGCGGATTACCAGGCGGGTGGGCAGCACCAGTTGGCGAACCAACCGACGGGGCTCGCGCAGGCGCTCCAGCAGCATTTGTGCGGCGGCGCGGCCTACTTCTTCGGCGGGTTGGGCCACCGCGCTCAAGGGCGGACGCAGCGACATGGCCCAGGGCATGTCGTCGAAGCCGAACACCGCGATGTCTTCCGGGATTCGCCGTCCGGCTTCATGGATGGCCTGCACCACCCCCAAAGCCATGAGGTTATTGGCGACCAGCACCGCCCGGGGCGGCTGCGGGAGGCGCAGCAACTCATGCATCGAGCTTCGCCCGCCGGCCTGGCGGAAGTCGCTGTGGATGATCAGCGATTCCCGCGCGGGGATGCCCGCGGCGGCCAGGGCCGCGGCGTAGCCGGCCAGCCGTTGCTGCGCCACGCTCACCTCGCGCGGGCCGTTGATGAATCCGATTTCCTGGTAACCGTGCGACAGGAGATGCTCGGTGGCCTCGCGGGCGCCCTGGGTGTTGGTGGTGGAAACCCAATCAATCTCCAAATCCTTCGGGCGCCGGTCCACGGCCACGATGGGAATGTCCCAGGAGCGCAGCGATTGGTAATTCGCGCGCGGATCGTTGCTCGGGATAATGATCAGTCCGGCGGCGCCCTCGCCGCGCAGCAGCGACAGGTGGGTTTGCTCGCGATCCGCCAGTCCGGCCGAGTTGCCCAGCACCAGGCTGTAGCCCGCCTGGCAAAGCACGTTTTCCACCCCTTGCACCACTTCCGTCAGGAAGGGGTTCGTCAGATCGGGAATCACCACCCCGACGACTTTCCTCAGGCCGGAGCGCAGGTCGCGGGCGACCCGGTTGGGATGGTAATTCAGCTCTTGAATGGCCCGCAGGACGCTTTCACGGGCCGCTTTGCTCACAATCGAGGCGTTCGTCAACACCCGGGAAACCGTGGCCGTCGAGACGTCCGCGGCGGCGGCCACTTCCCGCATGGTGGCCGCCCGGCGCGGCCGCCGGGGCGCCCCGTGAGAAGCATTGCTTTCTGGTTTCAATCGGATCAACTCAGCTTGTCAGAATGCGCAGCCACCGCAAGATCGAGGCCGGCGGGTTTCGTCAGGCCTCCGGCGGGGCCGGACGATCGTCGCTCGGCCTCTTTTCACCCGGGGGAACCCGGCCGCCGCCCGGCGTTTTGCCCGGGCGCCGCGTGGTTCATCAATCCTTCCAAATCAGGGGCGCCAAATACACTCCCCCGCGGCCCCAGCCCGCGCGGCTGACGTACCATTTGCCATCCGTGTCCTGGACGACCTCGGCGGCGTGCGCCGGGATGTGTCCGACCTTGTTGGCGATGTTAAAGGAGAACGGATCCTCGCTGCGGAACACATCCGTGCCGTCATAATCGCCGCGCGGGCCGATGAAAAGATAATACGCTTCGCCGCGCCGCACCACGAAGGGTGATTCGGTGGGGCCGCCATAGGTGCCGGTTGCTGGATCGGTGTAGGCCACCCCGCGTTGCGACCAGTTGAGCAGATCCGGGCTTTTGACATAGGCGACGATGTGGTTGCCGCCGGCGGGCTTGCTGTTGGCGGTGTAATACATGACCCATTCATTGCCGATCCGCATCACAAACGGATCGCGCGCGTCAAAGCCGTCCACGACCATGGGATTTTTCGGGGAGCGCGTCCAGGTGTTCAGGTCGGGGGAGGTCGCGAGGTGAATCTTGTATTTGGTGTGATCCTGGTCGCCGGCGCAATAATACATGTAATAGGTGTCCTGGTGGAACACGACATAAGGCGCCCAGAGGTGCGTCTCGCGCCAGGGGGCCTGGGGCGCGACGGTCAGGGCGAAGGGCTTTTTGTCCCAGGGTTGCTGGAGGAGCGAGCGGGCGGTGGCGTGGGCGAAATTCGTTTCTTGCAAGGGCGCCAGCGGCTCCTGATGCGTGATGCCGAAGAGATGCCAGACGCCATCCTTGCCGCGGATGAAACAATGGTCGTTGATGTACCAGGACTGGGGTTCGCCGACGCTCGGGTCATAAATTTTGACGAAAGGGCCGCTCTCGACCAGGTCGGTGGCGGGCGCGGCCGCCCGGCCGCCGAGGACGACGGTGAGCAGCAGGCCGGTGGCGTTGAGCAGGGGGAATAAGTTCATGGGTGGCAGTTGGGTTGGGTTTGCAAATTACACTTTAAAAAGTTGGCCGGCATTCGCGCGTCTCACTGGGGCAATCGTTGGTAGGGATCCCACCAGCGGCTGTTGATGATGCTGCCGCTGACCGGCGGGTTGATCTGGACATCCCGCCGCGGTTCGGCGTGGCCGTCGCAAAAAATCACGTTGCCGTAGGGCGCGTGGCGGAAGATGTCCACGCCTTCGTTGCCGTCGCCGCGTCTCATGCCCGCGTTGGGCCACCACAGGTTCATGCTGTAGGCGCCGTTGAGGTCGGCGTAGTTCTTTTTGAGCGAGTCGCCCACCAGGATGCATTCGGAGGGGCGCAGGATGTTGGCGCGCTTGAACCAGGGCGCGGTGCTCAGGCCGTATAACGTCTGGGCGGGTTTCGGCGCCAGGCCCAGGAAGAAGGCGTTGTAGCCGTAGCCGATGTTGAGGGCGTTGAACTCCCATTTGAAGACGAGGCCGTTGGCGGTCTCGGGAGCGTTGAGGGACGGGCAATGGAAGGTGCCCTGGTATTGCATGGGCAGGGTGGCGCTGCCGACGATCGCGTTGGCCCAGAAATTGGAGGGGTTGTAGTCGGCGGAAATGTGGGCGGGGAAAGTGTCGTTGTTGTCGTCGGTGTACATGAAGAACAACACCGAGATTTGCTTGAGGTTGTTCAAGCAGGCAATGCGGGCGGACTTTTGCTTGGCTTTGGAGAGCGCGGGAAGCAGCATCGCGGCCAGGATCGCGATGATCGCGATCACCACCAGCAGTTCGATCAGAGTGAACGCCCGCGTTTTCGACGGGCCGTTTTTTGGGCGGCGCGGGCCGCAGATTTCTAAATGAACCATAGCCAACTCATCCTGTTCCGCGCCCCCGGGGGAAGCGGCGCGGCCGCTCCCCCCGGGGCGCGCTTCTAATTTACTTGCTCAGCCGGAAAAAGCGATTGCCGGGAGTCACGGTGATGGTCACCGAGTGGTTCGCCACGCCGGGCACAGGCGTCCAATCCGGCTCCGACAACGAGGGCGAGGACATCAAGGTGTAGCCGGTCACGTCGCCGGGCCAGCTCAGGGTGATCTGGTTGCCGGAAACCGAATAAGCCAGCACTGCCGCCGGGGCGGGGCCGACCATGGCCAGAAAGTGGCTCTGGATGGCCTCGGCGCTGAGCGGCGCGCTGTAAAACGCGACTTCGTCCAGGTTGCCGATCCAGGGCTGCTGCGGCGAGACCGGATCGGGCGAGCCGATCTGCGTGGTCTTGGCGGAAACGAAGTGGATGGATTGATTGAAGCTGCCGAGCGGCTGCCCATCCCAGTACATCGAGACCAGGCCGCCGCCGAAGGTGATGGCGAAATGATGCCAGCCTTTCGCGTTGGACACCGGCAAGGTGTTAAATTGAGAGTTGTTCCAGTTGCCGATGGAGTTTTGCCAGGTGGGCATGTGGATGCTCCAGACCGAGCCGCCGTTGCGATCGGCGAAAATACAAGGCGCGTCCGGCAGCGCGGCTCCCGACGTCCACCCCGGTTGCAGCCAGACCTCCGCCGTGCCGCCGTCATAGAAATCGAAAGCGGCCACCTGCCCGAGATTGATCCAGCTCGAGCCGTTCAAGAGCAGAGATTGGTTCGTCACGCCGCCGGGGCCGTCGGCGTAGCCGGGGCTGTTGACCGGGGTTCCCGGGTGCGCCCCCTGCGAATCCGCGGCATCGGAAGCGTCGAAGGTGTAGTAGGAAATCAAGCTGGGCTCGGCGCGCACGGCCGCCTGGTAACGCTCGATGTTGTTGCCCACGTTGACCACCGCGTTCTGGCTTTGCGCCACTCCCGCCGAATTGGAGGCGGCGAGATAATACACCCCGCTGTCCGCCGGGGTGGGATTGGCGAAGCTCAAGGTCTGGCCGGTGGCGCCGGAAACCGGCGCGCCGTCCTTGAACCATTGATAGACGAGATTCGCGCCCTGCGCTTGCGCGCCGATGCTGAAGGGGGTGCCCGCCAGGAAGACGCCCCCCCGCGGCTGCGCGGAGATGACCGGCGGCTGGTCCTGGTAATAGGCGTTGAAGTGCGCCCGCACCTGCCCGGCCGTCAACGCCGAGGAGTAAAAGGCCACGTCATCCAGCCGGCCAATCCAACCTTCCGTGGTCGCGCCCGGCGAGGAGGAGCCCAGTTGCGTGGTTCCCGGCGTGTCGCCGAAGATCTGGGTGAGGGTTCCCGGCCACATCACTTCGCCATCCCAGTAAAGCGTGTTGTTGCCTTGATCAAACACCACGGCGAGATGGTGCCAGTTCGTGCCGGCCCCGCCGCCGGGGATGGCGAAAAGCACGCTGCGGCTGCCGTTGTAGATTCCCAGGGTTTGTTTGTCCGGGGTCATGTTGACGCTCCATTGGATCAGGCCGCCGTTCCGGTCCCGGTTGGCGAAGAGGGTGGGGTTGTAGCTGGTGAAGGTCGCCGGCCAATCGGCGCGCACCCACGCCTCGACTGATCCCTGGCCGGAGGGGAAGGCGAAATCCGCCGAGGCGGGGAGGTTCACCTGGCCGCCGCCATCCAGTTCCACCGCCTGGCCGGCGCCGCTGCCCACGCCCGGAGCGAAATCCGCCGAGCCCTGGAGCGTGCCATGGTTGGAATCAAAGACGTCATCCGCGGTGAGCTGGTCGAAAGTATAGAACGAGATGAGACTGGCCTCGTTGGATACCGCCGTCTGATAGCGCGACAAATCGGCTGACAGACTCCCGAGGGAGACGCTGACCTCGGCGCTTGGCACATCCGCGCCCGGATTCGACACGACGACGTGGTAAGCGCCGGCGTTGGCGGCGGAAAGATTGGCCAGCGTGAGGGTCGGGCCGGTTTCTCCCGGCAGCTCGGTGGCGCCTTTATACCACTTGTAGGTCAGGTTGGGGCCCGTCGCCGTCACTTTCAAGGTTACCGCAACGCCCGGCAGGAACACCCCGCCAGTCGGTTGCCGGGCAATGACCGGGGGAGTGCCGGCAAAAAAGGCATCGTAATGCCCCTGGACCGTGCCGGCGTCGAGGGCGGTGGAGTAAACTGCCACCTCATCCAACATGCCCACCCAGCCCTCGCCGCTGTAACGCCCCGAGGCGGCCAACACAAACTCCGTGGGATTGGCGCCCAGGACCTTAAAGGTCGAGCCGGCGAACTGTCCATCCCAGTAAACCTTGAATTCGCCGTTGTCGAAGACGGTGGCCAGATGATGCCAGTTAGTGCTCGCGAAGGGCGTGGTGACCAGACTATAAGGATGCGCGCCATTCCAAATTCCGACCGCGGCCTTGCTCGCAGCCAGGTGGACGCTGTACTCCGAATTGAACCCATCGCCATTGGCCCAGGTCGTCGGCTCGTAGGCAACGGTATTCGGCGCCCAATCCGCCCGTATCCATCCCTCAATCGTGCCGGAACCGGATGGAAATTCGAAATCGCTCACCGGGCCGAAGTCAATCTGGGCGCCGCCGTTGCAAAAGAAACCTTTGCCCTCGCCGCCGACGCCCGCGGCGTAGGCCACGCTCGGGTTGGGGGTTCCGTGGTTGGCGCCGACGCTATCCTGGGCGTTGGACTGATCGAAGGTGTAGTACGAAAGCAGGCTCGCGGTGTTGGTGACCGCGGTTTGATAATCGGCCAGAGTGGCTAACGCGAGCGGGCTGGACTGCCAGATCAACGCGATGGCCGCCAGCCAGGCGCCGTGCCGCCACTGGATGCGTCCATGGGGAGCGGGGGTCGGATCTTCGGGGTATTCTTTCAGGAAGCGTCTTTTCATACGAGTGGTTGTGGTTGGTGTGCTTTGCCGCCAGCGATCGAGGCGTGATCGATTTCTGAGATTTGACGAGCAAATTCGCATACAGTTAGCTGTAAACGATTACAGAAAATTGTCAACGGGATTATTATTATCTCGTAAGAGACTGTCCCGCAATCATTTCTAGCGGAATGGGATCTCCGGCTCTCAGCGATCGAGGTGAGCCGATAGTGTGGGTCCTTTGAAAAAAATACGAGAAATGAGTTGAC
Organism: Verrucomicrobiota bacterium; assembly: GCA_039806935.1. Lineage (GTDB taxonomy): Bacteria > Verrucomicrobiota > Verrucomicrobiia > Limisphaerales > UBA8199 > JBDHQH01. The sequence goes on from JBDHQH010000082.1 coordinate 10,342, forward strand.
CTGACAGTTGCAAACGTTTACAGATTGGGCTGGCAGAGGGCACTGACGCCACGAAGCAAAAACCGATAAACGACGAACCATTGGAAAATCAGAAAACCATGAAAAACACTGTTTTATGCTCGTTATTCCTCGTGACGGCCGGGGTGGCGAGCGCCGCCAGCGCGCCGTCCGGCCTGACCGGCCTGTGGCTCTTTCAGAGCGACGCCACCAAGTTGCAGGCCGCCGTTGGCACCGACCTCACGACAACCAGTGGAAACAGCGGTTGGATGACCGGGCCGTGGACGGTGATCGGCACCGAGTCGAACCCGACGCTCTACTCGGGCAACGGCATTGTGCAGGATGTGTCTTGGGGATATTTGACGGTGCCGCATGGCGTCGCTCCAAACGGCGGCGGCACCTATGTCAACAACTACACCGTGTTGATCGATTATAATCAAACCCAGTCCAGGGATTACAACAGCCTGTTTCAAACCAGTGTCGATGGAAACGCCACCGATGGCGATTTGTGGATCAAGGGCGGAGAGGATCAGGACGGCAACCCCACCTTCACGGGCAGCACGATTGGCTCCGGCGACCTGGGCTACTCCGCGGCGACTTTTACCGCCAACACCTGGCACCGAATCGTTTGGTCGGTTGAAAACGGCAATTTTTTCAAGGTGTATATCGACGGCGCGCTGTTTCTGGATGCCCCGGGGATGGGCGTCGATGGCCGCTACTCGCTCGATACGGTTTTCAATTTGTTTGCCGATAATAGCTGGGAGGATGCCTGGGGTTTGGTGGGCACGGTCGCCGTCTGGGATCATGCTCTGAGCGGGCAGGAAGTGGCGGACATGGGCGGCTGGCTGGGCGGATCCCCCGAGCCCACCGCCTTGATTCTCCAGGTGCCGGAGCCGGCGACTTTGGGGCTGCTGGGCCTGGGCGCCTTCGCGTTGCTGTGGCGTCGTCGGCCAGCCCGGTTCTAAGCCAGAACAGTGGGTTTCGCGAAAAGGAAAGGGGCTGGCGCTCCTTTCCTTTTTTATTTCCGGAATTCCCGGGGGCGAGGGTGAGATTGAATCTCCGGCGGCTGTTTTCAACCGCGAATGGACGCGAATAAACGCGAATGGGGAAAAGGCGAAGCCGCCTTTCGCCCTTCCAGGTGTTCGCCTTTCCAGCAGGGTTACTGCTGATCAAACCCGAGGCTGGTCATGAAGGCGAGAGAGTATCCGGGGCCGGGCGATGGAAGCAAAGCGCGCCTGTGGCGAAGCGGCCATCGCACGTTTTACGGCCGGTGGCTGACACCAAAAAAGCCCGGCTGGAGAGCCGGGCTGGATGGAATAGAATTTGAGATGGCTGGAATCAGCTCGCCAGTTTTCGGCGCAGCGCCACGAGGCCCAACGAGGCCACCGAGAGCAGAGCCAGAGTCGCCCCGGCATCCGGGACCGCGCGCGGCTGGAAGTTGTAGGTTTTATCGATGTTGCCCGTTTGAATGGAGACGGCATCGAAGTAACCGTCCTGATTCAGATTGTAGGTCCCGATGCCGACAGTCAGCGTGGTAACCCGAGCGTTCGCAAAATGATTGGCATCATTTCCGCCTTGGAATGCGACCAGCCAGTCGGCGAGCGTTTTAAGCGGAGGTCCGCCAGCGCCGCTACCGTATCCGAACCCACCATTCCACCACCAAACGCCGTTGTTCTCGTCAATCGAGACAGTTTGCCACGCGTCGGTCGGGGGAGTGCCAGACAGGCCGGGGCCAGGGTTGGACTGGTTCCAATATGGCTCGTAAATGAGGGTGCCATAGTGGTCGTGCCCGGACGCTGCTGGCGCCTCAATGGTCAACTTAATGGAGGGGGCAGGGGCTGGGGCCCCGACATTCGCCTTATAATAGCTGTAGCTTAAATTGATGGAACCAAGCACCGATGAAGCCAGCCCGTAATCAGCGTAAGTGCTGACCTGGGCTTTGTCGCTGTTGCTGCCACCCGTCGTCAGCCGCGCGGCGCCGGGAGGGAGTGGCTGGGCAGTTTCGAGGTTGCCACCCTGGCCGGTGAGATTCTCGATAGTGGCGGTGCCGGCGCCTTGCATTTCGTTGTAGTACCACGCATCTGCAGATGGCGGGCCACCCAGATTTTGGAACTGGTTCACCACGATGGTATTGGCGAACGCGGAGCTGGCCAGCATCGCTGTGCCCGCCGCCAGTGATAAGTTAAGTATTCGCTTCATTGCTTCCCTTTGTTTCATTTTGTGTTGACGCGCTTCGCTTACCAGCGGAACGCTGATTGCTCTAAAACACGGTCTTCGGTTTGCGACCCAGCCGAGATCAGAGCCTGTCATCTGGAAGAATGGCAAGATCGGTGCCATTGTTAAGAGGGGTGTAATGAATGCTAATCAGATGTGGCTAAATTGTGTGTAATCAGGTGGTTGCGAATGATACTTTTTTTGGCCTACACATGGTCGCTCCCGTGAAACAAACCTAATTTGTAAAATAAGTTTACAGATCAGGACGGCTATTCGTTAGAGTTACATTCGTAACTGACTGAGTCGCAGGAACAAGCACGTTTCCAGCGAAAAATGTAAAGAGTTCCGACGGCAGTGTCGGTTGAGAATGGCTGGTTTGTTCAACCGCGAATGGACGCGAATAAACGCGAATGGGGAAAAGGCGAAGCCGCCTTTCGCCCTTCCAGGTGTTCGCCTTTCCAGCAGGGTTACTGCTGATCAAACCCGAGGCTGGCGGCTGTGGTCGCGGTCAGGCGGGCGGGCGCCACCTCGACTTCGGCGGTGTTCGCGTGGATGCCCTGGGCGATGACGCGATCGGTCATCTCCTGGAGGAAGGTTGCGAGCGTGCGGTTCAGCTCGAGGAATTGCGGCCAGAGGACTTCGTTTACAAACGCCGCCGGCACCCGCGCCATGATGGTGGTGTGGCGCTGCCCCGTATAGCGATAGGGGCGAATGTTATAACGCCGGAGCAGGGCGGTGAGCAGCCGGTGCGACCACCGATCCCGCAGCTTGAACGAGAACTCGACGGCTGGTTCCTCCTGCTGCATCTGGCTTAACCGGCGCTGAATCCGCTCCCGCGCCAGGGCGGCGGCCTCACGCTCCCCAGGGGTGGCGGCGCCCGCGAAGAGCGCCTCGATCAGTTGAAGTTTGGCAATCAATTCCTGTTCGCTGGTCATGAAGGCGGGAGAGTATCCGGTCCGGGCGGCTGAAGCAAAGCGCGGAGACAGTGGAAACGAGGAGTTTTTGCGCCAAGGCACGGTCGGACGCATCCATTCTGGCGCGGGGCGGGTCTGGCAGCCTGCCGCTGGCGGGAGCCGTCCGTCCGGGGCTCTGGCCGGAGAATTGCGCCGGGGGCGCTTTACCGGCATCCTGCGCGGGCCAGCATGGAACGCTCGCACCTTTTTCGCTCGCACCCGCCAGCGGTTGCCGCCGGCGGCGGACGCCGCCTTTTTCGGCGCGGCGGATGGTTTTTGCCTCTGGCGCTGGCGGTCTTGACGTTTCTGGTTTATGCGCCGGTGGCGCGGCATGAATTCGTCAATTACGACGACGCGGATTATCTGACGGAAAACCGGCAGGTGCAGGACGGGCTTACCGCGCGCGGGGTGGTTTGGGCGTTCACGACCGGCCACGCCAGCAACTGGCATCCGCTCACCTGGCTTTCGCACATGTTGGATTGGCAACTCTTCGGCGATCGCCCGGGGGCGCATCACCTGGTCAGCGCGGCCCTGCACGCGCTGAATGGGTGGCTGCTGTTTGCGGCGCTGCGGGCGTTGACCGGGGCGTATTGGCGTTCGCTCCTGGTGGCGGGGATTTTTGCCCTGCACCCGCTGCATGTGGAATCCGTGGCCTGGGCTTCCGAGCGGAAAGATGTCCTCAGCGCGCTGTTTTTTCTGCTCACGTTGCGGGCCTACGCGAGTTACGCGCGCCGGCGGGATCGGAACACGCCGGGCTGGGGCCGGGCTTACGGGTTGGTCCTTTTGGCTTACGCCCTGGGGCTGCTCTCCAAACCGATGTTGGTGACCACGCCTTTTGTCCTGCTGCTGCTGGATGTCTGGCCGTTGCGACGGCTGAGTTTTGGGGATGGCCAGGATTTGGAGCGGGGGACGCCGGGGCAAAAAACCGCCCGGCGCGACGGGGCGCCGCCCGCCGCGCCGGCGGCGATGGCCCGGCGTTGCGGGCTGGAGAAATTGCCGCTCCTGGGCTTGAGCGCCGCCTCGTGCGTTGTCACGTTTCTGGCGCAACGCCGCGGCGGGGCGGTTGCGACCGTATTGACTCCGGGAGAGCGAGCCGCCAATGCCCTGGTGGCGTATGCGCGTTATCTCGGCAAGACCTTCTGGCCGGCGGATCTGGCGGTGTTGTATCCACATCCCGGCCAATGGCCGGCGGCGGCGGTGCTGGCCGCGGGCGCGTTGGTGCTGGCGCTCTCCGCGCTGGCGGTGTGGCAACTGCGGCGGCGGCCCTGCCTCGCGGTCGGCTGGTTTTGGTTTGTCGGAATGTTGATCCCGGTGATTGGCCTGGTGCAGGTGGGCGTCCAATCCATGGCCGATCGTTATATGTACCTGCCGCTGACGGGCCTGGCGGTGGCGCTCGTCTGGGGCGGGGGGGAGGTGTTGCGCGGGCGCGGCGGGTGGGCGCGGTTCCCGCTGGCCGGCGGGGCGCTCCTCGGCTGCGCGCTGGCGACCACCCACCAGCTTGCCTTCTGGCGAAACAGCGAGACCTTGTTCCGGCGCGCGGTGGCGGTGACTCGCGGCAATTATCTGGCGTGGAATAATCTGGGCTTTTACCTCTCGCGCCACGACCGGGGGGAAGAGGCGAGGCGATGCTACGAGCGCTCCCTGGCCATCCATCCCGCCTACGTCGATGCCTTGAACAATTACGGCTACGCGCTGGCGGCGCAAAAACGTTTCGCCGAGGCGGCGCCGTTTTACGAACGGGCGTTGCAGGCGCAGCCCGGACACCTCGAGGTGCATAACAACCTCGGCAATGCACTCTCCGAGCTGGGCCGGACGCCGGAAGCCATCGAGCATTATCGCCTGGTGCTGCGCGCGAAGCCCGATCATGCCGATGCGCGCAACAACCTGGGCATCGCGCTGGCGATGCGAGGGCAACTCGACGAGGCGATCGAGCATTTTCAGGCCGCCTTGAAACACCGCCCCGGCTACGCCAGCGCCCACAGCAACCTGGGAAACGCTTACGCGGCTCAGCGAAAATTCGACGCCGCGATCGCCGAATTTGAGGAAGCTCTGCGTCTCAACCCGGCGGACGCCCAGGCGCACAACAACCTGGCCAATGTCCTGGCGGAGCAAAACCGCGTCGAAGAAGCGGTGCGGCACTATGAAGCGGCCCTCCACCTGAACGCCGATAACCCGGAGGCGAACTACAATCTCGGCCTCGCCCTGTTGCGCCTGGGGAAAAAGGCGGCCGCGATGGCCCGGTTTCGGGAGGCGATCCGGTTGCGGCCGGGATATGCGGA
>JBDHQH010000083.1:0-15780 GCA_039806935.1 Verrucomicrobiota bacterium
GCTTGCGGCTTAGATTTCAGCAATATTGATCTATCGCTATGGAATCGAAGCAATTCAGCGTGCTGCTGGTTGAGGATGATTTGAACGATATTTTCCTTGTCAAGCGCGCCTTCAAAATGGCCCGATTGCAAAACCCCTTGCAAGTCGTTACCGACGGTCAGGAAGCCATCCACTACCTGCGCGGAGAAGGGAAATATGCGGATCGCGGGCAATACCCTTTGCCCAGGCTGATCGTTATGGATATCAAAATGCCCCGAAAAACGGGGTTCGAAGTGCTCGAATGGGTGAAACGCGGATCCTATCCGCCCTTGCGCCGGATTCCTGTTATCATCGTTTCCTCCTCCGACAACCCCGCTGATATCAATCGCGCGTACGAATTGGGCGCCAATGCCTACATGGTCAAACCGGTGAATTTCCGGGCGGTCGAGCACCTGTTCGAGTCCATCACCCGGTATTGGGGTTGCGAATGCGCCAAGCCCGAGTTGGAACTCTCCTGAGCGGCAGGGGGAAGTCTATTTCTCCCCGGCGGAAGCCGCGGCGTTGTTGGTTCGGGACTCGCGCTCGTGATTGTCAATCGCCCGCCCCAGTCGCTTCTTCAGCTCCGCGTACATTGAGTTCGTCACCCGGTTCAACTGCTCCCGCGCCTCGCGGTAGCGCTGATCCAGCATTTTCACCCGAGCGAAATGGACATAAACTCCCTCGCGTTCGATTTCGTCGTGCGCCAGATGAAGCGCGTTGGTCCAAGCAGTGAGCGCCGCCTCAGCCCGGAGCGGTTTGACTCCGTAATAGGTTTGCGCCACATCCGAGGCGAGCGGGAAGTTGGTCGGATCCAACCGCATCGCGTTGCTGTAGAGTTGAAAGGCCTTGTCGAACACCTGCTGCTCGTCAATGCCGTAAAATTCCTTGGCGTCGGTGCGGAAGAGATACACCGTCGTGCCGAAATTGTGGTAATAAACCGGCTCGGAAGGCTCTAATTGGATGGCTTTCGAGTAGAATTCGAAAGCTTTTCTCACCGGTCCGGTGTGCCCGTAAATATTGGCCAGGTTGTTGTAAATGGCTGGGTTGTTGGTATCCAATTGCAACGCCTTTTCCAGTTGCGTCTGGGCCTCCTCCTCGTGGCCGGTGTCGCCGAGAAAACTGGCGTAGGCCACGCGGACGCGCGAATGTTCGGGGTGCCGCTGGATGAAATCCTCGTACGCTTTGACCACGGGCTGGAAGCGATCATGAATTCGCTGGTTCAATTCCTGGGCCGGCACACCGGCGCCCTTGGCCTGAAACGCCTGGTTGTCGCGAATCCACTGGTCCACCTCCTCCTGGGCGGCATCGTCCTGTTCGAGCAAGGCTTCGTATTCCCGTTCCACCGGGTCGTTCGTGCCCGGCGAGACCGGGATCGATGTCCCCGCCCTCGTCCGCTCCGCGAAGTTGCTGGCCGCCTGAACCTGATTCAGGGCCAACGCCATCCCCAACAACCCGATCAAAACATTGCTCATGCAGCGGAATTATACCGCAACCCGCTGCCGAAGCGAGGGAGGAACCGGGAGCAAACGAAAGGGCGGCCTGACCCGCGGCGCGCTGCCCGGGGCAACGGCGGCAGTCCGAGGGTGTGATCGCATTCGCTTCTGGTTCGGTTTTTATTTCCGACGGAATGATCAGCATTAATAATAACATTAACTATTACTGAAACCTGCTTGCGGACAGCGCCGCCGAATGCTACTTTGCGCCGCAACTTAAAAACTTATGCGTTCAACACTCAAAACTTTACTGGTGCTCACAGGCTGCGCGCTTGGCGCGCAGGCGCTCATCGCCGGAGATATCACAGGCAAGGTCACGCTCAAGGGCACAGCGCCGAAGGAGAAGGACATTGTTCCGCTCAAGGAGGATCCCAATTGCGGCAAACTGCACTCGACCATGCCGACCACGCGCTTCTATGTCGTCGGCTCGGGTGACGGCCTGGCGGATGTCGTCGTCTCGGTGCAGGGCATCAGCGGCAAATCCACTGGCGCCAGCGCCGCGCCCGCCGTCCTCGACCAGAAAGGCTGCGAGTACATCCCGGCCATTCTGGCGGTTCAGACGGGTCAGAAAATCGAGGTGGAAAACTCCGATCCGGTGCTCCACAACGTCCATGCTCAGCCGGCCGCCGGCTCGGGGAACAAAGAGGACAACAAGGCCCAAATGCCGAACAGTTCCCCCCTCATTTTTTCTTTTGACAAGCCGGAGGAATTTCTGAAGTTCAAATGCGATGTCCACCCCTGGATGTTCGCGTGGGTCACGGTCTTTGATCATCCGTTTTTCGCCGTGACTGACAAGGACGGCGGCTTCAAGATCGCCAACGTCCCGTCCGGCAAATACACGGTGAAAGCGGTCCATCGCAAAGCTGGCGCCACCACCCAGGAAATTGAGGTGAAAGAAGGCGAGCCGGTGAAGATCGAATTTACCTTGGAAGCGAAGTAGCAGCGGAGCAGAAAATGCCGCCGATAGCCTCCTTTCGGCGGCTATTTTTAGTAAGCTTTGAGAACAAGTCTCAATAACCCCTTCCGGTGGCCTCGTCACTCGGTTTGGCTGCAACGCTTTGTGGTCCTGACCGCGGTGGCGACTCTCGGCCTGATCGCGGTGGGCGGCCTGGTCACTAGCCACGGTGCGGGCATGGCCGTCCCCGACTGGCCGAACACCTACGGTTACAACATGTTCCTTTTCCCGATTTCGCAGTGGATGGGAGGCATTTTGTATGAGCACAGCCACCGCCTGGTGGCAGCCGGGGTGGGGTTGCTCACTTCAGTGCTCGCGGTCTGGCTTTGGGCGCGAGAGACCGCTGGAGCAAGGCGGTGGATGGGCATCCTGGCGATTGTTCTGGTTTTGGGGCTGATGGGAGCGCGGCAAATGCCCGTTTATGTGACTTTGGCTTCCGCCGCGCTGCTGTTGATTCCCTTCGGTCTTCTTCAAGCCGTGCGGCAACCGGGGCAATTGCGATGGCTCGGGATGGTCGCCCTCGCAGCAGTGATACTGCAAGGGGTATTGGGAGGATTACGCGTGGTTTGGTTCAAAGATCAAATTGGGATTTTCCACGCGACTCTGGCGCAACTATTCTTCTCATTCCTTTGCGTCCTGGCCTTGCTCAACAGTCGGTGGTGGGCAGACGGAGTAGCCTCACTGCGGCTGGAGCAGGGCAGGGTGCTACGCTGGCTGCCATCGATCACGACGGTTCTCGTGTTGGGACAACTCGTGCTGGGCGCCGCCATGCGGCACCAACATGCCGGACTGGCCATCCCGGATTTTCCCCTGGCCTACGGCAAAGTTTGGCCGGAGACCAATCCAAACTCGGTTGCCGCCTACAACGCCAGGCGGATGGAGGTCGTGGCGGCGAAGCCGATCACCGCCACGCAGGTTCAGATGCAGATGCTCCATCGCCTCAACGGCGTCGCCATTCTAGCCTGTATGGCAGCCGGAGCCTGGGTATCCCGCCGAATTTTGGGATCGGGCCATGTCCTCAGCCGCCTGGCGCTGGCGTGGTTAATGTTGGGGATGTTTCAATTCCTATTGGGAGCTGCGACCGTCTGGTCGAACAAGGCCGCGGACATCGCCACGGCCCATGTAGTCGGCGGAGCGGTGGCCCTGGCGCTCGGGGCACTGGCAAGCACGGTGGCCTTTCGAGCCTTGCGATTTTCTCCTGAAGGGGCAGCTCAGCTCAGGCTGGCGCCCGATCTCCACTCCCGGCCTTCCACCGCAGTTACTTAAAGAATGATGAAAGCAGCCGCTCCGGCTTTAACCCAAACCGCCAGCCTCGAGAAGGGGTGGATGACCGTTTTTGCCGAACTGTTCAAGGCCCGACTGAATTCACTCGTGTTGCTTACGACATGCGTTGGGTTTTGGCTCGGCAGCACGGAAGCCGTTAACTACGGCTTGCTTTTTCAGACCGTGCTGGGAACCGCTCTCCTCGCCGCCGGAGCTTCTTCCTTCAACCAGCTCTGGGAGCGGCGTCATGATGCCCGGATGCGGCGCACGCAGGATCGCCCGCTTCCCTCAGGCCGGCTGGAACCACGCACGGTGGCGATCATTGGGGTCACTTGCGCTAGCGTCGGACTGGTGTATCTCACCTTGTTTGTGAATCCGCTCACTGCCGCCCTGGGCGCCGCCTCCCTGGGAATCTACCTTCTTCTCTACACCCCATTGAAGCGTGTCACCTGGGCGAATACCCTGGTCGGGACCATCCCTGGCGGACTTCCCTCGTTGATGGGCTGGACGGCCGCGCAGAATCATATCGGCGCTCCAGGATTAGCTGTGTTTGCGATCCTCGGGTTGTGGCAACTGCCCCATTTCATGGCGATTGCCTGGATTTATCGGGACGATTACGCCAACGCCGGCTTTAAAATGCTCCCCGTGCTGGACCCGCAAGGCAGGCGTACCGGGCGCTACGCGATTTTCTTTTCGTTGCTGCTGCTGCCGGTGAGCCTGGTCCCGTTTTGGTTGAAGGTTTCCGGGCCGATTTATTTTTCGAGCGCCCTTCTGCTGGGCGGTCTTTTCGCGATTCTGGCCTGGCAGTTCTCGCGCGATCTAAGCCTCGCCCGCGCGCGGCGGCTTTTTGTCATGTCGCTGGCCTACCTCCCTTTGCTCTTGATCATCATGGTCGCGGATAAAATCAGTTAGCTCTCGCTTTCCAACCCCTATGCAGTCCACATCCACCGCCCTTGGCGCCACCACTTCGGCTCGCGTCCAGCCTCACGAGGAGGAGGCTGGCTTTTGGAGCAAGTACATCTTTTCAGTTGACCACAAAGTCGTCGGCATTCAGTACGGCATTACCTCGCTGCTGTTCCTGTTCTTCGGCTTTTCGTTGATGATCATGATGCGCTGGCAGATCGCGCATCCCGGTGAGACGGTGCCGCTGGTGGGACCCTTGCTGGCCTCGATTTTTGGGGATATCGCCTCGCGCGGCGTGATTTCGCCCGACTTGTACAACGCCTTCGGAGCGATGCACGGCACCATCATGATTTTCCTTGGCGTTGTACCGCTGGCGGTGGGAGCGTATGGCAACTACCTCGTCCCGCTGCAAATCGGCGCGCCAGACATGGCGTTTCCGCGCCTGAACATGTTGAGTTATCAATTTTACTTTTTCGGGGGAGTGGTCATGCTCGCCAGCTTCTTTATCCCCGGCGGGCCGGCCCAGGCTGGCTGGACGTCCTACTCGCCGCTGGCCACCTCGATCCCCAATCATGGGCAAACCTTCTGGCTGGTCGGCATGGTGTTGATTATCACCTCTTCGCTTCTCGGGTCGGTGAACATCATCACCACCATCATTCAGTTGCGCGCGCCGGGGCTTACCTGGATGCGCCTGCCATTTTTCGTCTGGGCGCAGTTCACCGCCTCATTTCTGCTGCTGCTGGCGTTCCCACCGCTGGAGTCGGCCGGCATTCTGCAATTGATGGACAAGGTCGCCGGCACCAGTTTTTTTCTCCCCACCGGACTGGCTATCGGCGGTCAGTTGGCGAACGTCAGTGGCGGTGGCAGTCCATTGCTCTGGCAGCATCTGTTCTGGTTTTTGGCTCACCCGGAGGTGTATGTGTTGATCCTGCCCGCCATGGGCATTGTGGCGGAAATTATTGCCAACAACACCCGCAAACCGCTTTGGGGATACAAATCACTGGTCTTTTCCGCCTTGATGATCGGGTTCATTTCCTTCCTCGTCTGGGCGCACCACATGTATCTCACGGGCATGGGCACGCGGATCTCGGCTTTTTTCCAGACCACGACCATGATCATCTCGATTCCCTCGGTAGTGATTCTCACCTGCCTGTTGATTTCACTCTGGGGCGCCTCGATTCGGTTTAATACTCCGATGCTTTTCGCGCTGGCGTTCCTGCCAATGTTCGGCATCGGCGGTCTGACCGGCCTGCCGCTGGGCTTCAACGCCAGCGATATCCAACTCCACGACACCTACTACGTCATCGGCCATTTTCATTACGTCGTTGCTCCCGGAACTATTTTTGTCCTCTTCGCCGGCATCTATTATTGGTTTCCCAAGATCACCGGTCGCCAGATGAACGACTATTGGGGACGGATCCACTTTTGGGCCTCGTTCCTCTTTATGAACGTGATTTTCATGCCCATGTTTGTTCAGGGCCTGGCCGGCATGCTCCGGCGCATGTCCGACGGCGGACACAACTACGCGCAACTGAAGACCGGCGCCGCCGGGGCCTTGCCGCAAAGCGCCCTCGGGCTCAACCACGTGATTCTTTGGGCCGCGGTGGGACTGGCTCTGGCCCAGATTCCCTTCATCATCAACTTCTTTTACAGCATTCGCAAAGGGCCGCGAACCAGCAGCGACAACCCCTGGGAATCAACCACCCTCGAGTGGCAGACGCCCACGCCGCCGGGACACGGCAATTTCGCCCGTCCGCCCGTGGTGTACCGTGGCCCCTACGAATACAGTGTGCCCGGTCACCGCCAGGACTTTTTCCCCCAAAACGAACCCGAATAATCATGGACGTCCCCTACACCGTGCAACCCCGGCCCGACACGGGCGTTTACAACGCCAAAGTCGGGATGTGGCTTTTTCTGGCTTCCGAAGCCATGCTCTTCGGCGGGCTATTTTCCTCGTACATCCTGTTGCGGGTCGCCGCCGGTCCGGAGAACTGGCCGCAGGGTTGGCTGAGTGTGCCGTTGGGAACCATCAACACCATCCTGCTGGCGTTGTCCGCGATCACCGTGGTGCTCGCCTGGGCCGCCTGCAAGGCGCGCATGTTCGAGCGCTACAAACTCTATCAAGGCATCACCATTCTGCTGGCGATCGTCTTTTTGGGCATCAAGGGCTATGAGTACTCCACCAAGTTTACGCATTATCAGGCGGTGATGAAGGATGGAAGAATCGCCGACGGGCACCTGGTGCGGCGGAGCGCGGACGCTGTGGTGCTGCGCGGCGAGTTTGTGAAAGATCGCAAGAGCCTGTTGCGCCCGCGCGCCCAGGCGACGCACGAGGAAATCGTCCTGCCCGCGGCGGATGTCGTCTCGCTGCGGTCATACGGTCCGGCGATGAACACGTTTCTTGCGGTGTACTTCACTCTCACCGGATTGCATGGTTTGCATGTGCTCGGCGGGGTGGTGGTTTTCGCCTATCTCTGGGGACCCGGCAGCCGCCTGTGGAAGACCGATCCCGATCGGTTCACGAATCGCGTCGAGGTGGCCGGGTTGTTCTGGCACTTTGTGGATCTCGTGTGGATTTTCCTTTTTCCTGCATTATACTTGACCTGACCTATGAGCGACCTGAGTCTCCAGGAGTACAACCGGTTTTCGCGCAAATGCGCGCTCGTCTTCGCGGCGGCGGTTTGCGGGACGCTGATCATGGTGGGCGCCAGCTATGCGCCGTTGCCCCAGCGCTCCTATAATATCGCCATCATTCTGGCCGGCGCTTGCGTGAACGCGGCTCTAGTGGCGGGCCATCTCATGCACCTGCTGTCCGAGCGCAAAACCATTTACGCTTTGGTGGCCTTCACCACCTTGTTTTTTGCCGCCCTGGTGGGGTTGACCATCTGGTCGTGGTATCAGGTCCCCGGCTACGGCACGTATTGACCTATGTCGCTCAAGGCCGTTCATCTAATCTTCGTGACCGCTCTCAGCGCCCTGGCCTTCGGGACTGCGGTTTGGAAGGCGCGCGACTATGCCGGCCCGGCGGGCAATTCCACCGATCTCATCTTCGCCGCCGGGGCGTTTGCGACCGGCGTGCTGGTCATTATCTACGGGATCTTTTTTTTGAGGAAGCTACGGAAAGTAAGTTATTTGTGAGCACGAATCGAACACTCTGTTTGGCAAGCCGTGGCGTCCGTCCGCTGGGGTTGACGGCCGCGCTGATGGTGATCCTTGCGCTTTTTCAGCCAGGCGCAGCCCAGGCCTGCGCCGTCTGCTACGGCGACCCGAGTTCACCGGCGAGCATCGGTTTGACCTGGGCGATAACCGCTTTAGGAGTGCTGGTGGTGCTGGTGCTAACCGGCGTAGTCGGATTTTTCGTTCACATGAATCGCAAGGCGGCCGCCCTGGAGCGGGCTCAGCCTGGCGAATGGTCAATGGAGAACTGCTAACTCTGTTATGGCAAAATTTTTAGGCTTGCCGGAGATCGCCTCCCAGCATGGCGCGGGAGTGGACCGGCTGATCGTTTACCTGCACTGGCTGATGTTCGTCCTGTTCATCGGCTGGAGCTTGTTCTTTATCTACACCCTCTGGCGATATTCCAGGCGGCGCAATCCCCGCGCCGACTACCAGGGCGTGCGCAACCACGCCTCGAGTTATCTGGAGTTCACCGTCGCCGGCATCGAGGCGGCGCTCCTGCTCTTCATCGCGATTCCTCTCTGGGCCCAACGGGTGGATCGTTTTCCCACTGAAAAGGACTCCACGGTGATCCAGATTGTCGCGCAGCAATTTGCCTGGAACGCGCGCTACGCCGGACCCGACGGCCAGTTTGGGCGGCAGCAGATGGAATTGGTCAAGTCCGACAACCTGTTCGGGGTGGATCCAGAGGATCCGGCCGGCCACGATGATATCCAGGTGCTAAACGAGATCCACGTGCCGTTGAACAAACCGGTGATCGCGCATATTTCCTCGAAGGATGTCATTCATTCCTTCAAGGTCCCGGCCATGTGTGTGACACAGGATGCGATCCCGGGCATGCGCATTCCGATCTGGTTTAACCCGATCAAGGAGGGGCGTTTTCAGATCTACTGCGCCCAGCTTTGCGGCAACGGGCATGCCAGCATGGCGCAAGGCGTGCTGGTGGTGGAGAGCCAGGAAGCTTTTGACAAGTGGCAGGCGTCCAAGGCGGGCGCGGCCACCAGTTTTGAATAGCGCTCGCGGCAAGCCCATTGGCCGGCAATGGCTGGACCATAAATGCAGAGGCGGTGGGCGGCCGCGCGGCACCCTCGCCGTGCGCCGGAGTTTTCCAGTGATTTACAGTGGGGATGGGGATTGCTACAAAGAGGCGTGCTGAACGACTCCGCGGTATGGAAAAACCTGTCCGACAAACGCCAGCTCACGCTAATCGCGGGGCCTTGCGTTATCGAAAGTCCCGGCCGGTGCGAACAAATCGGCGCCACGCTTAAGCGGATCTGCGATCGGCTCGGAATTTTCTACGTCTTCAAAGCCAGCTACGACAAGGCCAATCGAACCTCGGCAGAGTCGTTTCGCGGTCCGGGGCTGCGAGGTCTGGAGACGCTGGCGGCCGTGAGACGTAAACTTGAGATCCCGGTTTTGACCGATGTGCATACCGTGGAGGAGGCGCGCGTCGCCGCGGAGGTGGTGGACATCCTGCAGATACCGGCTTTCCTCTGCCGCCAAACGGATTTGATCCAGGCGGCGGTAGCCACCGGACGAATCGTGAACTTGAAAAAGGGCCAGTTTCTCTCGCCGGCGGAGATGGGCCGGGTGGTCAAGAAAGCGTCCGATGACCGGCGGACGCGCTTATTGGTTACCGAGCGGGGCACGACCTTTGGTTACAATAATCTGGTTTCGGACATGCGGGCCATTCCGATCATGAAGCGATTTGGTTTTCCGGTGGTGTTCGATGCCACGCATTCGGTGCAATTGCCTGGGGCTGCGGGCGACCAGTCCGGCGGCCAAAGAGAGTTCGCGCCGGTGCTGGCCCGGTGCGCGCTGGCGGCAGGGGCCGACGCGATCTTCATCGAGACCCATCCCGACCCGGCGCGGGCGCTAAGCGATGGGCCGAACATGATTCCCCTGCGGGAAATGCCCGCGCTCCTGAGGTCGTTGCTGGTGATCTGGCGGGCCGCGCGTTGATGGTTATGTCCAGACGCATCTGGAGCTTGTTTGCGGCGCGGATGCTGGCTGGTGCCGCGCTCCTGGGCGCCGCGGCGGGGATGCTTCGGGCGCAGGATCCTTTGCCCGGGCGGATGAAAAATTTCAAGATTTCACCCGAGTTTTTCCCTCCTCCGCACCAGGGCCAGATGAAGTCCCTGCTGCAAGGGGAGGAGGCGCAGCCGCAAGATCAGGGGCGCATTGCGATCCAGCAGGCCAGGCTGGATGTCTTTCGCCAGACCGGGGAGGCGGAAATCGTCGTACGGGCGCCGGAATGCCTCTACGACACCAGCCGGCGCGAAGCCTCATCCTCGGGACCCCTGCGAGTTGAGGCCGGGGATGGGAAATTTTCGATCGAAGGGCAGGGGTTTTTGTGGCGACAGGCGGATTCGAGTCTCGAGATTTCCAACCGGGTTCGCACCTGGGTGCATCCGGATTTGCTGGCCGGGAACGCGGCCGCTCCCACGGCCAAATCCGCGCCCACCCCGGCGGGAATTGAAATCCGCGCGGACCGTTTCAGCTACCTCGAGACAAACGGCCTGGCGGTGTACACCGGGCATGTTCGCGCTCAAGCCGAAGGAACGAATCTCACTCTCGCCAGCGAACGCTTGGTTCTCCGGCTCCCGTCTGCAACTCGCCAGGTCGAGGCGATTACGGCCGAGCGGGGGGTGAGCCTCAATTACTCGGGCGCCGAAGCCACCGGTGAGCGGGGCGTTTATACCGTGAAGGATGGCCGGATCCGTCTGGCCGGCAACCCGGCCTGGCGCGCGGACGAGCGTCAGGGGCGCGGCGACGAGTTGCTGGTCGATCGGAGTAATCGAGTGTTCACCGCGGTGGGGAATGCCTGGTTGAAGCTTCCGGACGAGGGGGGGGGCAACCGCTTGTTCTCCTCGTCGGAGCGGGGGGTCTCTCCAGCCGGCGCGCTCGAGGTGCGCAGCGACCGGTATGAAATTCATACGAACTCGGCTCGATTCGAGGGCCGGGTGCGCGCCAGCGAGCCGCCCGAGACTGGCAGCACCAACCAGCTCACCTGTGAATTGTTGAACGTTTACTTCGCCGGAAGCAACACCTTGAGGAGGATCACCGCGGATCGGGAGGTGATCCTCTCGCAGGAGGACCGGCAATTCAGGGCGGGACGTGCGGTGTACACCGCCACCAACGGGCTGCTCGTGCTGACCCAAAATCCCTCCTGGCGGGCCGGACTGCGGGAGGGACGGGGGCATCGCATCACGGTGCAGACTCCGGCTAACGAACTGACTGTGAGCGGCGACGCCTTTTTGCGACTGCCTGCCGATGAACTGGCCCAGGCCGAGGCCGGAACCCCGGCCGTCAAGCCAACCGCCTTCAGCGAGATCACGTCCGGGGAATATACGGCGCGCGCGGGGCTGGCGGTGTTTCGCGGAGGCGTGCGGGTGACTCACCCACAAATGAACTGGATTTGCGAAACGTTGACGGTGGAAGCCGGCCAGGGCGCCGAGACGTGGCGGAAAATCGTTGCCCGGCGCGGAGTGATCTTCGATCTCACGGACGAGCAGGGCCAAAAAGTGCATGGCAAAGGCGACGAGGCAGTCTATGATTTTTCCGTGAACGGCTCGGCCACCAACGAACTGGTGAAACTCCATGGCGCTCCGGCCACCCTGGAAAACACCAACGCCACCGTGCAAAACGCGGAAATCGTCCTGGACCGGCGGCGCAATCAAGTGATCGCGCCCGGCGCGACTTATCAAATCCATGGAGCAGCCAGCGTCCCCGGCGGCGGGTTGATACTGCCCCAGAAACTCCAGCCATGAGCGCCCGCGACTCGACCGCCGGTGAAGCCGCCGAGGCCTCCATCGCCCTGACGGATCGTTTGCTTGCGACCGATGCGTTGGTCAAAGAATACCGCCATCGGCGGGTGGTGAACGGGGTCTCCATCCACGTTGCGCCGGGTGAGATTGTCGGCCTGCTGGGCCCGAACGGCGCCGGCAAAACAACCACTTTCAATATGGTGGTGGGCCTCATCCGTCCCGACCGCGGCCGGGTGCGGTTCGAGTCCCGCGATCTGACGGGATTGCCCATGCACAAGCGGGCGCGCCTGGGCATTGGCTACCTGACGCAGGAGCCTTCGGTTTTTCGCAAATTGACAGTCGAGCAGAATATTCTGGCGATCCTGGAAACCTGCCGGATGCCGCGGGGGGAACGCGCGGTGCGGTTGAAATATTTGCTTGAGGAACTGGATTTGACGCGCCTGGCCCGAAGCAAGGCCTACACCCTGAGCGGAGGCGAGAAACGCCGCCTGGAGATCACCCGCTCGCTCGTCACCAGCCCCAAACTCCTCCTGCTGGATGAACCCTTCAGTGGCATCGACCCAATCGCGGTTTACGAGGTGCAGAAAATCGTCCGCCGCCTGCGCGAGCGCGGGCTGGGCATCTTGATCACGGACCATAATGTTCGCGAGACCCTCAAGCTCGTGGATCGGGCCTATTTGATTCATAAGGGCGAAGTCGTGTATGAAGGCGTCGCCGAACAGTTGGTCAACGACCCCAAAGCCCGCGAAATTTACCTCGGCCCGGAGTTTAATTTGTGAGCGCCACCTTGACCCCGACTGAACCATGCAAAGGGACCGGATAACCGTCGAGCGGTTTTACACCGAACAGGCCAGCGCGCTGGCCCTTAGCCTCGTGGCTGGCGCCAACGGCCTGAAACGGGTGATCCGCGAGCTCACCGTCAACCGTCCGGGACTGGTGCTCACCGGCTTCACGCGCTACTTCGCCTTCAAACGATTGCAGGTGATTGGCAACGCGGAGGCTTTCTACCTTAAATCGCTGTCGGATGCCGAGCGGGAGGCCCGATACGCCGAGTTCTTTCGCTACCGCCTGCCGTGCGTTGTCTTTTCCCGAAGCCTGTCGCCTGACAAACAATTCCTGCGCGCCGCCGAATCGGCGAATGTGCCGATTTTTCGTTGCCCGTACGTCACCATGAAATTCATCAACCTGGCGACGCTCGCGCTGGAGCTGATGTTCGCGCCCCGGGGCACCGAAATGGGCAGCATGATCGACATCCTCGGTGTCGGCGTGATCCTGCGTGGAGAAAGCGGCATTGGCAAAAGTGAGAGTGTGCTGGCGCTGATCGAACGAGGCTACAGCCTGGTGGCCGACGATATCACCAAGGTGGCCCTTGTGGATGGCCGCGAGATCCTGGGCACCAGCGCGGAAATCACCCGCAACCACATGGAGGTGCGCGGAATCGGGATCATCAATGTCGCCGCGATGTTCGGGGTCAAAAGCATCCGCCACGAAAAGCGCGTCGATCTCGTGGTCACACTCAAATCCTGGAATGAGGTGGCGGACGTCGAGCGCCTCGGGATGGACCAGGAATACGTGAAAATTCTGGGCGTGGACATCCCGCATATCGTCATCCCCGTCCGCCCGGGGCGCGACCTGGCGCGCTTGATCGAGGTCGCCGCGTTTCAAATCAAGCTCAAGGCCTCCGGCTATAACCCGGCGAAAGAATTGAACGACCGGTTGATCTCCCGGATGACCGGAACTGGAACGCTGTAATTTTTGGTGGCGCGCCGGCGCCCGCTCGGGTACTTATACGTGGGCGTAATGAGCGGCAAAAAAATAGGCGATAACGGTTCGGAACTATCACGGGATTTTCTGGTTTCCAACAAACTGGGAATTCACGCGCGCCCGGCCGCGCTCTTCGTCAAAACCGCGAATCGTTTCGCCTGCGAGATTTTCGTTGAGAAGGACGGCGAAAAGGTCAACGGAAAGAGCATCATGGGGCTGATGATGCTGGCCGCGGGGCCCGGTTGCAAATTGACCGTGCGCGCCACCGGCCAGGACGCCTCTCAGGCCTTGACCGAACTCGAGATCCTTATCAAGCGCAAGTTCGACGAAGAGTGAACTCTCGCCATGCACCCTCCTGAAATCGACATCCAGCACATCGCCCGGTTAGCCCGGCTGGAGCTTACCCCTGAGGAGGAGGCGCGGATGGGCGCTCAACTGGGCAGCGTGCTGGGCTACGTCACCAAGCTCAAAGAGGTGGACATCGAGGGCGTCGAGCCGACTGCCCATGCCTTTCCGCTCGTGAATGTGGATCGGCCTGACGAGATCCGCCCCTCGATGCCCATCGAGGAGGTCATGGGCAACGCCCCCGCCGAGGCCAACGGTCTTTTCATCGTCCCGAAAATCGTCGAATAGCGGCCTAAAATTCGGCGTTGCCCGGGGTTCGGGCGAAGGGAATGACATCCCGGATATTCTGAATTCCGCTCAGGAACATCAGCAGCCGCTCGAAACCCAGGCCGAAACCAGCATGCGGCACGGTGCCGTACCTGCGTAAATCCACATACCACCAATAATCTTCGGGGCGGAGTTGGTGGCGGCGCATATTCTCCTCGAGTTGATCGAGTCGCTCCTCGCGCTGCGCCCCGCCGATCACCTCGCCAATGCCCGGCACGAGCACGTCCATGGCGGCAACGGTTTTTTGATCGTCGTTCAGGCGCATGTAGAAAGGCTTGATCTGCCGCGGGTAATCGTGAACCGTCACCGGAGATTGGAAATGCGTTTCGGTTAAAAACCGCTCGTGCTCAGATTGGAGATTCAGTCCATACTCGACTGGAAACTCAAACTTCGAGCCGGCGGATTGCAAAATCCGGATGGCCTCCAAGTAAGACACCCGAACAAACGGGCGCTGGATCACGAGTTCGAGGCGTTCCGTCAGGCCTTTATCGATGAATTTGTTGAACAGGGCCAACTCTTCTGAACAATGCTCAACTGCATAGCGGGCCATCGCCTTGATGAACTCCTCACCCAAATCCATGTCGCCTCGCAGATCGCAAAACGCCATTTCCGGCTCGATCATCCAAAACTCCGCCGCGTGTCTCGCGGTGTTCGAGTTCTCCGCCCGGAATGTCGGGCCGAAAGTGTAAATGCGGGCAAGCGCGCAGGCGAACGCCTCGCCCTCCAACTGCCCGCTCACCGTCAGGTAAGTCCGTTTGCCAAAAAAATCATGTTCGGGTTTCTCCTCGATGTTCCCTTTCAGCGTGGTCACCCGAAACATCTCGCCGGCGCCCTCGCAATCACTCGCCGTGATGATCGGCGTGTGGACATGGACAAAATCACGCTCCTGAAAAAACTGATGCACGCCCCAGGCCAGCCGGCCGCGGAGACGGAACATGGCGCCAAAAAGATTCGAGCGGGGGCGCAAGTGCGCGATTTCTCTCAGAAACTCCGGAGTATGCCCCTTTTTTTGCAGCGGGTAAGTGGCGTCCGCGGCGCCGAGAAGCTCGACGCAGGTGGCGCGCAGCTCCCATTTTTGCCCGGCCGCTGGGGAGGGAACCATTTGCCCGGTGATTCTAGCCGAGGCGCCTGTCGTCAACTGTGGCAACGCGTCCGCTCCCGGGGTCGCGGCATCCACCACGACCTGCAGATTAGCCAGGCATGAGCCGTCATTCAGCTCGACAAAGGAAAATCCTTTGGCGTCGCGACGGGTGCGCACCCAGCCTTGAACCGTCAGCGACTCCGTTGGTGTGGCGGAGGCGAGAATGCGTTTGATTAACATGGTTTTTTGCCTGCGGCACGGTACCTGACCGGCTCCAGCCGTCACTACCGCCCTGAGGCTCAATCGTCGCGAATCTTTGCCAAAACAGCGCGGGTCGCAAGCGGGAATTTTCCCCAAAACATGGTTTTCGGCGGTGAGAACCCGGTTCCGGAACCTGGCGCGCTGGCGCTGCTCGGCCTGGGAGGTTGCCTCCTTTTTCTGCGCCGCAGGTCCTCCTGATTTTGCTGTGCCGGCGCCACGCGCGTCGCTCATACCTGCCCAGCTTGAGGATCTGAATCCGCGTCACTGAGGCCGTTTGCAAACGAGCGGCCTCTTCAGCTTCTGGACGTTACTTATCTGGGGGCTCGCGCTTTTAGCGCCCGGCGAATTCTGCCTCGGACGACAATTAGAATTCACCACTGACGACAATTAAAAATCACTAGTTAGCCGGTAAGATGACGCACCGGG
>JBDHQH010000084.1:0-15271 GCA_039806935.1 Verrucomicrobiota bacterium
CGCTCTGGATTCAAGCGCTGGAGAACATGGCCGCTGCGTTTCGCGAAAAGCGTTAACCGCAAGGGACAAAACTCGCGCGAGCAGCGGACCGATCATTGCGGCCCGGCCGCGGCGAGCGATATTACCGGACATGGATTTCGACCGGATCACCAATCGCCGCGCCACGCGCAGCCTCAAGTGGACGCGCTACGCCGAGGACGTCCTGCCGTTGTGGGTCGCCGACATGGATTTTCCCGCTCCCGAGCCGGTTCGCGAGGCGCTGCGCGGCGCCCTCGAGCACGGCATCTTCGGGTATGAAATGCCCTCGCGCCGTCTGTATGAAACCGTGGCCGCGCGAATGCGCCGGTTGTATGGCTGGGAAATCACCGCCGACATGGTGCTGGCCACACCGGGACTCGTGTCCGCTTTCAACGTGGCGGCGCGGGTCGTGTGCCAGACCGGCGAGGGCATCCTCATGCAGCCGCCCGTGTATCATCCCTTTCTTCAAGTGCCAGCCAACGTCGGAGCGGTCCGCCAATTCGCGCCGCTTCGCCAGGTAAATATCGGGAGCCTGGTTCGCTTCGAAACGGATTGGGAGGCGTTTGAAGCGGCCCTGCACTCTCCTCCGGGCGCCCGCACTGCCCTCTTTCTCTTTTGTCATCCGCACAATCCCGTCGGCCGGGGGCATACGCGCGGCGAATTGGAGCGATACGCGGAGCTCTGTCTGCGCCACAACGTGGTGATCTGCTCCGACGAGATCCACAGCGAGCTGCTGCTGGGCGACGCCCGGCACTTGCCCATCGCCACCCTGGGTCCGGAGGTCGCGCGGCAAACCATCACCCTGATCGCGCCCAGCAAGACCTTCAATCTCGCCGGCCTGTTCTGCGGCTTCGCCATCATTCCCGACCCCGGCCTGCGGGCGAGCTGCGAGCGCGCGCTCCGAAATCTCGTGTTGCACGTGAATAGCTTCGGATTGCTGGCCGCCGAAATCGCTTTTTCCGGCGCGTGCGATCCCTGGCTCGCCGCCTTGCGCGACTACCTGACCGCCAATCGCGATTATCTCGTTGATTACGTCCGCGCGCACCTGCCCGGAGCGCGCGTCTCCCGCCCGGAGGCAACCTATCTGGCGTGGCTGGACTTCGCGGACTATCTCGGACAGGGGAAAATTTCCGGCGAACCCGCCCGTTTCCTGCTGGAGCGCGCAAAAGTGGCCCTGAATCCGGGCGGAGAATTCGGCCCCGGCGGAGAGACCTTCGCGCGCCTTAACTTCGGCTGCCCCCGCGCCACGCTCGCCGCGGCGCTCGAAGGTATCCGCTCCGTTTTGTGACCGGGCCGGGTCCGCCGCGGGCCGCTCCCTCCCGGAAACACCCAAAATGCGGGCGCCGCCCAGCAAGCCAGCGCCCGAGCGCCTCCGCGGTCGAGCGCACGACGCCCCGGCCCGAGTCTCCCTCGCCGTGAGGAGGAAAGCGAAGGGACGCCGCGAGAACCAACCCGTTTCGTTGGTTCGATTTTTGGTTGGCTGCGCCAGAACCCGCCCTGCGGGCGCGATTTTCCCGCCTGAGGCCAAGGAGCTTTTGATTTGCCCTCTGGCAGGATGCTGTCATAATTTGCTTGTATTATGGCAGTCAACAAAGGTTCTACTCACCCGGTTGCCCTCCGGCGGGCCGCGCGGAATTGGTCCCAAGTCGAACTTGCCCGGCGCGCGAGAATCCCCCGCTCCTCGGTCAGCGCCCTCGAGGGGAAGCGGCTCACACCTTCCGTCACGGCGGCGCTGGCGGTGGCTGGCGCGTTGGATTGTTCCGTCGAGGAATTGTTTGGCGGCGGCGCGAGGCCGCCGCTGCCCGGCGGCCCGGAATGGGCGTGGCAGCCGGCGGGCGAACCGTGCCGGTATTGGGAGGCGGAAGTCAGCGGGCGGCGGTGGTGGTATCCGGTCGAATCGCCGGCGTTGAACTCCAGCGCCCACGACGGCGTCTGGCGCGGCGGTGCGGAGCACGAAACCGCCCGGGGAGTCGCGGAGCAAACGCTGGTGCTGGCTTGCTGCGATCCGGCCGCGGGACTGCTGGCGGCGGAGTACGCGCGGGCGAGCGGGTTTCGGTTGTTGGTGTTGCCGCGGAGTGGCGCGGTGGCGTTGGATTTGTTGAAGCGCGGGTTAGTTCACGCAGCGGGGCTGCATCGCTCGACGGAGGAATATCCGAATCGCAACGCCGCGACGGTGCGCGCGGAGCTGGGAAACGGCTATCGTCTCTTGCGCGCCGCGCGCTGGACGGAGGGTTTGGCCCTGGCCGCAGCGGACCGCGCGCGCTCGGCAGACGCGGTGCTGCGGGCGTCGCGTCGCTGGGCGCTGCGCGAGCCGGGATCGGCCGCGCGCGAATGTTTGGAGGAATGGAGTGGCCGCCGCCGCCTGGCGGGGCGCGTGGTGGACGCCCACAGCGCCGTGGCGCAGGCTATCCGCGCCGGATGGGCCGATGCCGGGGTGTGCGTCAAGCTTTCCGCGGCGGAGGCGGGGCTGAATTTCATTCCGCTGCGCGCCGAGGCGCTCGACCTTTGCCTTGCTGGGTCGCAGGTGCGCGACCCGCGCATCCAGGCGCTCATTCGCCTGCTGCGCAGCCGGCCGTATCGGCGGCTGGTGAGCGAACTGCCCGGTTACGACGCGCGGGAAACGGGGAACCTCCTCACCGTCTGAGATGAATCGCGCGAGGCACCGCAGAGCCGGGGAATCGAGTCTCACGCCGCTGTGCAAGGGGGCGTGCGCCCCAGCCGGCTGCAACCTGCAGGCGGGAATGGCGGCGGAGAGTTGCGGCCCGTTTTCCAGGTGTGAATGGAGGCGGCGTGAACGTCGCCCTGCTTCCGGTCCGCGGACGGGTTTCACGTTGCTCGAACTGCTCGTGGTGATGGCCATCATGGCAATCCTCGCGGCGCTGTTGCTGCCCGTGTTGAATCGCGCCGGGGCCCGCGCCCAAAGGACGCGGTGCCTGAGCAATTTGCGCCAATGGGGATTCGCCGCCCACCTCTATGCGGGCGATAATGGCGGCTTTCTGCCCCACCCGGATGATCGGCGCCGGGACCGGGGCGTGTTTGAGTCGCCCGCCAATCCCGAGCACGATTATGGTTACGTGGATGTGTTGCCACCGTATTTAGGGGTGCGGGCCTGGCGGGATTTTGCCGAGGGGGAAAAGCCGGCGAGCGGCATCTGGCATTGCCCGACCGCCCGACCACTGGCCGACTCCGAATATGATTATCGTCCGTCCCTGGAGGGCTGCCACAGCTATGCGATGAACTCCTTCCTCGCGCATGATTTCAATTACGGCCTGCCGTGGGGCGCGAGTTATCAACCCGGTTTTCTCCAATTGACACGCGCGGCGGCCCCCACGCAAACCATCATGCTTTTCGAGCAGACCCTTGATCCCCGGCAGGGCTACGGTCAGGCGGGGTCGTTTCGCGCGGCGGGTTATCAGACCGCTGAGGATGCGCGGGCGGCTGCTGAACGTCACGCCTGTCGAGGCGGGCTGGGCGGCAACGTGTCGCATCTCGATGGCCACGTCCGCTGGCGCAATGATCTCTGGGATAAATCCCGCAACAACCCGCGCCTCCCGCAACGCGGCGATTTCACCTGGTTTCCCTACTACTACTGAGCTTCCCTGAAAACACAGTTCACCAACCACTCCGGTCAACCTTGATCGCATGAATACCATCGACCGCCAAAAACCACTCCTGAGAATAAAACTCCCACATTTCCGGACCGCCGCGAAGCCGCGCCGTTGGGCTCATTGGCTGGCGGCGGCCTGGTTTGCCGGCGCGCTGCCCGCGCTGGCTCTTGAAACCGGCATTCTGATCACCAAAGACACCTACCTGGACAGCCGGGCAGGCAGTCAGGAATCCAATTACGGCCTCAACAACGCCGTGCGGGTGCTCGTCAACAGCGACAGCTCGGTGACGCGCGGGCTGTTTGGCATACCCGAGGAATTGCGCGCCTACGGCCCCGGCGAGCTGCTCGAGGCCAAGGTGTATTTCTACGTGTTTCAGGACAACACCAAAACGCGCGACATTCGTCTCTATCCGTTAACCAACTCCTTTGTCGAAGGCTCGGGCGGGCGCGCGGAGCTTGCCACGGGGGCGACCTGGTTCACCCGCGACGGAACGAACCACTGGGCGACCGCGGGCGGCGATTTCGACGCGGACCATTTCGTGGTGGGCGTAAAAGGGCCGATTCTCGACGTCAACCTCAACGACCGATTTTTCAGTTGGGACATCACCGCGCTGCTCACCAACGCCTTGACCCGGGCCAACCTGCTGACGCACGGGGCCATTCTAATCATTGACGGCGAGGACCGTCCGCCGGCCACCAGTTCGGATCGCGCGCCGTTCACGTCCTCGGAGAGCCTGGACAATCCGGTGGAATTTCGGCCGCGCATTACCGTGACCCCGCGCGGGCCAGTCCTGAGCGTCGTCAAATCAGGCCCGGATGCGGTTCGTCTGGATATTGCTCACGCGTTGCCATCCCGACTCCACCGGATCGAACGGAGCTTCGACCCGACTTCGCCGACGAACTGGACGGAGGCCGCCACGCTCCTGGTGTCAGGCACGGAAACGAACTGGACGGAGGCGGCTTTGGGCGCCGGCACCAACGTCTTCTATCGCGTGGTTGTCGAGCCATGAGAGACGGCGCGCCGTCCCGGCCGCGCCTCCAGTTGGTGACTGGAGCCAGAGACGCGGGCAAAACCCGCTGGTGCGAGCGCACGATTGCGGAGCTCCGGGCGGCCGGGCATGACGTGCGGGGACTGCTTTCGCCCGGCGTCTTTGCCGCCGGCCGGAAGGTCGCCATCCGGGTGCGGGATCTGCGCTCGGGCGAAGAGCGCGCGCTCGCCGTGCGCCGCTCTGAGGCACGCGAAGGCTCGGCCCGGCGGTGGCAGTTCGATGAAGCCGTTCTGGCTTGGGGGGAGGCGCGTTTGCGGGAGGCGGGGCGGTGTCACACGCTGGTGGTGGATGAGTTGGGGCCGATGGAATTGCGGTGGAACCGGGGCTGGATCTCCGTCTGGGCGGTGTTGCGGGAGCGCGCGTTCACGCGGGCGATTCTGACCGTCCGTCCCGCTTTGCTGCCGTTGCTGCGTGCTGGAATCGACCAACTCGGTGATTTCACAACTGAAACGATTTCCGTTCCCGAAGGAAAGGACACAGATGATGACCCAGCTTGGTAGGGCCCGCCTGGACATGGGGCGCGGAGTCCAGTTCGCTTCCGGGCGGCCCGGCTTCGCGGCCGCCCGAATGCCCTCGCGGCCGCCGTCGGTTTGGGTGTGGCAGCGGCGTGAACGCCCCGCGCCGGTTCGCGCGTTGAACCGTGGGCGAAATCCCGCCGCGTGGTCGCGGATTGGGTTCAGCGCTCCGCGCGTCGCGGTCGCGGTCTTTCTCATCGGGGCGACCCTGGCCGTCGCGGAGACCTCGCCCCTGACCCTGACCAACTGCGACGGGCGGGAGCTGCGGTTGCCAGAACCGCCCGCGCGCCTCGCCGTGGCCGGGCGCGCCTCGTTCATGATCGTCCATGCCGCCGCGCTGTTTCCGGAAGCCAGGGACCGCCTCCGGGCGGCGGCGGGGGGGCGCCAGTTGCGCGGGGCAAACTTTGATTTTCTGGTGCGGGCGGGCCGGGTGGCGCCGGACCTCGAAATCCTCGGCGCGGAAGTCGGCCCGGAACAACTCGCGTCGCGGCATCCGGATCTGGTGCTGCTCAAGAGTGTTTCCGCGCGCCTCGGCGACGCGCTGGCGAAGGTCGGCATCCCGACTTTCTCTTTTGACCTCGAAACTCCGGAGCAATACGAACGCGAGTTGGTCACCTTGGGCCGGCTCTTGGGCAACCCGTCGCGGGCGGAGGAGTTGGTGCGTTACTACCGGGAATGCCGCGCCCGTGTTGCCGAGGCGCTGGCCGCCCCGCCGGCCGCGTCCCGACCGCGAGTTTTGTTGGTCCAGGCCTCGGCGCGCGGCGGCGCGCGGTCCTTCAGTGTGCCGCCGGCGGACTGGATGCAAACGCGGCTGGTTGAGCTGGCGGGCGGTGTTCCCGTCTGGCGGGCGGCCGGCCAGGGAGCCGGCTGGACGGTGGTCAGTCTCGAGCAAGCGGCGGTGTGGAATCCGGACGTGGTGCTGGTGGTGGACTATGGCGAGGGCGACACCGAGATGGCGTCGCTCCTCCGCGCGGACCCCGTCTGGCGAAAGCTGGCGGCAGTCAGCAATGGCCGGGTGTGGACGTTTCCCCGCGATCTCGTCACCTGGGATCAACCGGATCCGCGCTGGGGACTCGGCTTGATGTGGATTGCCAAGCGGCTGCACGCGGACCGCTTCGCCGGCCTGGATCTCTGGGCCGAGACAATCGCCTTCTATCGTTGGTATGGCCTGACCGAGACCGAGGTGGCGGCACAAATCAAACCGCGTTTGCGCGGCGACTGGCGCTAAAGGAATGAACCGCCGCGTTCTCTCCGCCAACCTGCTTTTGCCGGCGATTCTGCTGGGGCTGGTCTGCGTCTCGCTGTTCATCGGGCGCTACCCGCAACCGCCCTGGATGCCGGCGCGCCTGCTCTGGGAGGATGCGGTGGCCCGGGAACTGACGTGGCAACTGCGCCTGCCCCGCAGTTGTGCCGCCGTCTTGCTCGGCATGGCGCTGGGCGCGGGCGGCGCGGTGCTGCAAATGTTGTTTCGCAATCCCCTGGTCGAGCCCGGTTTTCTCGGGGTGTCCCAGGGCGCGGCGTTTGGCGCCGCGCTGTCCATTCTCTTTTTCAAAGGGTCCATCGTCCTGTTGCCGCTCAGCGCCGGCGTGTTTGCGTTGAGCGGATTGGCGCTGTCCTACACGCTCGCGCGGTATTTGAAATTCGGCGGCTGGGTGATGCGGCTGGTGCTGGCCGGCATCGTGGTGTCCGCGTTGTTTTCGGCGGGCCTCGGGCTGTTAAAAAGCATGGCCGACCCGCGGCGCGAATTGCCGGAGCTGACGTTCTGGCTGCTGGGCGGGCTGTGGGGCGTCTCCTGGAGCGATGTGCGGCTCCTCGTGCCGATGGTCATTCCCGCCTTGCTTGTCATCAGCCTGATGCGTTGGCGCATTTCCATTCTGGCGCTCGACGAGGCCACCGCTTTTTCACTGGGTGTCGCCGCCGGCCGCGAACGCGCCCTGCTGGTGGCGGCGGCGGTGGCTGCCACGGCCGCCGTCGTCTCGGTCGCCGGCATGGTGGGATGGATCGGCTTGCTGGTGCCGCACATCGCCCGCCGCTTGCTGGGCGCGGCCGCCCGTCAATCGCTGCCCGGCTCGATCTGGCTGGGCGGCATTTTCGCCCTGGGTTGCGATAACATGGCCCGCTCCCTGACGGCGGGAGAAATTCCGCTCGGCATTCTCACTTCGCTGTTCGGCGCGCTCGGGTTCGCCATCATCCTGTTGCGCGGCGCCAGACTCTCCCGCGAATGAAGCCCCCGCCGCCCAGACTGCGCCTCGAGCGCGTCACCTTCGGTTACACCGCGCTGACGCCGGTGCTGCGGGACATCTCGCTCGCCGTCGCCCCCGGCGCGCTCACGGCCATTCTCGGCCCGAACGGCAGTGGCAAAACCACCCTGTTGCATTTGTTGCTCGGTTGGTTGAGACCGCGCGCCGGCGTTTTGTTCCTCGACGACCGCTCATTGCGCGGCTTCAGCCACCGGGAACGCAGCCGCCTGCTGGGCCTGGTGCCGCAAAGCGAACACATTCCCTTCGAGTTCACCCTGCTCGATTACGTGCTCCTGGGGCGCGCGCCCTACCTTGGCCCGCTGGAAATGCCGGGCCCCCGCGATGTGGACGAGGCCCGGCGCGCCATCCGGCGGGTGGGCCTCACCGGATTAAGCGAACGCCCGGTCACGCGCATGAGCGGCGGCGAACGGCAGCTGGCCATGATCGCCCGCGCGTTGGCGCAACATCCCGCCATCCTCCTGTTGGATGAACCCACCTCTCATCTTGATCTCGCCAACCGCCGCCGCGTCCGCGATGTCTTGCGCCAACTGGTGGCCGACGGCATTACCGCCGTTTGCGCCACGCACGACCCCGCGCTGGCCGCGGACATGGCCGAGGCGATCATCCTGATGCGCGCGGGCGAAATTGTGGCCGCCGGCCCCATCGAAACCACCTTGACCTCGGAACAACTCAGCGCCACCTATGGCCTGCCCGTCACGGTCCGGCGCGTTGACTCGGATTGGTTGATTGCCTCATGAACTCGAACCCTTCCCTGGACTGGCTGGCCCGCTGGGAAAGCCTTGTCCTCCGCAAACAGCAAGCCCGGCGACAAGTCCAACCCCGCGGCCAAAGCGACGACGACGAATGGCACTCCTGCGCCGAGGACTACGCCCGCAACGCTCCGCTGCGGGACGAGGGCCGCCGCGTGACCCGGCTTATTTTGTCGTCGGTTTGCCGCGTCCTGCCCAACGCCGCGGTGCTCGACATCGGCGCGGGCACCGGCGTCTGGGCCGTGCCCTTGGCGCGCTGGGCCCGGCGCGTGACCGCCCTGGAGCCTTCCGCGGCGATGCGCGCCCAATTGGAAAAAGCCTTGGCCGCCGCGGATGTGGGCGCGCGGGTGACCGTGGTCCCGCGCGCGTGGCCCTGCCCGGAAATCCCGCCCCACGATGTGGCGCTTTGCGCTCATGTCATGTATGGCATCGCCGATTTTCGCGGCTGGATTGACGCCATGACCGCTTGCGCCCGCGAGCTGTGCCTGTTGTTGCTTCGCGCTCCCGTCCCGGACGATTTTCTGACCGCCGCCGCGCGAGTGATTGGGGAGGACCGCTCGCAAACCAGCCCCGACGCCTTTCTGGCCCTGAACGCCCTCTGGCAAATGGGCCTGCGCCCGCACCTCGTGATGGAAACCGCCGCCGCCCCCTACTCCGAGGTTTATGCCGACCTGCCCGCCGCGCTCGCGGGTCTCAAGCGCCTCCTCCATCTGGGAGCGGACCGCGGCAACTGCGACCAGGCACTCACTGAACTGCTGGAGCGGCGGCTAAGGCAAACCCCGGAGGGGCTGTGCCTGCCGCCACGCCCGCCCACCGCCATCATTCTTTGGCAACCGCCGGAAGCGCGTCATAAACCCCTCGAAAAACTCGTTGCGATCTCCAGTGATTTCCGCCCAAAGTCCCCTCCCCGGAAGGGGAAAGACACGGGCGCTAACCCACCAACTCGCCGTCCTTGACCAGCAACCGCGTCATCAGCGCCACAAACCCCGCATACAAATTGCCCGCCTCAATCCCGGCGGACCGCAGCAACAGTCGTGCGGCGGAATCGCTCCGGATTTTCCGGTACAGCGGATTGACGATGGCCGTGTTAAAGTGCGGCGATTCCGACGTGAACAAATAGTCCTTCGGGGAATTTAGTGGGTAGAATTCGGGGCTGACCGCCCTGTTTGTGGCGATGCGCGAAACCAAACTGGACCGAAAGGGAACGGGGGACGAAGCCATGCCGCACCCCTTCCGGCTCGTGTTTATAGACATTTCCTTGAGGCTCGAAGCCCGCCACGCGGTCAAATTCTCTCGGTGGCTCACTCCCATCCGGCCCCGGGGTTCGCCAGGCGCACAGCATCCGAGCACGCGACTTTTACTCTCGAAATACACGGATTCCACGTTCCACCCACAAAATTCCCGGAATACCCGACAAGGAGACGTTCAAAGATCGCTACACCCGGCAACACCGAAACGAGCCGTGCTCAACCATTGTAGCCCACTTGAGCAAGGACGGCTTGATGTTCATCCACCCGACGCAGAATCGCTCCCTGACACCGCGTGAAGCTGCACGCATCCAAAGTTTCCCGGACTGGTTTGAGTTTCCCATTGCCCGCACCCATCAATTCCGCGTCATCGGCAACGCTGTGCCGCCGCTGATCGGTGAAGCCATTGAACAATTTGTCGTTCGTGGCAATCACTCTCCCGCACTCAATTGATGGACGCATCCGAGCAACAGGTTGAAGTCTGCAAGCAATGCCGCAAAGAGGAAGCAGTGCGGCTCGACGACGCGTATGGAGTTCCAGTTTACGGTTTCTGCTCGGAAGAGTGCGCTATCAAGCATGGCTACCGTCCTGAAGTTTTCGCTGGTGCTTACGAAACGGATGGCGACGTAGTTGAACGTGATTGAACGTGCTGTTCACAGTTCAGATTTCATTCAATCCGCAGAGTCGGAGGTAAGCCGCAGTCGCATCGAAAGGCATTGGCAGTCGCGTCGTGTCCGACGGATTGCCCGAAGGAATCCAAATCACCAATCCCTCCCGGGCTCGCGTGAGCAGCACTCGGTAGGTATTGAGCAGGTATTGCTTGTCCACTGGATCGGAGTTCATGCCCCAACGCGTTCCGCTGAAAGAGCGGAATGACCAGCCGCCAGTCGGATTGTCAAAGGTGAAATCACCGCCCCAACAGACGCCAACCCAATCCAATTCGAGGCCCTGACACTCAAACTCGGACGCAGCAACCTCAAGCTGATTTGACGAGCGAATATCCGGTGGCTGCGCGAGAAACCAATGGACATAGAGGTCGCGATTCCCTTGCCGAAATCCTGACGACAATTCAAGGCCATCGGGACGTAACCGCACCGCGCCTGAACTGGCAACAAGCCCGCAGCGGCGCATCCCACGCGTGTGTTCACGCAACCATTTCCGTGCCGTTGCCAGTGAGCGCGTGAGAGCCATTGGAAATTCGCCAAGCTCCGTCGCTATGCCAGCAGCCTTGCCGGGTTCGTTGTTCAGAACCAAGTCCACCCACTCTGCCACCCGTCGCGCCCGGAACGAACGAAGGCTTACCTCAAGGTGCAAAGCAGGCTCTTCGTCAATGACCGCGTTAGTCATGCCATCAGCAAATAGCCGATGACCGGCTACGCTGGTGTCGCCACTCAACGCTTTTGGAGAAACAGTGATTTGCCAATGCGGGAACTTACCCCGGAGCGTTCGCCCCCACTCTGCAAGTCCAGCCTCGCCGCTGTGGATTTCCTGTCCGCCGCCAACCAACGCGACAATCACCGCCCAATCGGAGTGACGATCCATTATCGAAAACATCGTCTCCGGCTCGGATACGTCCTGACCCGTTTTCTTTGCGTTCTGTCGAGCGTCCCATGCGCGTTGAGCCTCGTCGAAAATAATTACATGCTCAAACGGCGGTTCGTCTGGCTTCTCCAATGATTCGCGCACGAAGGCATGAACGTTCTGAATGAATGTGCTGACTGTTCGCTCTCCTCCGTCCGCTCGCGCGCGACGCCTGAAGTCTCTTGCGATTGCAGCCGAGACAATTTTTACAAGTGGGCCATTGCCGGATAGAAAAACGGCTGGCGGACGACCCTCTTGTCGGAGGGCTGGGTTGTGGACCACGTTCAATCCGGCCAAAGTCTTGCCAGCTCCAGGCACACCGGTCACAAAACAAGCCACTTTAAGTCGGTCACGCTGGGCGCGTTGAATGGTTTCGACCAGCCGTTCCGAGGTCAGCGTCAGGTTGGTTGCTCCGGCATGTGAGTGCGCGATTTCGCGGACGTTGTGTCCCGCATAGAGCGCTTCCGCCGCCTCGACAATCGTTGGAACAGGCCGATAGGCAGACCTGTCCCAGGCTGTTGAATCAATGGCGATGGCCGTGGGGTTGGATTCCACATCGAATACTCTCGCGAGCAGCAATGGTAGATCACTTGCATTTGACAGGTGAACAGGACGAACTGCGTCGTCAGAATCTTTTGTCGCCAACAACAACTCCCCACTTGGAGCTTTTGGAACGACAGCGAACGGGATGATGTAGCGGTCACGGCTCTCAGCGTGAAAGTCTCGCAAGTCCAGCGCGTAGTCTTCCGCTTGTCTTTCCGTCACGCGGCTGTGGGTCTTGTCCTCGGTCTTGAATTCGAGACAAAAAATGAGATCAGTGGCGAGGATCACTGCATCAACGCGCTTTTGACGCCGAGGAATCGGATACTCAAGGAGCAGAGACCATTGCCCGCGCGTTGGATTCTCGGATACCAACTTGGCGGATGTCGCCCGAAGCACCTCAATCTCCTTCTGCCAAGCTTTGGTTTGCTTGTGTTTCAGTTCAATGAAGCCGCTTTCGCCACTTCGGCTCGTCAACTCACCAAGAATTCGCTTTGAGTCATCGGCAAGAAATTCGGTAAGCGTGGAGCGGTAGTAGGCGGGCATCTCTCATTCCTTCCCACCCAACAGCCATTCGGCTGAAACGCTTAACGCCTTTGCGAAAGCCTTCACCTCATAATCCAGAACACATCGCGCCCCGATCTCGACTTTGGAGATGCCTGCGCGGTCAATTGCCACACCAAGCTTGGCAAGCTGGCCGGAAAGCTCGTCTTGTGTAAGCGGTGGCTTTCGGCGAAGCCGTACTTGCTTCACGCGTTCGCCGATGATGTTCATGTTTTCCTGAGCCATCGTGTTGGCCCAGAGGTTAGCAGACTGCGGTTTGAGGCGTGTTCTAGTCTGGAACACAGCCCACGTGCGTTCCGACATCGTCGGATTTCTCAGGCGCGAGTTGATCGGCCCAGACCCGCGCCCCGAGCACGCGCATTTGAATTCGGGTGAGGAAATTCTGCGGCCACAAGACCCGCCACGACTCCGATATAGCGCGGGTGTTTTGTTTCCCGGCACTGCGCGGGTTGAATTGCAGGATAATGCTGCTTCCGATGAAGTTGAATCTGCTGAGAGTGGGCCGCCTGAAGGCGAGGATGAACTGGAGGATGTTACGCCCAGCGGAGCTGCGTCCGAGGCCGACGACCCAACGGAGCATGAGGTTATCCTGAACGAGAAGGCTTGGTGAATGATGAGGAAGATCAGTCACTCCGATTGCTCTAAGCGGTAAGACAGGTGCGTGATTGGCAACTCCGGTGGCGGTTCGGCTTGGTCCGAACTTGCCTTCACGCCCGGCGGGGTTTCCAGTTGGCGGGGAGCAACTCGCGCACCTGGCTGCTGGTCATCGAGGGCGGGTCCTGGAGGTTGAGATTAGCCGCTTGTTTCCAATTTCTATAAAGTTCCGTATAAAAGACTCAACTTGACATAATGTCTCGTATATAAGACGTTATCGTCATGTCGAAAATGAGTTCCATTCCGTTACCCGCCGCCCACGCGCTGCGCAAGTTGGGCCGTGATCTGGCCTTGGCACGGCGGAAGCGCGGGATTTCCACGAGCGACATGGCTGCGCGGCTGTTTATTGGCCGCAACACACTTTGGCGACTGGAACACGGCAACCCGACCGTCGCGATCGGCACGCTGGCGACGGCCGCGTTCGTTCTCAACCTGCATGATCGTCTGGCCAATCTGGCCGCACCAGCCAGCGATGAATTGGCCCTCAGTTTGGATGAACGCCGCCTGCCGAAGCGCATCCGCCGCAAGAGATCATGAGCATCGAAGTCCACATTGATTGGCAGGGTGAAAGCCATCTCGTCGGACGGCTCGATGCCGCCGAGCGCAGCGCCTCGGTGTCCTTCGAGTATGCCCCCGAATGGCTTCAGCGCGGCGATGCTTTTGCACTTGATCCGACTTCGTTGCCGCTGCAACGCGGTGTGCAGCATGGCAAGTCGTTGTTCGGCGCGATTCAGGATTGCGGCCCTGACCGGTGGGGGCGGATGTTGATCGAGCGCGCTGTGCGCAAGAAGGTTCTGGTGCAGAAGCCGTATCGCGACATTGATTATGTGCTGGCACTGGACGACGTGGCGCGGGTCGGTGCGCTGCGCTTCCGGCTCAACGCGGAAAGTCCATTTCTCGCGGCGGCGAGTGGCAAGCTCCCGCCGCTGGTGCGGCTCAACGCGCTGCTGCGTGCCACGGACGCCATCCACAGCGAAACGGAAACAGCGCAGGATTTGCGTTTTCTCCTGGGTGCTGGTTCGCCGCTGGGCGGCGCGCGTCCCAAAGCGGCGGTCACCCTGCCGGGCGAGCGGTTGGCCATTGCGAAATTTCCGCAACCGGACGACACGCGGGACATTGGCGCGGGCGAAATTCTTGCGCTCACGCTTGCGGCGCAGGTTGGCATTTGTGCCGCGGAGCATCAACGCGTCGCGGTCGGCAAACAAAGCGTGGCCGTCATCACGCGGTTTGACCGCACGGGCAAGAACCGCGTGCCTTTCATTTCCGCAGCGAGTCTGCTTGGTTTGCCGCAAGGCGAGGCTGGCGCTTATACGATGCTGGCCGACGGTATCCGGCAGTTTGGCGACGATGTTCCGGGCGATCTGCGCGAACTGTGGCGGCGGCTCGTGTTTTCGCTGCTGGCCAGTAACTACGACGACCATCTGCGCAATCACGGCTTTCTGATGTTGCGTCCGGGTCACTGGTCGTTGTCACCGGCTTACGACCTCAATCCTGTTCCGGAAGTGGACCGGGTTCGTATGAGCAAAACCGCAATCACCGAGGATCAGGAAGAACCGACGATAGCCATCGCACTTGCTGCCGCCGAGCGTTTCGGACTCAAGCCAGCCGATGCGAAGAAGATTCTTCGCGAAGTTTTCACCGTCGTTTCCGGCTGGCGGAAGACCGGACGGCAACTGCGCATGAGCGCCGCCGCGCTCGACACCTACGCGAGCGCCTTCGAGCATCCCTTGATGACCGAGGCCGCTCAATTGCTTGGAAAGTAGCGATGGCTGCTTGTCAGGATGGGTGTTTGGTTTGGGACGAATAGTTCGGGGTGGCTTTGGTGCGGTCTGAGGAACGAGCGCACCGCAACGAAATCGAAAAGCACATAAAGGCGTTTCCCAACACTGGCGCCGTGGAGGCCTGCGTCTCTGGGCTGGACCCAAAGGACGGGATTGAGTTTCGCACCATACTGGTTCTTTGTGGGTTAGCTCTGGGGCTGGTGTGCGCAGTCGGGTTTATTTACGCGTCTCGCCTGTGATAGCGTGCGCCGCTTGACCCGGAAACTGAGCGCCAGGTAGGGGCACTTCGCCGGTTCTGGCGGGGGCGGCATGAGGGCAAAGCCGGATTGGCACGGGGGCGCCTTGCCTTGCGTTGCGGGAGGTTGGCGAAAGGAGGGGGATGACGGGCCTTGCCACAGCCTGGTTCCTGGGCTTTTCCGCGCGCGCGATCACGATTTCAGCGGTTGAAGTCAGCTTAAGCGAGGGTGCTCTGGACGCGTGAGACGGATGGAATTCGGAAACGAATGGAAGGCTGCCGATAGGCGCCGATTCGAATTCTGGTATTGAATCCGGTGTTGATGAGGGGGTTTAAGGCCGCGGAAACCAGCGATTTACCACGAAATCCGAAGGAATATGAGCTGGAGGCGAGGGTCGGAATCGAACCGACGCATAAGGCTTTTGCAGAGCCCTGCCTTACCACTTGGCTACCCCGCCATTGCTGGGCAA
>JBDHQH010000085.1:0-15250 GCA_039806935.1 Verrucomicrobiota bacterium
TGAATAAGTGTTAGTTGTAAATTTTTAAAAACCAGGATAGGCTGGGTCAGTTCATTGAAAGAGCTGAGATGGCAGCGGCGCTCCCTCGAGCGCGGCCAGACATTTCAAGGATAATCCCAGGCGACTGGGGAAAGGTCGGGTCAGGCTGGTTGGCCCCGCCCCTCTGAGATCGAATGAAATACTTCGGGCGAAGGAGGCAGAATTCACCAGTTCCTCTGGCGATGTTCGCGCATCGCTAGTTTACGCGAAAAAGGAACTGTGCGGTAAGGAGTGAAATGAGAAACCGCTCCGAATCGAGTCAAGTAGTCCGGGTTGGTTTCGGATCCGGGCGAATCGCAGTTACCCAGAGGGTACACGGTTGCTACTGACGCATCAGCACGGACGCGCGACTCTGGCGGCCTCCCGAGCGAGGTTCGCCCAATGAAAACCGCCGAAAGGCGCGACAAAGTGAGCGCGTGATTCGGGAAGAAACATGATCCGGGCAAGATCTGTAAAGCTTCCAATGTTGGCGATGGCAAAAATCCACCGCTGACCTGTCGGTGCAAGGTAACCTGAGAGTTAAGAGGCGAGACCCGTGGCTTCGGGCCAACGCATCGTCAAAAGCGGTGGCTGTCCCAGAGCCAAACGGCCGAGACGCGGATTGCGCATCACAGACGTGTCTGGGCTTGGTTCGCGAGCCGGTGGCGCAAACACCAGTCCAAGCGAGCTGAAAAGCCTCACTCAAACTTCAGCAGCCGCAAGGCGCTGAACGGCCCTGCTATGAGGCCGAATACTCCGCTTGCCGTGGAGAATGGCGTCGGGAAGCTGGCAGCCCTGCCGGGCGCCAAATGCCAGCACGGGAAAGAGAGCGTGGCGCACTCCCATCCCCCATTTGGTCCCTGTTGAACTGAGAGGTTCGGCAGGGACCTTATGTTTTTAAAAAGGCTTACATGAGTATCTCGCGCGGTTTACGCATTTTTTCCTTGCGCCGCTCGCATGCGTAACACATATTCCTGGCGGATTTGACCTGAGAATTCGATTCAAACCTGCAAATTATGGGAAAAATTTACAATAACATCGTGGAAACTGTTGGCCGGACACCCTTGGTGCGGCTCAATCGAGTCACGGCGGGTGTCCCCGCCACCATTCTTCTCAAATGTGAGTACTTCAACCCGCTGGGCAGCGTGAAAGACCGCATCGGCATGGCCATGATCGAAGCGGCGGAAAAATCGGGCAAATTGAACAAGGATACGGTGATCATCGAGCCAACCAGCGGCAACACAGGCATCGCCCTGGCTTTCGTCGCCGCCGCCAAGGGCTATCAATTGATTCTTACCATGCCGGAGACCATGTCGTTGGAACGGCGGACACTCCTCGGAATGTTAGGGGCGAGATTGGTGCTTACACCAGGCAATGAGGGGATGAAAGGAGCCATCGCCAAAGCGGAGCAGTTGGCCCGGGAGACGCCCAACTCCTGGATTCCGCAGCAATTCGACAATCCGGCTAATCCGGAAATTCATCAGCGGACAACCGCGGAGGAGATCTGGGCGGACACCGACGGCAAGGTGGACATTCTTTTGTCGGCGGTAGGCACAGGCGGCACCATCACCGGTTGCTGCGAAGCAATCAGGCCGCGCAAACCCTCTTTCCAGGCGATCGCGGTCGAACCGAAGGATTCGCCGGTCATCTCCCAGTGCCTTGCCGGTCTGCCGCTCAAGCCGGGGCCGCATAAAATCCAGGGGGCTGGCGCGGGGTTCATCCCCAGGAACCTGCATTTGAAGGATTCGAGCGGGAAGCCGCAAATCGTGGAATGCGTCGAGGTTACAAATGAGGACGCCTTCGCCATGGCGCGGCGCCTGGCCAAGGAGGAAGGGATTTTAGCCGGCATTTCCAGTGGCGCTAACGTCTGGGCTGCCATTGAAGTGGCCAAGCGTCCTGAGAACCGCGGCAAGCTCATCGTGACCATTGCCTGCTCCACGGGAGAACGTTATTTGAGCACGCCGTTGGCGGCGGAAGCCCGCGCCCAGGTTGGCGGGTAAACACCCCGGAGAGCTGGGCTCGAGGCGGCCGCTTGGCGTCAGCGGCCTTTAAACGGCGTCAGTCTCACCAGCATCCCCGAGCGGCGGGGCAGGGTGGCTCCGAATTTCGCTGTCGCGGGACCGAGGTCTTTCTGACGCCACAGATCACGAACCTCCTGGCGTCCGCGGAGGCCGAGCATTTGCCAGGACGCGGTGACGTCCGCGGGAAATTCGCCATCATTGAACAAGCCAAGCGCTTTCGAGCCGTCCTCCAGGTCTTTTGCCATGAGGAACGTGGTTTCCGTGATCATGAAGGTGGCGGCGCATTGGCCGAGGGGATCCTGGTTGATCTCAATGACCTCGGGATTGCAGAGCACATTCAGCGTGAACGCGTCCAGTTTGGTCAGGTCGCCGCTGTAGATCAGGGGCGATGCCATAAGCGCCCAGAGCGACATGTAGGCGTACTGTTCATTGGAGGAAAGCGGGCAGGGCCGCGGCAGGCCGCCTCCGCGCGCATTGCCCACCCAGCCGATCTGGAGGTAATCCGGATCGTTCCACGACCCTGGACGAGACCAGGCCCGGTAGCTGGCGTTTCTCAACGCAACCTCGAAAATCCGGTCCAATTCAAAACCCAGATCGCCGGCGGTGCGCCAGGACTGGGCGCCCACTGATTCTCCCCACTCCCAGACGCTCCCCATCCCGTATTGGCACAGGTTGTACAGAATATCCCGGTTTTGGTGCTTCAGCAGATCGCCCATCAGGCGGTAGGGATGGCCATACACCGCGAGCGGAGAATCCCCTCGAGGCCAGGTAGGCGTATCCGTCGTGCTGGCGATTTCCCCGCTGGCCACGCGCCCATAAGAACACCAATCGTATTTGAGAAAATCGAAGCCCCACTCGGCAAACGTCCGAGCGTCCACGGCTTCGTGCTCATAGCTGCCCGCAAAGTTTCCGCAGGTCAAGGGGCCGGGCGAGGTGTAAATTCCCGCCTTCAGTCCTCGGTTGTGAATATAATCCGCAAGCGCCCTCATATCTGGAAAGTGCTGATTAGGCTTCAAGCGGCCCGAGGCGTCGCGCAAAGGCCCCGCGCGCAGGGGGTCCCGCTGCTCCGGCGCGTTCATCCAG
The DNA here is from genome assembly GCA_039806935.1 of Verrucomicrobiota bacterium. Lineage (GTDB taxonomy): Bacteria > Verrucomicrobiota > Verrucomicrobiia > Limisphaerales > UBA8199 > JBDHQH01. Next base: position 3,123 of record JBDHQH010000085.1, read on the forward strand.
CAATCATCAATGTTCACGTAATTGTAGCCGGCGTCCGCCATGCCGCTCGAGATCAGCAGGTCGGCGGCTTCGCGCACCATGGCGTCGGTGATGCGGTCGTAGTGGGCGTACCAATGATTCCAGCCCATGGGGGGCGTGAGCGCGAGGGTGTCCCCGGAGATGATCCGGAACTCGCGTGTGGTTTTGCCGTGCAGGTTTCGCGCGCGCAGGCGGACGACATGCTCGCCCCGCGCGGGAGCCGTTCCTGTGATAATGCCGGTGCCCGTGTCCAGGTTGAGTCCGTCCGGCAATCCTCTGGCGGCGAAGGTCATCGGTCGCGCGCCCTGGGCCGGGATTCGATAGAGAAATGGATTGCCCGGGCGGCAGCCGAAGACTTTGGGTCCGTGGATCCGGGGCGACAATCCGGGTTCGGGGGTGAGCAATACCCGCGGCTCCGCTGGGAAAGCCACGGCTTTGGGAGACGGCCCATTCACCCGAAAATGGGCGTCCGCCCAATCAGCATGATCAAAAGCAATCCGATCCGCCCCATCGGTGACTTGCAGCAGCAACGCTTTCGCCCCATTCAGCCGCACCTCGAGGTTCCGGGCGGCGTCGCGCGAGCGCATAACGCCCGAATCGAAAATCTTTTGGCCGTCCGCCCAGACGCGAAACACGACGGAACCCGTTCCCTTGGCGTTGTCGTCCACTCCCACTTTGGCGCTGAACTGTTCAGCGCCGCCGGCGAGATCAATCCACAGCGCGCTCGCGGCATGGGTTCCCACGCCACGCTCGAACTTCTTTCCGGCGATGCTCAACGGAGAGCCAGTGACTGAGACATTCGTTCCCGGCGAGCCGAAGCCCTGCCGCAGGAGAGATAAATCCAGCGAATCCAGCCATACATCCACAGCGGCGCCAGCCGAGATGACGTGGGCCAGAAGAAGAAGAAAAATCAGCCTCATGAGTTTCCAAACGGCCACTGCGCTGAGATTAAAAAGGCGCACCAACAGGGTGCGCCCAAACACACGGTAATTTGAGAGTACGCCATCCCGCGGCGCAAGGGCAACCTCAAATCCCTGGGAAATCGGCGCCCGGTTCCCCTCGGCTTCGACGCAACCGCCGTTTGCTTTGGATGACTCTTCGTTCCGGCTTCAGGTGGAAGTTCATTGATGAACTCCGCGCCAGCGTTTGGACCGCGGCGGATTTCGGCCAGCGCCAGGGCGGGGGCCTGCATTGCTCCCATTGGCGGCGTCCCTATCTCAAAGTAGCACGTTTTTTCCACGCCCGCCCGGGCAGGCGAGGGCGGCAAAATTATTTGGAGCGTCGCTTGCAATTTTCCCTGAGAGCAGCCATGTTTTCCGGCTCTGTTCGCGTCTCTCCGGCCCGACCGCCGGCTTCGCGAGACGGGTTTATAATCAAATGCAGCACATTCGGAATATTGCAATTATTGCGCACGTTGATCATGGCAAGACCACGCTGGTGGATTGTCTGCTCAAACAATCGGGCACGTTTCGCGCCAACCAGGCCATCTCGGCCGAGGAGCGGATCATGGATTCCATGGAGTTGGAACGTGAAAAAGGCATCACCATTCGCGCCAAGAACGCGGCCTTCAAATACCAGGATTTCCACATCAACATTGTGGACACTCCCGGACACGCCGACTTCGGCGGCGAGGTCGAGCGCATTATGAATATGATCGACGGGGTGTTGCTGGTGGTGGATGCCGCCGAGGGGCCGCAGGCGCAAACCCGGTTCGTGCTTCGCAAGGCGCTCGAGGCGGGCGCCAAGCCGATTGTGGTAATCAACAAGATCGATCGCGACAACGCCAACCCCAGCCAGGTGCTCGATGCGGTTTGGGATCTATTTGTATCGCTGCATGCCACGGATGAGCAGATGGATTTCCCGGTGGTGTATGCCAGCGCCAAGGATGGCTACGCCAAGACGAGCCTGCAACAGCCCAGCAACACGATGGAACCGCTTTTCGAGGCCATCATCAAACACATTCCGCCGCCGCGCGCGTTGGCGGGCGACGGCTTCCGGCTTTTGGTGGCCAACCTGGATTACTCGGATTACCTGGGGCGCATCGCGTTTGGCAAAATCTACAGCGGGCAGGTCAAACTGGGCGACGAGGCCATCTGCATTCATGGCGACGGCCGGCGCAGCGCGGCGAAAATCACCGCGGTGTTTCATTTTGAAGGACTCAAGCGGATCGAAATTCAAGAGGCTCACGCCGGTGACATCATCGGGTTAACAGGCCTCGAGGAGGTGGCGATCGGGGAAACGATCACGGATTCCATGGAGCGCGAGCCGTTGCCGTTTGTGCCGATCGATCCGCCGACCATTCAGATGCAATTCGCGGTCAATGACAGCCCGCTGGCCGGCCAGGACGGACAACTGGTCACCGCGCGTCATATTTGGGAACGCCTGCAAAAGGAGCTCCGCACCAATGTGGCGCTGCGCGTCGAGCAAACGGAGGCGCCCAATATTTTCAACGTATCGGGCCGCGGCGAAATGCAGATCGCCATCCTGGTCGAGCAGATGCGGCGCGAAGGTTATGAAGTGCTGGTTTCGCGTCCCGAGGTGATTTATCGGCGGGACAAGCAGGGCAATCTGCTGGAGCCAATCGAGCGCCTGTTCCTGGAAATACCCAAGGAATATATGGGGCCGGTGCTCGAGAACCTCGCCAACCGCAAGGGCGAGATCGTCAATATGAGCCATCATGGCGAAGACATTAGTCTCGAGGCGCTAATCCCGACGCGCGGGCTGATCGGGTTCGAGACGGACTTGGTGAATCAAACACGCGGACTCGGCGTGATGAGCCACTTGTTCCACGAGTATGGTCCGGATCGCGGCGAGATCGCCGCCCGCAAAAACGGATCGCTGGTCAGCATGGAGAACGGCGAGGCCATGGCCTACGCTCTCAATATGATACAGGAACGTGGCCGTTTGATGATCGAACCCGGCGACGCGATTTACCAGGGGATGATCGTGGGCGAGAACGCCCGGGAGAACGACATTCCGGTCAATCCATGCAAAACGAAGAAACTGACGAACATGCGTTCTCAAGGAGACGGCAAGGGGATTCAGCTTAACCCGCCGCTCAAAATGTCGCTCGAACGCGCGCTCGAGTACATCGGTCCTGACGAATACGTCGAGGCGACGCCGAAGAATCTTCGTTTGAGGAAGAAGATTCTCGACGAGACCCAACGTAAACGCGCCGCACAGAACCGCGCGATCAAAGCGGTAGCGGCCTGACCAGCGCCGGCTCGACCGCGGCTGTTGCTCGGAGTGGGCCGGGGTCGGGGTTATTTCTGGGGTTCGAGAGCCCGCAGGGCGCTTTGAGCGGCTTGCGGGTCTTTCGCTTGCACGGCCTCCGCGATTTTTTTGACCGCGATGGCGGCTTCAGCCCGAACGGCTTCATCCGCGAGCAACGGAACCGCCAGTTTCAGCGCTGCCGGATCGGTGGCGCCCGAGAGCGCCGCCAAAGCGAGCTTGCGATCGTTCGCATTGCGGGCCAGGGCGAGGAGCTCAGTCTGGTGGACGAGGCCCGCCTGGGAGGCAGCCGACTCTCCCGCCAGGCGACCCAGCGCGCGAAAGGCGATCTGGCGCTGGGATTCGCTGTCCGGCTGGGAGCAAACCCTGGCCAGCACGTCCCAAGCTGTGGCATTTGGCCAATCGACGAGGGTGCGCAAGGCGACCTCCCGAGTTTCCGGATCGGGATCGCGGAGCGCCTGCTCGGCACGGGCGAGCGCCTTGGGCGCGCCGGAGATCGAGAGCAGGGGGAGCAGGCGGCGCATGGCGTCGGGGGCGGCGGAGTTGAGCTGTCGCAAGATCAATTCCGCCCGAGCCTCCTTGGATTCTCCGCGTTCCAACACCGCTCCCGCGGCGCCTTCGGCCTCTCTTTGCAGGTCCGGGCTGGCCGCCCCGGCCAGGAAGGCCAGCAGTGCCGGCGCCTCCGTGGCGCCTCCGGATTTGGCGAGCGCCCGGAGCGCGGCTTTGACTGCGTCCGTATTACCGGAGTTCAATTGGGCGACCAGCAGGGGGTTGGCGGCCTCTCTTTGGCGCTGAGCCAGCACCGTGATCAAACGGGCGCGCGCGTTCTGGTGAGCGGTTTGCAAATGCTCGGCGAGGGCGGCATCGATGGCGCTCCCGGCGGGAAGTTGCGTCAGCGCCGTCTCGATGGCTGTGGCTTCCACCGCATTCGGTTCCGCGTCCAAAGCGCGGACCAGCGGAGGAATGGCGCGCTCGCCGCTCGTCCGGGCCAGGGCGGCGATGGCCGCCAGTCGCGGCTCAGCCGCAGGCAGGGATAGGCCGCCTTGGATGATCGTAAAGGCTTCGGGGGTTTCGCCCGAGCCAAGCTTTTCGAGGAGCATCACTTGCAGCGGGGGCGCGAGTTGGGGAAGGCGCTCGGCGAGCTGCCGCAAGACGGCGAAATCCGGGCGAGCTGGAAGATTCGCTATCGCCACCGGCTTCAGGGTTTCATCCCGGCCGGCGAGGATATTGAGGATGCGCTGTGAGGCTTTATCCGGGTCGGCGGCCAGCCAGCCGGCGAATGCGGCTCGCCGCGCCGCCAGGGGCAGGTCTGGTGATTGCAATGACTCATAAGCGGTGGCGGCGCGTTTGCGTTCGCCGTTCAACACAAGCTGGCCGGCGCATCGCAGGCGCGCTTCCAATAACACCGCGGCCATTTCCGGGCGAGGATGCTTCGCCATCGCGGTCAGTTCTTTCCAAGCGCGAACGTCGCCCAGTTTGCCGATCGAGGCTGTCGCCGCCTCCGCCACAGCGGCATCGTCCTCCCGGGCGGCGCGAGACAGCAGCCGCAGTGCCCGGGGATCGCGCCGGTCTCCCCAGGCGTTAATAATTTGCAGACGCGCGCGACCGGTGGCCGCCGGCCAGGCGTCGCGTAACACCTCGTCGGCCGGACCGGGAGGATAGGCGCCTAGCGCCAGGCAGGCGATGCCCGCGGTTTCCTCAATTGCCAGCAGTTCCCGCAGCCGGGGCAGGGCTTTCGCGGTGCCGATGATCCCCAGTTGCTGGCAGGCGAAGCGTTTGGCTTCGTACGTTGAGGACGCGCCGGCGAGGTGGATCAGCGCGTCCTCCATTTGGGCTTGGGTCGAGCGATCTGCCAGGGCGGTTTGGACGAGGCGCTCGAGCTCCCGCAGGGATTCCCGGGTGGTGCCGGATTCAAAAGCCGCCGCTTGGTTGACCAGTTGATCGAGGCGGGCTTGCTCGACGGCCGCCTGCCCAGCCAGAGCCAAAAGCATCCCGGCCAGAACCAGCGAATGAAGAAGAACAGGCATGGGGTGGGCGAAATTTCGCCCCGAATGGCGCGTTAAAGAGTCGGTGTTCATGGATCGAGTGGATTGAGGGTCAGGCGCGCCAGGGAGCGCGTGGCTCGCGGTATAGCATCCGGTTTGCCTCCTCGGAATCAAACCGCTCGGAGATCGGATCCCATTTCAGCTTCCTGCCGAGCCGGAGACTGAGATTCCATGCCTGGCAAATTGTGATGGCGCGGTGGGCCACCTCGGGGTTGCAGGAGGTTTGACGCCGGCTGCGAATGCTTCGCAACAGGTCGCGGACATGATCGGAGGCGTCTCCCCAGCCCACACCGCCGCTGGTTTTCTCATCCAGGATCGATTTGGGCTCGGCCGTGACAACATCCGTCTCGTCATCCACTTGAATCCAGCCCTCATCCCCGAAGTAGCGGATATAGCGATCTTTGAAGGCTCCACGTTGGTACATGACTCCTTCGACGCCGTTGGCGTAGCGGCAGCGCGCCTCCGCTCTGACGGGCGTGTCACTGCAGAACCTGGCGGGATCCGGCAGCTCCCCGGTGGCCTCGAATTCGACCGGCCCGGTGTCATCCGCTCCGAGAACCCACTGCATCTGATCGGTGTAGTGACAACCCATGTCGGTGAGGATGCCTTCGGCAGTATCCCAAAAATATTGCCAGGCATTGACCCGGGCTGGGATGAACGGAATCCAGGGGGCTTGCCCCAGCCAGGTATCGTAATCCCAACCCTCGGGGACCGGGGCGGGCTTGGCGATCGGGATCGCCGGTCCAGTCCAAACTTGCATTTCCACCTTTCGCAGCTTGCCAATCCTGCCCGCGCGGACCATCTCGCGCGCGAATTTGTAGGAGGAGGTGCCGCGGCGTTGGGTGCCAGCCTGGTAAATGATTCCAAACTCCCGGCAGGCGCGCACCAAACGGCGCCCTTCGTGGATGGTCAGACTGACCGGCTTTTCGCAGTAGATATCCTTGCCCGCGCGCGCGGCATACATTGACCCGAGCGCGTGCCAGCGATTTCCGGTGGCGATCAACACGGCATCGATATCCTGTCGGGCGAGCAACTCGCGAAAATCCGGGTAGGTCTGGCAATCCGCATTGCCGTAGCGATTATCCACAACTCTTTTGCCGTTGCTGAGGCGGTCGGCCCGGCAATCACTTACCGCCGCTATCTGGACTTGCGGCAGTCCCAGAAAGTTGGGGACGATTTGTTGCGCGCGGTTTCCGAACCCGATTACCCCGAAGACGATGCGGTCATTCGGCGGAACGGAGCCGGCCAAGCCAAGCGCTCGGCCGGGGGCGATGGCGGGGAGGGCCGCCGCCATAAGGGTGCTTCGTAAAAACTGACGCCGATTGAGGTTGGGAGTGCGGAGCATCATGGGGTAGGAGAAGAATTGTTCAAATTCACGCGGACTAGTATTCCAGATCGCAGTTGTTCTGTAAACCATTGGTTTCCTCTTGACGCCATTTCGCGCGGGAGAAATGGCGGGATTGCCAAATTCCATCCGGCGGATACCTTGGCGCGATAAAGATCGGGAACTGGGGAGATTCTATGAGCGAAGGAAGCATACAGAATCGGGTGGGGCAATCACGGGGTCGCCTGGGCACGGGGCCTGTAAGCGCTCTGTTGTGCGGGATCGCATTGGGTGTCTTCGGCGCGTCCGCCGCCCCGGATCAGCCTTCCACTGGGGATTTGTGGGCCGGCGAGGTCGGCTCGGGATTTCGCAAAGGCACAAGCGAGTTTGGGGTGGGGTTGGGCGCGGGCTTCGGGGTGGCTGCAATGGGCAGCCGGAGTCATCACCATTGGGCTTTGGGAACGGCTCAATACGGCTGGATGTTGACGGATCCCATTGGCGAGGGTTGGCTGCGCGGAAACCCCGAACTTCTCGTCGAAGTCTTTGGGGGGATGCAGTTTCATCCGAGCGATGCCTACGTAATCGGAGGCGCGCCGCTCATCCGTTATAATTTCATGCCGGGAGGACGGTGGGTGCCCTTTGTGGACCTTGGCGCGGGATTGACCGCCACTGACATTCGGGACGGGGATCTGAGCACCACGTTTGAATTCAATCTCCAGTTTGGCGCCGGCGCGCATTACTTTTTGCGGCGGGATTTGGCTTTGACGTTGCAGTATCGATTTTTCCATCTCTCGAACGCGAACCTTGATGCCCCGAATCTCGGGGTGAACAACAATACCGTGCTGCTGGGCGTGGGCTGGTTTTTCTAATTTCCCATGAATTGCGCTCGCCTTGGACCGGTGGTTGCCGTAAACCGTTTTCAATGGCATCCACCGCATGATGTTCAGACGAGACTTTCTGCTTTTCCTGGGCGCAGCTCCTCTCCTCGCCGTTGCCGTCGAATCGGAGATGAGCCTGGATGATGCTCTGGACGCCGCGCAGGCGTGGGCGCGGGAAAACCTCGACGAAGATTTCCTGCGCCAGTTGGGGGAGCCGGATCGGGATCAAATTCGGAATCTGCTGGAGCGTCTGGAGCAAGCATTTCAAGGGGACCACGTCCTGAACCTTGCCCCTTTGCGTGAGACCGCGCAGGCCGCGCTGCCGCTCCTCGAGCGATTTCAGGAGACGCTTCCCTACGCGCTCTGGCTGCGGCCGAGAATCGAATATCTGGAGGTGGCGGACGAGTTTCGGCTCGTCCTCCCCCCGCCCCAACGCAGATCGGAAAAACCTCCGGCGCCGCCGCCGGAACCGACGCCGGCCCAGGAGCGGGAGGCCTGGGGTCGAAAGCTGGGGAAACGCCCGCGCCCCGACGCCGCGCAGAAGTATGTCAGCCGCCTGAAACAGGTGTTTGTTAAACAGCGCGTCCCCCCCGAACTGGTCTGGCTGGCCGAGGTCGAATCTGCGTTCGATCCCCGGGCGCGCAGTCCGGCGGGTGCCGCGGGTCTCTTCCAATTGATGCCGGCTACGGCCCGGCAGCAGGGCTTGCGTCTCTGGCCGATGGATCAGCGGCTGCAACCGGAGCCCAGCGCCGCCGCCGCCGCCGGGTATCTTCATTCTCTCCACCGCCGTTTCGGCGACTGGCGCCTGGCCCTGGCGGCCTATAACTGCGGTGAGGGGACGGTGGAAAGGCGTTTGCGCACAACTCAAACAAAGAGTTTCGACGCCATCGCGCCGCGATTGCCCGCCGAAACGCAGATGTATGTCCCGCGCGTTGAAGCTGTGATTTTGCGCCGTGAAGGAATCAAACTCGAACAACTGCGAGTTCCAGCGAAGGCTGGACCGCTCAAACCATCAAAATCAGCCTGAAACAATTATGTTATCTATTGCCGGCCGCCTCGTGCGGCTTTGGATACTCGCTTCGCTTCTGGGGATTTCCCATGCTCTCCAGGCGGGCGCGCCGCCCAATATCGTAATTATTTTTACCGATGACCAGGGCTACGCTGATGTCGGGGTGTTCGGGGCCAAAGGCTTCGAGACACCGAATCTCGACCGTCTGGCCGCCGAGGGCAGGGTCTTTCGGAACTTTCACGTCCCTCAACCGGTGTGCTCCGCTTCTCGGGCGGGGTTGCTCACGGGTTGCTATCCCAACCGGGTTGGCATCCATGGCGCTCTGGGCCCGCGCAGTAATTTCGCGTTGGGCAAGAATGAAATGACCCTGGCCGAGTTGGTGAAGCAGCGTGGCTACGCGACGGGCATGTTCGGCAAATGGCATCTCGGCGACCGCCCGGATTACCTGCCGGTGCATCATGGGTTTGATGAGTACTTCGGGCTCCCCTACTCGAATGATATGTGGCCGCTGCATCCGGGCGACGGCGCCGCCGCCTCGAAACGGCGCGCGACCTATCCGGATCTCATGATGTACGACGGAGACCGGGTGGCGATTCCGGTAATCACCGGCGAGCATCAGGATCAACTGACGACGTGGTACACCGAACGGGCCGTGAGTTTCATTGAGCGCAACCAGACGAGACCGTTTTTCCTCTACCTGGCCCATAACATGCCGCACGTGCCCCTGCATGTGAGCGACAAATTCCGGGGCAGGAGCAAGCGGGGCTTGTATGGCGACGTGATCGAGGAAATCGACTGGTCGGTGGGCCGGGTGCTCGACGCATTGAAACGGGCCGGGGTGGAAAAAAATACCTGGATCATGTTCATGTCAGACAACGGCCCCTGGCTGAACTATGGCGACCATGCCGGATCCGCCTATCCGTTGCGGGAGGGAAAGGGCACTTGTTGGGAAGGCGGCACCCGGGAGCCCTGTATCATGCGGTGGCCCGGCAAAATCCCCGTTGCCACCGAATCGGAAGACATGTTGATGACGATCGATTTATTCCCCACCATTGCGCGTCAAATCAAGGCTCCCCTGCCCAAACACAAAATTGACGGTCTCGACGTCTGGCCGCTCATCTCCGGCAAGCGTGGGGCGAGGAATCCGCACGAGTCCTACTGGTATTATTACGCGAACAATCAATTGCAGGCTGTAGTCAGCGGCGACGGGCGCTGGAAACTACAGTTGTCGCATGCGTATCGCACCCTGAACGGACGGCCCGGCGGGCGCGACGGGCTCCCGGTTCCCTACGACAATCGCAGAATCAGCCAGCCCGAGCTTTACGATTTGGCGAGCGATGTGAGCGAGGCCAACGACGTGGCTTCCCGGTATCCTGACAGAGTTCAGCGGCTTTTGATTGAGGCCGAAAAGGCGCGCGCGGAATTGGGGGACTCCCTGACCGACCGGAAGGGAAGCGGGATTCGCCCGGCGGACAAAATCCAGTGGAATTGAAGCGGCGGGCGGAGTGCGTGGTCACGGCGGCCCGGTTGGGAGCGAGCGCTGGCGAACGGCCTCGCAGAGGAAAGCTGCGGACGCGCTGCCGACGTTGAGGGAATCGACCGCCGCGGTCATCGGGATGGCCACGATGTCGTCGCAACGGTCGAGCGTGTCGCTGGTCAAACCGCTGCCTTCGCTTCCAAACACAATGCAGCAGGGCTGTTGAAAATTCGCCTGCCAGAGGGTGCGGCCTTTTGCTTGCGGATGCGCCGCGAGGAGGGCGACACCCAGCCGGCGAAGTTCCAGCAGAGTGCCTGCGAGGCTGGAACTCTCGAACATCGGCACTTCAAAAACGGCGCCCATCGAACTGCGCACGGCGCGGCGTAGAAAGGGACTGACGCAGGTCTCTCCGATGATCATTCCACGCGCCCCAAAAGCGGCGCAGTTCCGGGCGATGACTCCGAGGTTCTCCGCGCTGGAGAGTCCCTCCGCCGCGACGAGCAGCGGATTGCCCGCCGATGGCGCGATCTCGGCCAGGGAGGGTGGCGGAGGAATTTTGCCGACGGCCAGCAAGCCCTGGTACATGGAGAATCCGGTGAGGGTTTCCAGCAGGCGTTTGGGTGCCACAAATACGGGGATCTGCTCCGGGCGGCGCCGCAGTAGAGGCTCGAGCTCGGCGAGCCAGTGTTCCGGCAACAGCACCGAGATCAGGCCGAACCGGCTCTCCAGCAGGCGGCGGACTACCTTTTCGCCTTCCGCCACAAAAATCCCCCGCTGGCGGTGATCCATTTGCCTTCGCATTGTGCGGTAGGGCTGGAGTTCCGGCAGGTCAAAGGAATCGATGGTGCGCACCTCGAACATGGCGGCGGAATTCGCGCTGGCTAGATTGTGGCCGGGGGGCCATTCAAGGAGCAGGTCAGGGTGGGGCAGGGGATCTGCTGTTGAGCTACCTCCAGGCGTACGTGGTGGGCGCCGAGAGCAGTGAGCTGCTCGTGAATCACGCGTTGGGCAAGTTCCGGGCGGTTGCACTCCCGGCTCAGGTGACCGAGAAACAAATGCCGTAATTCGGCCGACATGATTTGGGTCAGCGCTTCCGCGGCGGCGGTGTTGCTGAGGTGCCCGTGCCGCCCCAGAATGCGCTGCTTGAGGCTCCAGGGCCGGCGCGGACAATCTTGCAGCAGCTTCACATCGTGGTTCGTCTCGAGCACAAGCACATTGGCCGCCTTGACTCGTTGCAGAACCAATTGGGTGACATGGCCCAGGTCGGTCAGGAAGCCGAGGTTGGCGTCGGGAGTCCGGAGCAGGAAGCCCACAGGATCTTGCGCGTCGTGGGGAATGCTGAACGCCTCCACCACCACATCCCCGACTTCAAATTCGGCCCCGGTCTCGAAGGTCCGCCGGGGCAGCTTCTCTTGCATCGAGTATTCGATGGCCTCGCCGGTCAGCCGGTTGCAAAACACCGGAATATTCAGCTTCTTGCAGAGAGCTCCGAGGCCCTGCACATGGTCGGAATGCTCATGGGTGACGAGAATGGCAGTGAGGTTCTCTGGCGTCCGGCCGATCCCCGCAAGCCGCGCGCGGATCTGCCGCAGGCTGAACCCGGCGTCCACTAACAGGCGCGCCCCAGGAGTCTCCACATACGTGCAATTTCCGTTGGAGCCGCTGCCGAGGATGGTCAAATGCACAGGCACGGCCAAACGTTAGGGAATTTGCGCGTCCAGCGGCAACGATTTTTCTTGGGCGACGAAGCTGCGGTTGTCGGATGTCCGGGGGCTTGTGGCCATGTCGGCGGAGCCAATCGCGCGGGTTTCTGCCGTAATAGACCGAGCGCTGTGTTCATGAATGCGAGTTCAGTTCCTGTGATCAGCAACTCTAAAACGTTTTCTCCGCTCCAACGCTGATGCAACCACTCGCTGACGGTGGAGCGCCGTTTTCGGGCGAACGACCAGTTGCGCAGCCGCAAAGCAATACTACCATCACGATCACGGAAAACGGTGTTCGAATTAGATGAGTTACGCTCATTGCTTGGAGGTGGCTGCGTGAAAGCCCTTCTTGACCGGTTGGCGGTTGCAGGATGTGTTGTCAATCGCACGCCCGGAGCGGAATCAAAAAATTGCCTGCTAAACGAACCGGCTGAGGGCACACG
>JBDHQH010000086.1:0-15242 GCA_039806935.1 Verrucomicrobiota bacterium
TGTAGCCGCAGCCTTCAGGCTGCGTCGGCGTCCGGGCAAAACGGGGAACGCAGCCTAAAGGCTGCGGCTACGTGCCGGCGGGTTGCCCATCCGCGGGAATGGGGGCTGGCTCGAGCTTGGGGCGGCGTGGCTCGCGCGAGCGCTGCGGGCGCTTGAGCAATTCATCGAACCGAACCTTTTGAGCGGGCGTCAGCACTTCCCGGAATTGCTGCCGGGTGCGGTGCAACTCCTCCTGGATTCGGGGCGACACCGGCTCCATGATTTGCCGGGTTCGCTCCTGGCTTTCCTTGAGGATGGCGTCGATTTTTTGATGCTGTCCCGGGGTCAAGTCCAGCTCGCGTTGGGCGCGGCGCAGGAATTCCACGCGGGAACCTCCGGGGCCGCCGCCGGCGGACCGGGCCGGCGTGGCGTGCGAACTCGCCGGGCGAAACGGCGTGGTGTGACGCACCAGCAACCCGCCCGTCACGACGCCGGCGCCGAAAATCAGCACCGTCACCAAAATGACCTTCCAGTGCGTCACCAAATGATTTCGAGGGTGGTTTCCTGGTCGGCGGCCGCGAGCACGGTGTTTTCGAGCTGTTGGGCGAAATCCGGCGCGGCCGGGGCGGCCAGGGTGAAGGACCAGACCGAGAGCAGCAGGGCGACGGCGAGGCACGGGACGGAAGCGCGCATCAAGGCGGCGGCCCAGAAGCTCGGCGCTTCCGGCGCGGGGCCACTCCGCAATCGGGCCAGAACACGCTTCTCGAACGCGTAGGGCACGCGGTCTTCCGGCGCTCTCGAGCGCGCCGCCTGCCACAATTTTTGTTCGAGTTTCGTGCTATCCATAGCCTGCAATCACTCAGACGATTTCCCGGAACGCCGGGTTACAGGTACTTGCGCCGATCCAGCCGCGCCAACGCCTTGCGCATCTCGGCCCGCGCGCGAAACGCCCGCACCTTGACCAGCGAGGCCGACCACCCGGTCAGGCTGGCGATCTCTTTGACCGAGCGCTCCTCGATCTCCAGCAGGGTGATGATCAGCCGCGCCGCGGGAGAAAGCTGATCCAGCAACCGCCGCACCAACTGTCGCGCCGCCTCGGCATCGTGCGGCGTCCCCTCCGGATCGGCCAAAAACCGATCCAGCCACTCGCCCTCGGATTCGGACAGCCCGGAAAAGGGCGTTTCCCGGTTTCGCTGATGGGCGCGGAGGAAATCGTAACAAGTGCGGGTGGCCAGCCGCATCAGCCAGTGCTCGAAAGGCGCTTCCCCTCGAAAGCTGGCCAGCTTCTGATACGCCTTGAGCCAGATCTCCTGGACAATGTCCTCCACCTCGCTCTCGCGCCGGGCGTAGCGCCGGGCGGTGGCAAAGATCCGCGGCGAATACTTCGCCACCAACGGCTCGAAGCTGGCGGTGTCGCCCTTCAACACAGCGGCGATCAACTCCGCCTCGGCCGGTTCCATGGGCGGCAGGGTGCCAGAAATCGAGGGCCAAAGTCAAAAAAGAGAGCGCGAGGCCGCCGCCCGCTCAACGCTCGATGCCCAGCGTCCCCTCGAGCTCCGAAGAAAATCGGGAGATCACCTCGTCGATCTTCCGGGGCTGCTCGCCCAGGGTCTGAATCATCCGCTCCGCGTTGTGCGGCTGCAGCCGGATCAAATCCAGCGCCGCGCAAAACACCGTGAGATGATTCTTGATGTCATGACGCATGATCGAGAGCCGGGCGTTCAGCTCGCGCACTTGCTCCACACTCAGGGTGACTGGTTGCTCGGGAAACCGCATTCCCTCCATAATGCTCCGGGGTCAAACGCCGCGCAAGTCTCCCCTCGGGCTGCAACCCGCGGGTGCGCCCCCTGTCCCCAGGCGGGGTGGAAATCATTGTCTCCAGACTCCGGTGAACCCTCCAGGTGCGGCCCACCCTGCCGCTCGTGGAACCTGTCTGTCCGCTACCGTGCTTCGTCGAAGCCGCCGATGTTTCCTCCGTTTGCTCTGCGGCTTCGAGTTCGCCCATGCGGCCGCGCACCTTCTCGAATATCGCCTGTCGGATGCCTCCGCGTCCTCCATAACCATCTGAATTTCGCGAATCCGGTCCGAGGTGGTTTGGTCCGCTCGGGGATTACCGCGGCAGGGTTGATCCTGCTGCTTCGGCGCGGAAGCGGGGCTTGAGGAAAGTCGCGGCGGTGCGTTCGTCCGTGTGGCAGTCAGCTCGGCATAATTCAGTACCCGGCAAAATAGCCCAATTCCCGCAGCGACACCCAGTCTTGGTCGGAATGCTGGCTTTTGCGGCCCAGGATCACATGATCGAGCACCTCGATTTTCAGCAATTGGCCCGCCCGGATGAGGTCGCGGGTCACCTTGATATCCGCCTCCGAGGGCGAAGGATCTCCGCTGGGATGATTGTGGGCCAGCAGGATCGCCGAGGCGTTCGCGCCAATGGCGGTTTTGAACACCTCGCGCGGATGGACCAGGATCGTATCCAGCGTGCCCTGGGAAATGATCTCCGAGCGGATCAACCGGCGGCGGGTGTTCAGGCACAGCACCTGAAAGACCTCGACCTCGTATTGCCGGTTGTCCTCGCGCAGCAAGTCCGCCACCGCGGACGGGGTGTCGAGCGTCGGCGAGGTCTGGCGCACCTCTTTCACCATGCGCCGCGCCAGCGCGAAGGCCGCGATCAGGGTCACCGCCTTGTCCGGACCGACGCCTTTGAATGCGCACAACTCATCCACTCGCGCCCGGGACAGGTTGTCGAGCGTCTGGAAATGCCCCAGGATTTTCTCGGCCACCACAATGGCGGATTCCCCCGCCAGGCCCGTGCGCAGGAGGATGGCGACCAACTCGGCGCTGCGGAGGTTATCCGGCCCGTCGGCGCGCAAACGCTCGCGGGGCCGCTCGCACGAAGGCAATTCCTTGATGAGCAACGCGGATTTCGCCATGCCGCGACTTTTTAGGTTACTTCGCTCCGCGCGGCAAGCAGATTTGCCGGCGAGATCGAGTGGGCCCCGGCCCGGCCGCACCGGGACCAAAAAAAGCGAGCGCCCCGGCAAAGGGACGCTCGTTGCGCGTTAGGTTATGTAGTTATTGCAGAAGTTTGAGCACGCTTTGCGGCAACTGATTGGCCTGGGCCAGCATGGAGGTGCCGGCCTGGACCAGGATATTGTAGCGCGCAAATTCCGTGCTTTCCTCCGCCACATTCACGTCCTTGATTCGCGAACTGGCGGCCGAAAGGTTTTCTTTGCTGACCGTCAACTGCTCGGAGGTGTAGGTCAGGCGGGATTGGTAGGCCCCCACCGAAGCGCGGGCTTGCGAGAGCGCGTCGATGGCGCCCTTGATCGCGGTCAACGCCTGGTCGGCGTGCGCGATGGAATCGACTGTGCCGCCAGTGACATCGGTGTAGGCCGAGGCGGCCAGGTCGATGCCGGCCATGGAGAACGTATTCCCCTCCGAATCGATGGTGACGGCCAGCGGAGTGGTGGAAAACAAGCTTACGCCGTTGAAATCCTTCGTGGCCACGGTGTCGATGTACTGGCCGAGCTGGGTGAATTCCCGGTTGTAGAGCGCGCGGTCGCCATCGCTCTTGGTCGCATCCTGGGCGAGCAGCGAGAGTTCACTCATGCGGTCGAGCGCCTTGGCGATCTTCTTCAGATAGCCGTCCTGCGTCTGGGTGAACGAGATGGCGTTGCCCACGTTGGCGTTGGCTGCCCCAATGCGCTGGATTTGCGCGTCCATGCGGTAGGCCAGGGACATGCCGGCGGCGTCGTCGGCGGGGCTGACGATTTTCAAGCCGGAGGAGAGGCGGGCCAGCGATTTGCTGAGCATCGCCTGGCTCTCCTGCAGGTTGTTCGCGGAGGTTTGTGCGGAGATGTTGGTGTTGATGACCATAGGATTTGGGGGTGAGGGTTTTACGGCGTCAGGCAGGCACGGATTCGGGGTTTTTGCCGGGGACGGGGGCCAGGGCGTCTCGTTGCGGCAGCCGCGGGACCGGCTGGCGCGATCGCGTGAGCGCCTGGCGGTTGTTGCCCTGGATTTCCTCGTAAATTTCGTGGCGATGCACCGGCACGTTGCGCGGCGCCTCGATGCCCAGACGCACGGCCTCGCCATCCACACGGGTGATGGTGACCACAATCCCGCCCCCGATCACAACGCTTTCTCCAACTTTGCGTGATAAGACAAGCATGGCGATGTTTCAGTGGAGGGTGCGGATCGGATGCTGCAAAGCGTAATCGGCCGCGTTGACCAGCACGACTTGCTTCCCCGTGAGGGTGAACCGGTTCAGCACGATGGGGCCTTTGAGGTTCATAGTGGCCGCGCCGTTGGCGTGGAGGGTCACCACGCAGTAAACCAGCGCGTCCGCGGGCGAGGCGAGCTCGAGAAACTCAGTGTCTTCCTCGCTCAATTCCATCTGGTACTCGGGCAGCACCTCGAAGGGCGAAAGCACGAGAAAGGCCAGACCCGGATCGCCGAGCACCTGCAACCAGCAAAATGGCGCCTCGTCCGGGCTGGCCAGCAAAGCATAGCGTTTGGTGGATTCAAACCCGAGCAAACCCAGCGGCAGGTGAACGATGTTCTCCCGCTCGACCGCCACGGCCTCCAACTCGGTTGTTTCGCAAGCATTCATTGGCTTCAAGTATCGCTGACCGGCTCTAAGCACTGGCTGTGCCAAGCCCAAAAACCTGCGATTTCCCTAGAAAAACCGCGAATTGCTCCCGGCTCGCGCCTCCCCGGACGGCCTCATGCAGGGGGAATTTCCTGCCGCCGAGCGTAAAATTTTCCCCGCGCGCCGGCCCGGCGCCGGCTTGGAAAGACGCCGCGGGCAGGTTATCAATATGGTGAAGTTGAAGACGACAAAACCACGGAGGCCTTACCGGCCGCTACCCGCCCGGGAACCTTTGCCCCGGCACTTTAAGGATTTGACCCCGGCCAGGCATTTCAATCCGCGCACCTTTTTTCATGAGATGGTTTGGAAGGCGCTGCTGACCCGCCGCACCGGCCAATCCCGGCGCCCGCTTTTTCCCAAACTCGTCCGCGGCCAGGTGGCCTTGACGTGGATCGGACACGCCTCTTTTCTCGTGCAATTCACGAATTTAAACGTCCTGATCGATCCCAATTTCGCCAACTGGCTTTTCCTGCTCAAACGCATCAAACGCTCGGGCCTCGAAATCGAGCATCTGCCGCCGATCGATCTGGTGCTGCTGACCCATGCCCACTTTGATCACTTTCACAAGCCCACGCTGCGCAAGCTGCCGCATCCGCGCATCGCCGTCATGCCCTGGGGCATGGGCGACCTCGCCGCCGACCTCGGTTTTGGCCGCATTGTCGAGCTGGACTGGTGGGAAAGCTTCACGCACCGGGATTGGAAGGTGACACTCGTGCCCTCGAAACATTGGGGGGCGCGCGTGCTGCGGGATTTTCATCGCGGCTACGGCGGTTTCATTCTCGAGCACCAGGGGCGCACACTTTATCACGCCGGCGACAGCGCCTATTTCGAGGGCTTTCGCGATATTGGCAAACAATTTCGTCCACAAGTCGCCATGCTGCCCATCGGCGCCTATCATCCCGAAACCTTCCGCAATCTGCACATGGGGCCGGACGAAGCCATTCGAGCTTTCCGGGAGCTGCATTCAAAATGGCTGGTGCCGATGCATTACGGCGCCTTCAAACTCTCCTTCGAGGACCTCGACGAGCCGCCGCGCTGGTTGCGCGAGCTGGCCACTCAGCAAGGCCTCAGCAACCGCCTCAAAATCCTCGACGAAGGTGTTCCGGTGGTTTTATGAACCAGGCGCGGACGCGCCCTGCCTAAAGAAGGACGTTTCGGCGAAACATCTCTGCCTTGCTTAATGCGCGCGGGCGCGCTTGGTGGCGATGAAGGCGTAGCGGGCATGGGTGAGGCCGTTGACCAACTCATCCATGTAATACTTCAGCCCGCCGGCAAGGTTGACGCGTTTGGCGGCCACGGGCAGCGCGGCCTGCTTGAAGAATTCCTTGTAATCCGCCAGCGTGTGGTGGCGGTCGTTGATGCCGGTCTCGACCAGCTTTTTCATCATTTTTTTCCGCGACTTGAGCTTGACGAGCGGCCAGACCGGCTCGCGGATGGCGACCAACTGCCCGCCCGGTTTGAGGAGACGTTTGGCCTCGCGCAGCACCTGGACCAGATTGGCCGCCTGATGCAGCGCGCCCGAGCAAACCACGAAATCGAAGTAGTCCTGGGGAAAATCCAGTCGATGAAAATCCCCCGGCATGCGGGTGATTTTTCGGTTGTTGGCCCGGAGCAGTTCAAAGACCTTCGGCGCGTGCTCCTTGAGCGGATGCGGCGAGAGGTCGGTGGTGATCACCTCGACCACCCGGGGCAGCTTGGAAAGCTCGGCGCTCAGCCAGGCGCCGCCCGCGCCGATCTCGAGGATGCGCCCGCGAAAGACCAGGCCGCAGCGCCGGGTGAGAAACGGAATGAACTTCGGCAGCTCCCGCTCGAGCGCGCGCCGCCACTGGGGATCCCCCTCCGGCCCGCCCGCCGCCGACGGCGCAGGCAGCGCGCGCTCGTGCGTGTAGCGCGAGAGGTAATCGCGTTTCTCGACATACCTGGAATCGGCGGTGCTCAAGTGCGCCGCCATTCAACCAAGGCCGGCGCGCGCGGGCAACCCGAATCCGCCTCTGGCCGGCGGTTATCCCGGCCGCCCCGCGAATGCCTCACTGAACGACCCCGGCCGGGGTGGGGGCGCCCGGGCCGGGCGTCCGGCTCCCGCGCGCGTCCGCGGGCGCCGCTTTCTTACGTGCATTTTGCCGCTGACGGATTACATAAACCTCATGACATTGGAACAGGCCCGGGCGCGGCATCAGGAACTCAGCGAGGAAGTGCGGCGTCATGATCACGCGTATTACGTCCTGGCCCGGCCGACGATCAGCGACCAGGAATATGACCGGCTCTACCGGCAACTGGTCGAGCTGGAGACCCAATGGCCGGCGCTCGCCACCCCCGATTCGCCCACACAACGAGTGGGCGGCGAGCCGCTCAAGTCCTTTCAGTCCGTGAAACATCTCGCGCCGATGTTCAGCCTGGATAACACCTATTCCCAGGCGGAGCTGGGCGCGTTTCTCACCCGCGTGCAACGGTGGCTTCCCGGGGAAACCCTCGAGTGGGTGGTCGAGCCGAAAATCGACGGAGTGGCGGTCAACTTGCGCTACGAGGACGGCGCGCTGACCCTCGGCGCCACCCGCGGCGACGGCATCACCGGAGACGACATCACCGCCAATCTCAAAACCATCCGTTCCATCCCGTCCCGGCTCCGCCGCGACGCCGGACTGCCCCGCCCGGCTCTGCTCGAGATCCGGGGCGAGGTCTATCTCCCGCGCGCCGGCTTCGAGCGCCTGAACGCCGAGCGCCAGCAGGCCGGCGAGGAGCGCTTCGCCAATCCGCGCAACGCCGCCGCCGGTTCCTTGAAACAGCTCGATCCCCGCGTGGTGGCGCAGCGGCCGCTCGAAGCGGTGTTTTATGGCATCGGCGAGACCCGGGGCGGCCCGCCCATCCCCTCCGAGACCGGAATGCTCGAGCTGCTCCAGGCGCTGGGCTTCCGGATCCCCGAGCGCGCCTGGCGCGGCGGAACGGCCGGGGAAATCCTCGAGGCCATCGGGGAACTTGACCAACTCCGCCGCGGGTTCGCCTACGGCACCGACGGCGCGGTGGTGAAGCTGAATTCCTTCGCCCAGCGCGAGCGCGCGGGCTTCACCGCCAAGGCCCCGCGCTGGGCCATCGCCTACAAGTACGCCGCCGAGCAGGCGGAGACGAAACTCAAGGCCATCACGGTGCAGGTGGGCCGCACCGGCGCGCTTACCCCGGTGGCGGAGCTCGAGCCGGTCCCGCTGGCCGGCAGCACCATCGCCCGCGCCACCTTGCACAACGAAGACTACATTCGCAAAAAAGACATCCGCGTGGGCGACACCGTCACCCTCGAGAAGGCGGGCGAGGTCATTCCCGCCGTGGTGGACGTGGTCCTGACCCGGCGCACCGGCCAGGAAACGCCATTCCGTTTCCCCCGGGCCTGTCCCGAATGCGGCACGCCCGCCACGCGGGACGAGGGGGAGACGGACGAGGAGGGCGGCGCGATCTGGCGTTGCGGCAACCCCGATTGCCCCGCCCGGGCGCGCGGGCGCCTGGAACATTGGTGCTCGCGCGGCGCCATGGACATCGAGGGCGGCGGCGAGGTGCTGACCCGGCAGCTCGTCCGCGCCGGCCTGGCGCGCGAAGTCGCCGACCTCTACACCCTGACGCTCGCCGAGGTCGCCGGCCTCGAGCGGATGGGCGAAAAATCCGCGCGCAATTTCCTGGCCGGCCTCGAAGCCAGCAAGCGCCGCGAGCTCTGGCGGCTGCTCTTCGGCCTGGGCATTCCGCACGTCGGCGCCGGCGTGGCCAAAGCCCTGGCCCGCGCCTTCCCCGATCTGGACGCGGTGTTCGCCGCGGGCGCCGACCAATTGACCCGCTGCGAGGAGGTCGGCGAAATCATCGCCCGCAGCATCGTGCAATGGCAGGGCGACCCGCGCCATCGCCGCGTCCTCGAACGCCTGCGCGCGGCGGGGCTCAACTTCCGCTCCTCGCTTTACCAGGCGGCCGCACCCGCCGGCGCCGCGGCGGGCAAAAGCTTCGTGCTTACCGGCACTCTGCCCCATCTGAAGCGGGACGAGGCCGCGGCCAGAATCGAGGCCGCCGGCGGGCGGGTGAGCGGCAGCGTCAGCAAGCGGACCGATTACGTGGTGGCGGGGGAGGAGGCCGGCGCGAAGCTCGAAAAAGCGCGCCAGTTGGGGGTGGCCATCCTCGACGAGGCGGAGCTGCTGAAATTATTGCGGGAAGAAGGTTGACAAGTTCGCCCAAGCCTTTCAGAGTCGCCAAAAGTATCCACAAAAAACCAAGGCGAATAATGAAAACGAATTGGAAATCTCTGCTCGCGCTCAGCGGTTCCCTGGTGGTGTTAACCGCCGGCGCCCAGACCGTCATCGAGGACTTCGAATACGCCAGCGACGCCGATCTATGGGCGGAATGGATGCCGGGGACCGGCTCGATCATGCTCTCCAGCTACGTCGCGGCGGGATCCTCCGGGACCAACTCGATGGAGGTGTACCGCTACTTCAACGCCAATGACTGGGAAACCCAGGTCCTGACCGGCCCTCCCCTGACCACGCCGGTGGTGATCGACGCCAACCAATACCTCTCGTTCCGGATCGCCGGCGATCCCGAGTTCAGCAAGGGGACGTTCAACCAGCTTTATATCTACGCCTACGATTCCGCGGGCAACTTTGGGCGCTGGGGCTCCGCGGTGCCCGCCACCACCAACTGGCAGGTGGTGAATCTGGCCGCCAAAAACATCGAAAAACCATGGGATTCCCCCGCGCTGCCCACCCAAACCGACATCGTCCAGTTCAAGATTTTCATCTACGGCCAGGGCGCGCCGGCGGGCGAGGCCTTCGAGGCCACGATTTATCTCGATGACCTCACCGTCCGCGACGCGCCCCTGATCGATTTCCCGCCGCCCGCGCCGGTGCGGGCTTTGATCGATGATTTCGAGGGCTACGCGGACGACGCCGCGCTGCACGCCTTTTACACCGCCAAAAACAGCCCTGCCGCCACCGCCACCGCCTTCTCGCTGGCGCGTCCGGCCCCCCAGGGCAGCCAGGCGCTCCAACTCCACATTGACTTCGCCGCGGGCCGCTATCCGTGGGGCGCCGCGCTCTCGGCGGCCGTGGCTCCCTTCTCCCTGCCCGACAACGCCGTCGTGCAGTTTTGGGTGAAAGGCGATCCCTCGCTGGCCTCCGTGGTGGACGATGGGACGGTATTTTACATTTCGTTTTACGACGAGAGCGGCGCCGCCGTCCATTACACCTCCACCCCGCCCGTCGTGGCCGCGGATTGGCAACTGGTGAAAGCCCCCGCCAGCGCGTTTTGGAGCGGAGCGGTGACGGACACCGGCAACCTGGTGCAGTGGCGCATCCTCGTCGAAGGCTGGAACGGGACGGACGAAAGCCCGGCCCGGTCGGGCGATTTTTACGTCGATGATCTCCGCATCACGGTGCCGCCCGGATTGGCGCTGGTCCAGGACGGCGCGAACCTGAGCCTCAACATGAGCAGCCTGCTCACCGGCACCACCTACACCCTGCGGCAAACGACCGATTTCATCAGTTGGACCACCTCGACCTTCACGGCCACCGGGCCGACTCGCTCCCTGCCCATCACCGCCGGGACCAAGGGCTTTTACCAGCTCTACTACACCCCGTAAGCCGTTTCCGGCGCCCGCCGCCGGCCGCAGAAAGCCATCCTCCAGGGGCCATCCCCCTGGAGGTTGCGTTTGCGTCAGCGCCTTTGCGCGTCGCGGGCGCGCCGCCCGCCAATCCTTCTCAACGTGCCAATTTTTTGCCCCATTTTTCCACCTTCGGCTGAATCACCACGCGGCAGTACGGCTGTTCCGGGTTATTTCGGTAGTAGTTCTGATGATGCCTCTCGGCGGGGTGGAATTGCTGGAGCGGAACAATCTCGGTGACCACCGGCCGGTCCCAGCGCCCCTGGGCCTCGCGTTTGCTCTTCTCGGCGGCCTGCCGCTGCGCCTCCGAGGTGTAAAAAATCACCGAGCGATATTGCGTGCCGACATCGTTGCCCTGGCGGTTGAGGGTGGTCGGGTCGTGCGCCTCCCAAAACGTTTCGAGGATTTTTTCGTAACTCACTTTCGCCGGATTAAATTCGACGCGGATCACTTCGGCGTGCCCCGTCTGGCCCGAACAAACCGCCTCGTAGGTGGGGTTGGCCACGTGGCCGCCGGCGTAGCCGCTCTGGATGGATTGAACGCCGGGGAGCAGTTGAAACACCGCCTCGATGCACCAGAAACAGCCGCCGCCCAGCACGGCGACCTCGGTTGGATTTTCACTCTTCATGGTTTTGGGCCCCGCCGCGGGCGCGGCCGACGCCCCCAGGGCCAGCCAGACTCCCGCCAGCGCCAGCCCCAGGATCCCGCGATTTTTCATCCGCCGGCAACTTTGCACAGAAACGCCCGGCCCACAAATGATCCCGGCGGCCACCCGGCCACGGCGAATCCGCGGCGGCCCGGCTCGTCGCCGGAGCCTTCGCCGCGCCTCACTGCGTTCGGCCAAATTTCTTCTCGAGTTCGCGAAAGTTCATCTCGATCAGCGTGGGCCGGCCATGCGGGCAGGTGTAGGGCATGGCGCAATGGCGCAATTCTTCGACCAGTTTTTCCAGTTCCGGCGAGGCCAGGGGATCATTGGCTTTCACCGCGTGACGGCAGACGGTCTTGGCGATCATCTGTTCCCCGAGGCGCAGGGTGTTCACGCCCTGTCCCGCGCTTTTGAGCGCGTCCACCAACTCGAGGACGAACTGGCGCGGATCGGCGGCCTTCACAAAGGGCGGCAGGGCGTCGAGCAGAAACGTGCGCTCGCCAAACTCGCTCAACCCAACGCCCAGCCGCGAAAGGATCGACAGTTGCTGGCGTAGAAAATTCGCGTCGCGGGCGGAGAGTTCCACGGTGGCGGGCAGCAACAGTTTTTGCGAGGGCGCCATTTGATTCGCCTCGAGGCGATTGAGCATCCGCTCGTAGAGAATGCGCTCGTGCGCCGCGTGCTGATCCAGCAGGACCAATCCGCGGTCGGACTCGAGCACGACGTATAGCCGGCCAATCACGCCCACGAGCCGCAGCGGCACTCGCAATAAAGGGGTCGGAACGGCCTCCGGGAGCGCGGGACCGGCGGGCGTCGAGGGCGGGGGCCATCCCGGCAAACTGTCCGGCGGGGATGGCGGCGCAGCAGGCCGGAAGCCCAGGCGCAGCGGGGATTGGGTTTCCACTCCCGTCCGCGCGGCCTCGGCCGGGGACGGGAATCCCGGAAAGCCGGGCCGCGCGGGTTGCGGCGGAGACGCCCCGGCCGAACTCGGCGCGGCGGCCGGGGTGTCCGGAATCGGCCGGGCAGCCGGCGCGGATCCGGTCTCGGCGGAGTGATATTCCAGCAGGGTCGCGCGCAGGGCCTGGGCAGCCAGCCGGCGCACCTCAGCTTCACGATGGAATTTCACCTCGCGTTTGGTCGGATGGATGTTCACATCGACCGCCGCCGGATCGATTTCGAGGAACAGGCAGCAGACCGGGTAGCGGCCCTTCATCAACGCGGTGTGGTATCCCTCGAGCAGAGCGAAATTCAGGCCCCGGTTTTCCACCGGCCGGCGATTCACGAAAACATGCTGCTCCTCGCGGGTGCCCCGGGAGACGCCCGGCGCGCCGATCCAGCCCCAGACGCGCAATTCTCCCGGCGGCTCCATTTCGCCGTCCGCGCCGGGCGCGGAGATCAGCGGCGCCGAGAAATCGACTGGGAGCAGCTTGGCCCCCGGGCCGCGCAAAGCGCGCAGCCGCTCTCGCACGGCCGCCAGACGGCTCGCCCGGTCCTCGCCGCTTTGGACCGCCGGCAGCCGCCAGACAACCCGCCCATCCTTCTCGAAGGTGAACGCCACCTCGGGAAACGCCAGGGCCGCCAGCGTAAGGTAATGTTGAATGTGCGCGCACTCGGTCTCCTCGCTCCGGAGAAACTTGCGCCGCGCCGGCAGATTGCTGAACAACTGCCGCACCTCGATGGTCGTGCCCGGCGCCCGTCCAGCGGCCTTGACCTCGAGGATTTTTCCGGCGTGGATGACAATCTGGCTGCCTTCCGGCGAATCGTCGTCCCGGGCGCGGGTGGTGAGGATGAAGCGGCTGACGCTGGCAATGCTGGGCAGGGCCTCGCCGCGAAATCCCAGGGTGCCGATGGCGGCGAGATCCTCCGCCCGGCGGAGTTTGCTCGTGGCGTGCCGTTCGAGGCACAGCAGCGCGTCATCCCGGCTCATCCCCCAGCCGTCATCCCGCACGCGCACCAGGCTGCGCCCGCCCGCCTGCACTTCGACGCTGATGCTCCGGGCCTCGGCGTCGAGGGCGTTTTCGACCAGCTCCTTGACGACGCTGGCCGGGCGTTCGACCACCTCGCCGGCGGCAATTTGATTGGCCACCGGCTCGGGGAGCAGGCGGATGCGGTTCATGCCCGCGCCAGCACGGCGGCGCGCCGCGCCTCAGCGAGGGTCTCGGCGCCGGTGCGCAGCAGGCGCTCCGTGACGGTCCAATTGATGCAGGCGTCGGTGATCGAGACCCCGTACTTCAATTCCGCCGGCGGCACGGGAAAGGGCTGATTGCCCTCGTTGAGGAAACTCTCGAACATGGCGCCCACCAGGGCGCGGTTGCCAGCCACCCGCTGCCGCAGGATGCTGTTCCAGACCTCCTCCTGCCGGGCGTGCTGTTTGTTCGAGTTCCCGTGGCTGCAATCCACCATCAACACCGGCGGCAGGCCCGCCTGGCGCAGTTGCCCCTCCGCCTGTTTGAGGCTGGCCTCGTCGTAGTTCGGGCGGCTGCGTCCGCCCCGCAGCACCAGGTGCCCGGCGGGGTTCCCCGCCGTGCGCACGATGCTGGTGACGCCGTCCTGATCAATGCCCAGGAAATTATGTTGGCTGCGGGCCGAAAGCATGGCGTCCAGGGCGATCTGGAGGTTGCCGTCCGTGCCGTTTTTGAATCCCACGGGCATGGACAGGCCGCTGGCCAGCTCGCGGTGCGTCTGGGATTCCACGGTGCGCGCCCCGATGCCCACCCAGGTGACCAGGTCGTCGATGTATTGCGGAATGATCGGATCCAGAAATTCGGTCGCCGCGGGCAGGCCGATGGCGGTCAGTTCCAGCAGCAGCTTGCGCGCCTTCTTCAGCCCGGCCTCGATCTCGTAGGTGCCGTCGAGGTTCGGATCGTTGATCATGCCCTTCCACCCGGTGGTGGTGCGGGGTTTCTCGAAGTAAACCCGCATGATGATCTCCATCTCTCCGCTGAGCTCGCGCCGCAGTTTATTCAGGCGCTGCCCGTATTCCAGCGCGGCCGTGGCATCATGGATCGAGCAGGGGCCGGCCACCACCAGCAGCCGGTCGTCCTGTTGCTCGAGGATGCGGATCACGTTCTGGCGGCTCAGCGCCACGAGCCGGTTGGCCGTCGCCGAGACCGGCAGCGCCTCCTTCAACGCGCGCGGCGTCATCAGCCGCACCAACTCTCGAACCCGTAAATTTTGCGTGGGTAGCATCCCGCTGACTATACATGCCCGCCGCCCATTCCGGAAGGCTAATCACACGGATGAACGACGGCCTGGACCTCCCGCCCCTGCCCGCGGCCCGGCAAATCAGTCCCGGCTCGTCACCATTCCGAGTTGGCTGCGCTCGAGCCAGCCCGCATTCCGTCCCGCGCGCACCAGCACATAGCGGCCTTGGGTTCGCTGGAGACGCGCCGGTTCGCCGGCGGCCAACTGCGTGACCCACTGGCTCTCGGCGGTGGGAGTGAGGCGCAGGGGCGTCTCCGGCGCGAGGACAAATCCCAGCCGCGCGCGGGTCGAGACCCCGAGATACGCGGGAACGCTCAGAAGAAAAAACATGAGCCCGGCCGCGGCCAGGGCCTGGTGCCAGGCGGCGCGACGCCAGCGCAGCAGCGTGGGCAGGGCCGCCGCGGCGACCGCCAGCCAGAAACTCGCGCCGGCGATCCCGGCCCACCAGTTGGCCGGCAACCACG
Source organism: Verrucomicrobiota bacterium (assembly GCA_039806935.1). GTDB lineage: Bacteria > Verrucomicrobiota > Verrucomicrobiia > Limisphaerales > UBA8199 > JBDHQH01. Next base: position 14,565 of record JBDHQH010000086.1, read on the forward strand.
ACGACACCGCCTCATACCACGCCAGTTGGGGAGCCTCGAGCTGCGCCTGCTGGCGCGCGTAGCGTAAATTCCCGCGCACCGCCCGGTTAAACGGATCCAGCCAGCGCGCCTGCTCCCAGGCCAGGATGGCCGGCCCCGGGCGATGGGCTTGCCACTCGGCCAGGCCCAGGTTCTGCAAAACACCGGAGGACGGCTGGGCGCCGGCGGCCTGGCGGAAAGCCGTGGCGGCCAGGGCGAACTCGCCGCGCTGATATGCCTGGATCCCGCCCCGAAACAGCGCGTCGGCGGTCTCGGCGGCCCGCAGACCGCCGCCCGTCAATAACAGAGCCAGGACGAGCCAGGGCGCCGTGGCGCGGGGAAGCGCCGAGGCCGCGAAGCCCGCCGGCGCGGCGTCGTCGCGCAGCCGGGATTCCAGGTAGTCCAACGCCGCGTCAATTTCCGCCGCCTGGGCCAGCGCCCCGTCCGGGGCGCCGCCAGCCCCAGCGAAACGCGCCGCGTCGCAGGCGGCAAAGAGCTCGCGCACCGCCGCGCTCCAGCGCTCGCGTCCCGGCGGCAGCACCGCAAGCACATCCGCGCCGACCAGCGCCCGCGCCTCGGCGGGAAAATGCGGCGCGCAAGCCACCCGCAGCGCCCGCGCCGCCGCGCCCGCGTAGCCGCGCGCGTCGGCGGCCGCGCGAG
>JBDHQH010000087.1:0-15198 GCA_039806935.1 Verrucomicrobiota bacterium
GACACTCCGGATGTAGCCGCAGCCTTTAGGCTGCGCTCCCCGTCTGGCCGGGACGCCGACGCAGCCTGAAGGCTGCGGCTACATGGGGACTTCCGATCAGACACTCCGGATGTAGCCGCAGCCTTTAGGCTGCGCTCCCCGTCTGGTCCGGACGCCGACGCAGCCTGAAGGCTGCGACTACAGGGGAATTCCCGATCAGACGCTCCGGATGTAGCCGCAGCCTTTAGGCTGCGCTCCCCGCCTGGCCCGGATACCGACGCAGCCTGAAGGCTGCGACTACATGGGGACTCCCGAACAGACACTCCGGATGTAGCCGCAGCCTTTAGGCTGCGCTCCCCGTCTGGCCGGGACGCCGACGCAGCCTGAAGGCTGCGAGGGGATGCTTGGCCCAGGCGTCCAGTCCACCACTCCCCTTGCCGAAAATTTTCCGGAATTCACCCTTTACACGAGGACAGAGCATTGGCAATGATTCGCCTCAATTTGCCTGATTTCAGGACAAAGACTGAACTCAGGAACGAATCAAGAAAGTATTTTTTATGTCAGAACTGGTTGGAAATCTGTTGGTGGCGCAATCGGGCGGCCCCACGAGCGTGATTAATTCGAGCCTCGCTGGCGTGATCACCGAAGCGGGCAAGCACGATTGCATCGAGGAAATCTACGGCGGCGCCAACGGCATCCTCGGCATCCTCAACGAGGAGCTGATCGACATCAATGACGAGAAGCGCAAGACCATCGAAGGGTTGCGCTACACCCCCGCGGCCGCCCTGGGCACCTGCCGGTATAAAATCGATTTCAAAAAGAAGCCCGAAAAGGCGGCGCGGGACATGGACCGGCTGTTCCAGATTTTTGCGGCTCACAATATCCGCTACTTTTTTTACGCGGGCGGCAATGATTCGCAGGATACCTCGTGCAAAATCCACGAGGAAGCCGTCAAGCGCGGCTATGCTATGCGCGTGATCGGAGTTCCGAAGACCATCGACAACGATCTGCCCCACACCGATAACTGCCCGGGCTACGGATCGGTGATCAAATACAATTGCGCCACGGTCATGGAAGTGGGGCTCGATGTGGCGAGCATGGCCACCGATGACGGCGCCTGCTGCGTAATCGAGGTCATGGGCCGCTCCGCCGGCTGGATCGCCGCCGGCACGGTGTTGGCCAAGCGCGGCATCGACGCCAACCCGCCGCATCTCATTCTTGTGCCGGAAATTCCCTATGACATTGACGAGTTCCTGGCCAAAGTCCAGGAGGTGATCGACCGGCATAATCATTGCGTGGTGGTGGTCGGCGAGGGCGTCCGCAACAAACAAGGCGAGGAAATCGGCGCGGACTCGGCCCATCTGGACGCCTTCGGCCATCCGGTGCTGGCCGGCGCCGCCGAAAAGCTCAAGGAATATGTGCAGGGCAAGCTCGACACCAAGACGCGCACGGTCATGCTCGGCTACGCCCAGCGGGCCGCCGCGCATTTCGCCAGCGCCACCGACGCCAACAACGCCTTCGCCTGCGGCGAGGCCGCCGTGCGCGCGGCCGTGGCCGGGAAAAGCGGTTACATGATCAAAATCGTTCGCAAAACCCAGCCGGATGGCTCGATCCAATGGTCCACGGACCTGCAACCCCTGGCGGACATCGCCAACGTCGAGCACTTCGTCCCGCGCGACTGGATCAGCGAGGATGGATTCCTCCCCAACGAGAAATTCATCGCCTACGCCAGGCCGTTGATCGAAGGTGAAACCAAGTATCCCATCGAGGACGGCTTGCCCAAATACGTGAAACTCGAGGGAAACAAGGTCGAGAAAAAACTGCCGGCGCGGGAGTAGCCCGACCACCCGGAGGCACAAAAACCATCCGCATCAGCCGCGTCGGCGATGGCGCCAGCGGCGCAGCGCCCGAAAGGGGAGCCCCAAAAACACCTTGCGAAAGAGTTTGATCCGCTCCGCCGGGGTTCGCCGGGGCGGGGTCGCGCCGTCCGGAATGTACCAATTGTTCAAACCCGTGCGGCGGACCAGCCGGTAGCCGCGGGCGGCGAGGAAGCGGTGTTTCGAGAGATCCTGCAGCTTGTCCTCGATCAGCACCAGATCCGGACGATGCAAGCCGAGCGAGCAACCCTCGAGCACGCTGAGTTCGTGGCCCTCGACGTCCAGCGCCAGCAGCCGCACGGGCGCGGTCAGGCCGGTCGCGGCGCGCCATTCGGCCAGGATGGCATCGAGCGTTTTGGCCGCCACCTCCTCGGTGGCGGAGTAGCGCACGTAAAAGTCATCCTTGTTCGGCTCGACGGTGGCGAAGCCGTCCTCGGCGGGGATGTGCAGGGTGATGACGCCCGCCTGACCGGGGCCCGTGCAGGCGGCGCGGACCACGTAGGCCTCCGGGCGCTCGCGCGCCAGGAGTTGATGAAACTTCGCCTGCGGTTCGACAAGGACGCCGCGCCAGCCGCGCTCGGCCAGGTGCCAGGTTTGGGATCCGTCGCGGGGATGATTCGCCCCCACCTCGACAAAGGCCCCCGGCGGTCCGTCCAAGTATTCGCGAACCAGGAATTTCTCCCGCTCATCTTCCGTCATGCGGGAGCCATTGTGAAACGAAAACCCGGCTGAGCTAAAGCGCGTTTTTAGCCGCGCGGCAGCGTTCCCTTAGTAGTTGCGGCGCACGTGGCTTGCCTGCGCCTGGGCCAGCCGCCCATCCCGCTTCACGTCAGATCCCCGCCCGGAAGCGCAGCTCGCGCTGCTGCCCAGCCACTTGAATGACCACCGAGTCGTCCTTGATCTCGGCGCATTTGATCAAAACCTTGCCGCCGGTGGGCAGTTTGATCTCGGCCTCCTCGCCCGGCTCAAACGTCCGGCCGTTGATCATGGCCGAGCGGCGGGGCGGACTGGTGATCCCGTTGAGCACAAAAGCCGAGACATCCAATTGGCCGGATTTCGCCGGTTGAGCCGGTTTCGCGAAGGTCGAATCCGGGAAGAACGGGTTCCGGCCTTGCTTGGGATTCGCCGGCACGGCAAACACCGATTCCGGAACCATGGCATCGGCTCTGGCCACTTCGTTAGTCTTGGGCGCGGCGGAGGGTTGGGCAGACTCGGCAAACACCGGACCGGGTCCCAGCGCGGCCAGCAGGGCGGCCGCCGCGGCATGCAATCTCGGATTTCTCATAAGGCGACAGTGGGTTTGACCAGGGCGACAATTTCCATGCGAAACGACAGCTTCTCGTGCGCCGCCGGATTCGCCGCCGGATCGGCTTCACCGAGCCCGCCCGGAACCAGCGAAAGGTTTTGGATGCGCATGTGCGGATACTTGTTTTCGAAATCGGCGATGAACTGGCCGATGTCATAGAAGCCGCCGGCGCCGGCGATCGTGATGGCGATTTGTTTATAAGGAAAACCGGGAAGCAAATTGACCTGCCGGGGCCCGTCGATCTGGCTGAACTGTGGAATGTCGATTTTGTAGGACGCCTTGAACTGGCGAATGGTTTCGATCGCCCAGGAATATAAATCGCCCGCGGCCATCCCGCTCTCGATGTTCTCGAGCCGCTTGCCGGAATCCTCGAGCCCGGCCTGAATGCGATCCGAGGTCTCGATCGTGCGCAGCACCAACTGTAACTTCCTCTGGGCCGCCGCGGTCTTGTCCCCCAGCGCCCGCAGCGAGTTCCGCTGCGCGTTCACCAGGCCGAACCAAACTCCGGCCAGCCCGCCGATGGTTAGCGCCACGATCAGCGCGAGCGCCTGTTTTTTTTGTCGGGAGAGTCGGTTCATCGGATCCTTTCCGGGAATTTGCACTCGAGGGTGAAAAGCACGATGGACTTGCCGTTCGCGGCGGCCTGCGGCGGCGAGAAATTCGCCAGCCGGATGTCATTGGTCGCGCCCAACACCTGTTTGAAATAGGGCGACTCGGTGATCGCCTCTTTGTATTTCGGGATGCGATCTCCGGCGTTGGGGCCGGAATCGCGCGCCTCGAGGGCGAGCAAAATCCGCTCGGTCGCAGTGGCCGGTTTGCCGGGGGTGGTTTTGCCATTCGTGGTTTTCGCCTTCACCTCCTCGGTGAGCTGGTAACTCTGACTGGCGCGCAACTGGGTCAGTTGCACCTCATCCACAGTGGCTTGCTGCAAGGCGTTGAGCAGGGTGCCGTAGAGCAGACGGTTGGTGGCGAGTTGATGCAGCGCCGCCAGCTTGGTTTCCACGTCCGCGAGCTTTTGCTGTTCGGCCAGCACCCGCAAATAATCCGCATTCTTGCCGGTCACCCGGGCCTCGAGGCTTTTGTACTCGCTGCCGGCGATGAAGGCCTGGAATTGCAGCGACAGGCTGTAAATCAGCAACATGGCCACCGACCCCGCGCCAATCCAGATGGCGCGCTTGACGGGATCGCGCCGGCGAAAATCCTCGGCGGCCTGCGCTTCGGCGAGCAGATTGATCTTGATGGGCATAAATTAAAATGCGGCCAGACCGGCGCCCACCGCCACGGCCAGTTGCGGGGCGACCTGGTCCACCTCCGCGACTTGCTGCGGAGGCAAATCAAACTGCAGGAAGCCGAGCGGGTTCCAGGTTTTGCATTCGGACAGGAGTTCGGCCTGCAGGATTTGCAGGATCACCTCGGATTTGGCGGCGCCGCCGCTGACAAAAATGTGCGTGACCGGCTTGTCATGCTGATGCTCGAAAAAGTCCAGCGAAGCCCGCAGCTCGCGCCCCAGGGGCAACACCAACGTCTCGAGATTGGGCTGCACTTCCTGCGGCATGCCGATTTTGATGCCCTCGGCCTCGGCGTAACTGATGCCCAGAGACTCGGCCAACCCGTTGGTGAGCTTGTCGCTCCCGATGGCCACCACCCGGCTCAACGCCAGATCCCCGCGATCCAAAATGCAGATGCTCGTGTTCTTGAATCCGATCTCCACCAGCGCGACCACCTCTTTGCTATACAACTCAGGAAAGGCCTGCTCAAAGGCATTCACCGGGCCGATCAACCCCGGCACGACGTGGTCGGGATGCAGTCCGCCGCTTTTCATCGCCGCCTGAACGTTTTCGACGAGTTGGTTGCGCGCGCCGGCCACCAACATCCGCTGTTTCGGGAGATTCGAGGTGGCTTTGGGCTTTTCCGGCTTTTTCTGCGCGCCCGGGTTGGTCAAAGGAAAGCAATCATAAACGTAGCCGGGAAGCTCTTGCTGCAGGTACATTTTCGCGCTCATTTTGAGCATCTGCCGCATGTCTGGAACCGGCATCACGGGCAGCTCGGCCTGGCGCACTATCGAATCCTGCACGCCGATGGCCACCGCCGCCGTCCGCGTCTTGGTCTCGAGCGCCTTGCAAACCGCCTTGAGATGCTCCGCCAGCAATTCGACGGAAAGATTCTTCTCGTAAATCGGGGCGTCCACCAACGCAAAGCGCGCCAGCCCCAGCCGATCGCCTTTCCGGGTCAGATGCACGGCTTTGGTCGTGCGCCCGCCCAGATCGATCGCCAGCAGCTCGTCGCGGCGCTTGGCCCCAGCGGATAAGAAAGACAGTCCCATAGCGTAATCGTGTTCTAAAACATCAAGCTGAACGCTTTCCAACGAACAGCCCCGCCAGAGTAATAGCAAGGTATGGGCCAGATCGCCGCGCGCCGTCCATTCTCCCGAAGCTTCGGGCGAAATGTCTTCCTGATCACGCGCCCGAGAGACGCGCAGTGTCCAAACTCAAGACAAACCGCGCGGTCAGTGCGTCGCCAAATTCGCCGTCAAAATCACTGTCCCAGCCCAATTTACGACCACAATTTGCTTCAATCGTCCCCAGCGCACCTCATTCGGCAGTTTCACCACCGTGCGCGCCGACAAGATTTTTGATTGTTTCGCCGTGTTCGCCCGGTCCAGATCTATCCCCGGCACCGCTTCCGGGCCCGCGGTCGGATCTGCGACCAAAAATTGACCCAGCGGAAAGGTTTGCCGGGCCGTTTCCGCCGCCACGAGGTAGTATCCGGGCAGCAATCCCTCGGTTTCCAGAACCAGGGTATCCCCACCTGAAGCCGTGGCGACAAACCGAAGCCTGCCCTGTGTTTGAGCCAACGCCGCGGCGGTCGGCGTCATGGCGACAGTCCCGCCGGGGAGGTCCGGAGCCGCCCCCAGGCAGAGAAGCGGCAACATCATTGTGAGCGATATCCACAGCCAGACACGCATGAGCCACATAAACCCTCCATACAAAAGCCTAACCCCGCCGCACCAACGCGCAATCAGGCGGGAAGCCCGGTTAAAGGCGGGTCCCCTCCGGGATGCGGAATACTTTTGGGACCGTTTTACCGGCGGTGTCGTCGCTGCGCTCCTCAACCACCGGCTAATAGCTGCGAACCCTCCGGGTTCGGCGGGCAAATCCTCATCCCGGCGGGGATGGCCGGCATTGGCCGGGGGTTGCGCGAGGTATGAACGCTTGACGTGGCGATGGAATGTGATTCTTTTCATGAGCAAGACTTTATGAAAGCTCCGGCGGTCGCTGGTCCAAAGAGCGGCCAGAAAGAATGACGCTCAAAGAACGCCAATGGAAAATCCTGGGCTGATCTCCGAAGTGGCGCTGTGCATTGTGGTGGCGTGGCTGCTGGCACTGGCGGCGCGCCTGATCCGCCAGCCCCTGATCATCGCCTATCTGGCGGCCGGTCTGCTGGTCGGGCCAGTGGGCCTGGGCTGGATCAACAGCGCGGAATCCATCAGCCGCATTTCGGAGCTGGGCTTGATTTTCCTCCTCTTCATGATCGGGCTGGAGATCGATTTGAAGAAAATCCTGCGCGCGGGCCGCGCGATCCTGCTCACCAGCCTGGCGCAAATGCTCGGGGGCACGCTGCTGGGGTTCGTTTTTTTCAAGGTGCTGAATCCCCTTCCCGGCGGCGGCTTGACCGCCATCTATCTGGCCGTCAGTGCCGCGCTCAGCAGCACCGTCATCATCGTCAAACTGCTCTATGACAAGGGGGAACTCGACACCCTGGGCGGGCGGATCACGCTGGGCGTGCTGGTGCTCCAGGATCTGTTCGCGATTCTCTTCCTGGCGATCCAGCCCTCCCTCACCGCGCCGGCGGCCGGGCCGATGCTCGGGTCGCTGTTTCGCGTCGTGGTGCTGGTGGCCTCGACGTTAGTGGCGAGCCGTTATGTGCTGCCGGCGTTGTTCCGCGCGGTGGCTCGGCAGCCAGAGCTGGTGCTGGTCGGGGCGCTGGCCTGGTGCTTTCTGGTTTGCGGGCTGGCGCAGCAACTGAATCTCTCGCGGGAGATGGGCGCCTTGATCGCCGGCGTGGCTCTCTCGACCTTCCCCTATGCCCTGGATGTGGCGGCGCGGGTGACCACGCTGCGCGACTTTTTCCTGACGCTGTTTTTCGTCGGCCTGGGCATGTCCATCCCCAGGCCGACCGCGGCCCTGCTGATCGGGGCGGGGGTTTACTCGCTGTTTCTGGTGGCCAGCCGGTTTCTCACCGTTTTCACGCCGCTCTACGCGATGCGTCTGGGCCACCGCACCAGCCTGGTGCCGTCGATCAACCTGTGCCAGGTCAGCGAGTTTTCGCTGGTGATCGTGTCGCTCGGCGCGGGCGCCGGTCACCTCAGCCCGGCGGTCACCGGCGTGGTCGCCTATGCGTTTGTCCTGCTCGCGGTGGCCAGCAGCTATGCCATCGGACGCAACGACGCTCTCGTGCGTTGGCTCAGCCCCGGGCTGCGCCGCTGCGGACTGCCGGACCTGGATGCCGCGGCCGCCGCGGCCCCCGATCCCGGCGCCCCCGCGGCCCGGCCCATCCAGATGCTTGGCTTCTTCTGGACCGCCAGCTCATTGCTCGAAGAGTTGGGCCAGTCCGCGCCGGAATTGCTGCGCGAAATTTCCGTGCTCGATTTCAACCCCGAAGTGAACACCGAATTGCGGCGGCGCGGCATCCCCGTCCTCTATGGCGACATCAGCCAGCGCGACACGCTGCGGCACTCGGGCATCGAGCGGGCCGCCATTGTCCTCTGCACGATCCCCAACTCGCTGCTCAAAGGCACCACCGCCACCCGGCTGGTGCGCGAGATCCGGGAACTTAATGCCGGCGCCCAAATCATCGTCACCGCGCAGCACTTTGCCGAGGCGCGCGGCCTGTACCAGGCCGGCGCGGATTACGTCCTCGTGCCGCGGCTAATCGAGGCCCGCGAACTGAGCGCGGTGCTCCAGGCCGCGCGGCACGGCTCCCTGTCCGAGCTCCGGCGGCAAAGCGAGGGCGCTCTGGCCGCGCGCCGCGAGGTGCTGCGGTAAAGCGGGTATGGGGAAACGAATTTAACCGCCAATGAACGCCAATGGACGCGAAGGGGAACCGGCCGGATCTCCTGACGGCTACTCGCGTTCCTTCGCGCTGAACCTTCCGGTTAGTTAAAAAGTGGGCTTCAGGCTACGATCCGGATATTGCGGGAAGCTGCGACTTCATCCTCAGCGCGTTCCAAGGACAGAATCCGGTGGCGAACACCCAGATTCGCGTCAACGTGAACGGGGGAGCGTATCCGGATCCCAATCCCAATGTGCCCGACGCGGCTTCGACCGGCGTCCTGGCGTTGTTGGGGCTGATTCCCGTTCTGGGTGCGCATACCCTGCGTCGGCGTCCGGGCCAGACGGAGAGCGCAGCCTGAAGGCTGCGGCTACACCCGGAGTGCCTGATCGGGAGTCCCCAGGTAGTCGCAGCTTTCAGGCTTCCTGCCGCTCAGGGCGTTCCCACGCGGAAGAAGCGCAGGTGGGCGTCGGGGTTGGCGCGGAAGCTCATTTGCCCGTTAGTCGCGACCAGGCCGGCCGCCAGGAGTTGCCAGGACGCCAGGTTCGAGGAGGCCTCGACTCGATACGGCTGTCCCGTCACCGAGTTCCACGTGATCGTGACGCCGCCGTCCGAGCGGGTGATCCCGGTGAGTGAAAAGACGTAAGGGTTGGCAAACACCGTGAGCACCGGCAGATGATCCGAGGCCGTCCGGCTGTCCGTCGCCAGCAGCGGCGGAGGCGGGGAATCCAGCCGATCGGTGCGGAAAACCTGGCTGGCGACGACGTTTGAAAACAACAGGCCACAAGGCAGGATGTAATCAAAACGCGCGTTGAGCGAGGCTTGAATGGAAATGGTGAAATCCTGGAGAGTGGCCGGTTGGACCGGGGTCATGAGCCGCAGATCCACCCCGTTCGTCAACGTCTGGATCGGTTCGCCGCTGGTGTAGCGCCGGGTGTCAGGGCGAAACACATCCTCGTTCAAGTCTCCGGTGAGCAGGTAAGGGCGGGGTCCGTTGCTGTCGCCGCCGTTCCGCGCATAGGCGGCCTGCAAGAAACTGGTGATCGCGCGCGCCTCGGCGGCGCGTTTGTCGGCGTCATCCTGGGGGCTCGTCGTGGTCGCTTTGAGGTGGGTGGTATAGACGTCCAGCGGCTGGGCGTAGCCAGGCGCCGCCACGCGCGCGAGGAAGAGATCGCGGGTGAATTTGGAAACGCCGCCGTAGCCAAAGGGCGCCAGACTCGAGCCGTGCAGGTAGCTTTGCGAGAGCACAATGGGGTAACGGCTCGCGATCACGCTGCGAATGAACCCATCTCCCACCGAGTTTGTGGCCAGGTAATAACCGGGCAGGAAAGCGCTCACGAAATTCGTCATTTCCCAGACCTGGCTGTGCGGGATTTCGTTGAAGGTGATGATGTCGGGATCGAGGTATCGCAACTGGCGTCCGATGGCCCGCACCTGAGCGGCGTTGGTGCTCCAATCGGCCGCGCCATTGCCTTTCACGTTGTAGGTCATCACCGTGACGTTTGGCCAGCGCGGCGGCGGCGGCAGCAGCACGGTCACCGTCGCCACCGCGCTGGTGGCGACGCCGCCCGGATTGAACACCAGCGCCTGATAGGGCCCGGCCTGCTCGAGAGCCGCGTTCGTGATCGCGAACTCGCGGTCCGTCGCTCCCGGCAGGTTGGTTCCGAAGAATTGCCATTGATACGTCAGCGGCGCGAGCCCCGACGCCTCGACCGCCAGCACTACCGCGCCGCCCAGCGCCACCGTTTGATCCGGCGGCGAGGCGAGGATCTGCGGCGGCGGGATGGGCGCCGTCACGGTCAGGGTCGCGACCTGGCTGGTGACCGAACCGAAGGCGTTCGCGACCACTACCCAATACTCGCCCGCGTCCGCCGCCGCGACCGCCGTGAGCGACAGCGTCGCGTTGGTCTCGCCGCTCAAGCGCTGGGCGTCGGATCCCGCCGTGGCGCTCCACCATTGGCAGGTCAGGGGCGAGAAACTGGCCGCGGCGACGGAAAAGACAGCATTGGATCCTTCCGTCCGCTCCAGGCTGCGCGGATGGTCGGTGATCGTCGGCGGCGTCTGCGGCGCCGCCTCGAGGGCGTCGTCAAAACGCGTGCCCACGACGAGGTTATCCACCAGCAGCGCGCCCATGCCCAGGGACTGCCGCCAGCGAAAGGAACTGATCGGGATGACACTGGCGGAGTCCGCCGCCGCGAGGGAGGGATCGGTCTCCGCCCCCGGGTTCAACCACAACCCGCTGGCGGCGTTGCTGGGCGTGTAGCGGAGCACGAGGAAATAATCCGTATCCAGGGCCAGATCCCGGGGCAGGAGTTGGTTGGGAGCGCCGGACGCGTTGGCCAGGCCCAGGCGGAAGGCGCCCGGCGCGGCTCCGCTGGTGGTGACAAATACCCGGGCGCGGTGCGTCCCGGATCCGACGCCCGAGGCGAAGTGCGCGAAATATTCCCCGCCGCCGCCGGGCAGGGCGGTCAAGCGGAACAGGAACCCGGCGTAGAGCGTCTCCGGGGCGGAGCCGCCGTAGGGTTGGCCGGCCAGCAGCGCGCCCACATCCTCGGAATTGGTTTGCGCGAGCAGCACCTGGCCGGCGACGACTTTCACCTCGCCGGTGGTTCCGCTGGTCGTCCACCAGGGGCTGCCCGGGGCTGCCACCAACGATCCGTCGGGGTAGGAAAACGCATCCGACAACAACGTCACCGCTCGCGCGCCGGTGAGGAGTCCGCCGCCGAGCCAGACCAACAGCAAAAGTCGTTTCACGAAATACCGCGCCCGCCGCACCGGGGAAGGCGTCTGGCCATTATATCCATGGATTTTTCCGCAAAGTAAAGTTCGGCGGCCGGCGGCTGCCGCCATCCGCGGGGGGAACCGGGCGTTGGGGCGGGGACCACAAAACCTGAAGGGCCGTTCGGGTTCTCGCTTGCAACCGGAGCCGGATCACGCATGGTGGCGGAGATGTTGCAACTGGAGCAGGCCATCGAAAAAATTCTCGGGAGTCTTCCGGCGCCGGACCTGCGTGTCGTCCCGTTAAGCCAGGCGGCGGGCTGCTGGCTGGCCGCGCCGGTGTTTTCTCAGGCGGATCTGCCGGCTTTCGACAACTCGTCGATGGACGGTTACGCGGTTCGCGGCGCGGAAACCGAGGGCGCCCGTCCGGAGGCGCCGGTGGCCCTGCGCGTGGCCGGGCGCTCGGTGGCGGGGCGGCCGCTGGAGGGAGAGTTGGCCCCGGGAACCTGCGCCCGAATCTTCACCGGCGCCGCCATTCCCGCCGGGGCGGACGCGGTGGTGATGCAGGAGGACACCGCGCCGGATCCCGCGGCGGCGGGTCGGGTGCTGATCCAGGCGCCGGCGCACCCGGGCGAGAACGTCCGGCGCGCAGGCGAGGACCTCCGCGCGGGGGAGCGGCTGGTCGGCGCGGGGGAACGCCTGACCGCGGGCGCGTTGATGGCCCTGGCGGCCGCCGGGGTGGCGGAGGCGACGGTGGGGTGCGCACCACGGGTGGCCCTGGCAGCCACCGGCTCGGAATTGCTCGAGCCGGGCCAGCCATTGCGACCGGGCATGATTTACGAAAGCGCGCGCGTCGGCCTGGCGGAAATGGTGCGCGCGACCGGTTCGCTGCCCGTGGCCCTGCCGCTGACGCCGGATGACGCCGCGGCCACGCGGCGGACGCTGGCGGAGGCCTTCGAGCGGGCGGAGATCGTGATCAGCACGGGCGGGGTCTCGGTGGGCGAGACCGATCTGGTGAAAGCGGCGTTCACGCAGCTCGGCGGCCGCACGGAATTTTGGAGGGTGGACATCAAGCCGGGAAAACCTTTCCTGTTCGGCAGGCTGGGCGAGAAACGGTTCTTCGGTTTGCCGGGCAACCCGGTTTCGGCGGCGGTGACTTTTTTCCTCCTGGCGCGTCCGGCCCTGTTGCGCCTGCAAGGGGCGCGCGACGTCCGGCCGCGCGCCTGCGTGGCGCGGCTCGGCGAGCCGCTGGCCAATCCAGGCGACCGACGCCACTTCCTGCGGGTCGCGCTTCGTGGCGGGTTGGTGTTTTCAGCCGGCTTGCAGGCGTCGCACGGCTTGCGCGCACTGGCGGGCGCGGACGCCCTGCTCGACGCCCCCGCCGGGGCGCGCTGGCCCGCCGGCGCCGAGGTTCAGGTGCTGCCCCTGGATTGAGCGGCCTCGGGAGGAGGAGAGTTCAGAAGAATTTCCGCCGCGGCGCCTCCATGCGCGGCACCGAGGGCGGCGGCGGCTTGGGCGTCTCGATTTTGGGCGGCTCGTAGAGGGGATTCCACTGATTCAGCGTGCGCGCGCCGACCTCCGGCAATCGCGGGTTGAGCGTGTTGGCGTTGAGCGTCGCGCCGGGGCCGGAATCAAAGGGCCGGGTGGGCTCGCTGAAAGGATTGGCGGGCGTGTAGCCGCCGGCGGGGGTCCGGCCACCCTGGCCCGGAAGCGAATCCGCCGCCACCGGCGAACCGCCGATTGCGGCATCCAGCCAGGCCCGGTAATCCTTCATGCGGTCGCGGTGTGAATCCGAATCGACGAAGTCCTTTGGGGCGCGGAAATTAAATGTTTCGCCGAACAACCGGGGTTCGGCCGCCAGGGAACCCCGGGTTAAATCCTCGCCGCCCATCGCCTTGCGCAAGGCGTATTCGGATTGGTTCAAAGCGGCCGTGCGGCCGTCTTCGGCGCGGGCGGATTTGCCGCCGCCGTTGGCGCGGCTCGAGGTGGACCAATCCCCTTCGGGCAGAGCGTCAGACCGCGCTCCCCGTTCTTTCGCTTCCATCCGCGACATGTATCGTTCCATGGCGGTGGATCGCTTTTCGGCGGATTCCGCGCGAGTCTCAGGTTGCAGGAGATCGGTGTAGTTACGTCCGCCGGCTCCGGCGGCGAGCTCTTCGGGGGTCAGGAAAGTCCAATTTTTTTTGCGATCGAGCAAATCCCGGGTGGTCCGGGAGGGCGGCGCGGGGGCGGGGGTGGGGTACGGGCCCAGGGTGCCCTCGAGCACCTGCTCGGGCGAGAGGCCGCGGAACGATTTGCGGAGTTGCTCCTCCATGGTCTGGAGTTCCCGATTGCGCAGTCGGGCCTGCCCGTTGGTTCCGGCTCCCTGGCGCCAATCCGCGCGGGCGCCGCGCGCCGGCGAGGGCCGATGATTGACCAACCACAAGCCAGTGACCCCCACCGTCACACAAAGCAGGTAAATCACCAGGGCTGAACCTCTGACGCGCATCGCAACGGGCAGATTAACAGTTCCGAAGCGGCGCGTCAAAGCGCAATCGCGGCCCGGAGAAGGAATTTGTTCCGCTCAACCGGGATGAAAATCAATAAAATAAAAAATAACGAAAATTACTTGCCAGGTTTGCGGAAAGTGATAATCTCTTCTTCACAACCAATTCTAGGCATGAGCGCCCGATCCAATCGGAAGTCTCGTTTCACCCGGCGGAGCGGCGACGCCGGAAACCCCCGGCGGCTGCCTCGAGGTTTCAAGCAGGTTGCCGTCGTGGTGCGGGATGAAAACGGACGGCCGCTTGCCGGCGCGCGTGTCAAGCCATTTGGCTTTCGGGTGAAGGGCGCCCATGCTGCCGACGCTCACGGCTGGCGGAAGGATGTTTTGGGGCCGAAAACGGCGGCGAGCACCGATCGGGAGGGCCGGGTTTCATTGAGGTATGCGGCCCGCGGCATTCCCGGGAGCCGGGAACCGATCGGGGCGTTGTGTTTTACCGTGACGCATCCGGATTACAGCCCGGTGGCCCTCCATGATTTTCCTGTGGATAGACCGCACTCGCCCATTCGAATGACGCGGGGAATCACCCTGGAGATTTCGGGCTGGCATGGCGAGGGGCACGAGCCGGTGACCGATTTGACAGTTATTCTTTCCGATGGGCCGACGCCCGCAAAAGCCTGGGCGAGGCAGGAGAACGGGGTTTTGACCTATCACCAACTCGCGCCGGGCGGCCATCTGGCGCAACTCATGGGCCGGTTGCCCTCGGGGGAGATTTTATATAGTCAGAACGCGCCGTTCATCGCGGAGAGAGGGAAGGTGTCCCGACTGACCCTCGAGATGAAGCCCGGCATTCGGCTGGAGGGGCGGCTGGACGACAACGCGCGGCGCCCGGTGAAAAACGGACGGGTCATGCTCGCGGTCCGACCCGGGGAATATCCGGCGCTGAACGTCATTGAGGATTACTACGACCACGACCGGCACTACGGCGGCCGGAATTTCTGGCACAGCCATCGCCCCCTCGACGCGGAGGGGAGGTTTCTTTTCGAGTCGGTGCCGCCGGGCGAGGCGGATTTGGTGGTGCTGGGCGATGGCTTCGCCGGCAAGAGCGAGGGACAATTGTCAAACCGAGTCCAAGGCCGGCTTGTCAGAGGTCCGGTGCTGGCCATCCCGCAAACCTTCCCGTTACAGCCGCCGATCACCCGGATTGAAGTGAGGACCGAGCCGACGGCGACGCTGGAATTCACCGCCAAAACCGAGCGCGGGAAGCCACTGGCGGACGTCCGGGTGGCGCTCTGGCCAGGCGCTTTTCGGTTGCAGGGCGTATATGGCTGGAGGCGGAACCACTCCAGCGAAGCCCCTTACCGCGAGATCTTGCGCTTGCCGGATCTGGTTTTTGCCGGCCGGACGAATCGCGCCGGCCGGTTGGTCCTGCGAAACCTCCCCCCGGAAGTCGAGGGGGTGAGCGTTGAGGCCGCGAAATATCAGGCGCCATCGCGGCGCGGATATGAGGATCGAGTGATCCGGGCGACGTTTGCCCCCGGCGCGACGAACCGGCTCGAAGTCACGTTGCACCGCAAGGGGCGCCAGTGAAAACCTGCCATCCCAGCCAGGCAGCGCGGGAGAACCGCCGTGAAGGGGGACGAGAGCAACTGGCTCTGAGGCGAGATGGATCATTGCACCGCTTTGCCGGATTCCTACTGCTGGCGTTTGCCGCCTCGCATCTCGGCTTCCTTGGAATACCTGATGGATCGAGTGAATCCTTCAATCTCGTTTTCCCTTTCCTT